>JAZNDJ010000088.1:0-3533 GCA_045588045.1 Faecousia sp.
GGCTATGTGTACGCCGGCTCTGAGATCTACGGCGGTCTGGCCAACTCCTGGGACTACGGCCCTCTGGGCGTGGAGTTCAAGAACAACGTCAAGAAGGCCTGGCTGAAGAAATTCGTCCAGGAGTCCGACTATAATGTAGGCTTGGACGCAGCGATCCTGATGAATCCCCAGACCTGGATCACCACCGGCCACGTGGGCTCCTTCTCCGATCCTCTGGTGGACTGCAAGGGCTGCGGTGCCCGACACCGTGCGGACAAGCTGATCGAAAGCGCTGAGTCCGGCAAGGGTGTCAATGTGGACGCTATGAAGCCTGCGGAAATGAACGACTTCATCACCGAGCATGAGGACGTGGTCTGCCCCAACTGCGGCAAGCATCACTTCACCTCCATCCGGAACTTTAACCTGATGTTCCAGACGAAGATCGGTGTCACCGAGGACTCCTCCTCCACCTGCTACCTGCGGCCGGAGACTGCCCAGGGCATCTTTGTCAACTTTGCCAACATCCAGCGCACCACCCGCAAGAAGCTGCCCTTCGGCGTCTGCCAGGTGGGCAAGGCCTTCCGTAACGAGATCACCCCCGGCAACTTCACCTTCCGGACCCGTGAGTTTGAGCAGATGGAGTGCGAATTCTTCTGCAAGCCCGGCACGGACCTGGAGTGGTTTGCCTACTGGAAGGATTTCTGCAAGAACTGGCTGGTGAGCCTGGGTATTAAGGAGGAATCCCTGCGCCTGCGTGACCATGAGCCTGCAGAGCTGGCCTTCTACTCCCGCGCCACCACCGACATCGAATATCAGTTCCCCTTCGGCTCCGGCTGGGGTGAGCTGTGGGGCATCGCCGACCGTACCGATTACGACCTGGGCCGCCATCAGGAGGCCTCCGGCAAAGCTCTGGATTACTATGACCAGGAGTCCAACGAGCACTACATCCCCTATGTCATCGAGCCGTCTCTGGGCTGTGACCGTGTGGCACTGGCCTTCCTGTGCGAGGCCTATGACGAAGAGGTCGTGGGCGTGGACAAAAAGGGCAACGAGGATGTCCGCACCGTGCTGCGGCTGCACCCGGCACTGGCTCCCTTTAAGGCTGCAGTGCTGCCTCTGAGCAAGAAGCTTTCCCTCAAGGCGGAGGAGATCTACCACGAGCTGCAGAAGGAATTCATGGTGGACTTTGACGACGCCGGCTCCATCGGCAAGCGTTACCGCCGTGAGGACGAGATCGGCACACCCCTTTGCATTACCGTGGACTTCCAGACTGTGGGCGATGAGACCACCGAGGCGGACAACTGCGTCACCGTCCGCGACCGTGACACCATGGAGCAGGTCCGTATCCCCATTTCTGAGCTGAAGAACTACATCAGCGAAAAGTGCCGCTTCTAAAAAATAAGCCTGCCCCGGAGTTTTTTCTCCGGGGCGGTTGCATTTTGAAAAAAACTGTGGTATAATGTGCATGATTATTTTTACTCTAAAGGAGTGAATCTGGTGAGAAACTTTACGAAGGCTGACAAACTTAAAAATGTACTGTACGATGTCCGCGGACCTGTGGTGGATGAGGCGGCCCGGATGGAGGAAATGGGCAAGAAGATCCTGAAGCTGAATATTGGTAATCCGGCACCCTTTGGCTTTACCGCACCTGAAGAATTAATCCAGAATTACCGGAATAACTTTCCTGGTTGCCAGGGTTATTCTGAATCCCGGGGCATCCTTGCCGCTCGGAAGGCGGTCATGGAGTATGCCCAGTTCAAGAATATCCCCAATGTGGCCATGAAGGATATCTACACCGGCAACGGTGCCAGTGAGCTGATCCAGCTTTCCCTGAATGCCCTGCTCAATAACGGCGATGAAGTGCTGGTGCCTTCTCCGGACTATCCTCTTTGGACCGCCAGCGTCAATCTGTGCGGGGGTAAAGCTGTCCACTATGTCTGCGACGAGCAGTCCGACTGGTATCCCGACCTGGCAGATATCCGGAGCAAGATCACCTGCAAGACCAAGGCCATCGTGGTCATCAATCCCAACAACCCCACCGGTGCGCTGTATCCCAAGGAACTGCTGGAGCAGCTTGTGCAGATCGCCCGGGAGCATGAGCTGATCATCTTCTCCGACGAGATCTACGACCGGCTGGTGATGGATGGGGAGGAGCATATCTCCACCGCATCCCTGGCACCGGATCTGTTCTGCATTACCTTCAGCGGCCTGAGCAAATCGCACATGGTCTGCGGCTTCCGGGTGGGCTGGATGATCCTGTCCGGCAACAAGGAGCTGGCTGCGGACTATATGGATGGTCTGAACATGCTGTCGAATATGCGCCTTTGCTCCAATGTCCCCGGCCAGTCCATTATTCAGGCAGCCCTGGGCAACTACCAGAGCTCCAACGAGCATACCGTCCCCGGTGGTCGGATCTACGAGCAGCGGGAATATATCTACAAGGCCCTCAATGACATTCCCGGACTGAGCGCGGTCAAGCCCAAGGCGGCCTTCTATATTTTCCCGAAGATCGATGTAAAGAAGTTCAACATCGTGGATGACCAGCAGTTTGCCATGGATTTCCTTAGGGAAAAGCAGGTGCTGCTCATTCCCGGCAGTGGCTTTAACTGGAAGGAGCCGGACCACTTCCGCGTTGTCTACCTGCCTCAGATCGAGGAGCTTAAGAGCGCCACCGGTAAGCTGGCTGACTTCCTGTCCACATACCGGCAGGGCTGATGATACAATACATAATATAATGTATATGCGCCGCCGTTCCGATTTTTTCGGAGCGGCGGTTTTTTTGTGTATATTTTCTGCGAGAGTGGGTAACATTTTCCAAAGAGGAGGCATAGCTTATGAAGGTAAAGGATATTATGACCGATTCTGTTGTATCCGTCAGCCCCGGCGAGACCGTTGCAGTGGCAGCGCGAACGCTTGCACAATATAATATTGGGATCCTGCCGGTGTGCACAGAAGGGAAGCTTTGTGGGCTAGTGACGGACCGGGATCTGGTGACCCGCTGTCTGGCGGCAAACCGCGCACCGAATCAAACCACGGTGGAGCAGATCATGACTGCCGATATCCGCTCTGTCCACCCGGATACAGATCTGGGGACGGCGGCACATTTGATGGGCTCCCAGCAGGTTCGCAGACTGCCGGTGGTGGAGGACGGTGTTCTCCGGGGGATGGTCTCCCTGGGAGATCTGGCCCGCCGGGAAGACAGCCTTATGGATGCGGCAGATGCCCTTATGGATATCAGCCATAACCTAAGGTAAAATTGCACAAATGCCAGCCATGAAAACTATGGAAAGTGCATGATTTGTCAATCCTGAAAAAAGGCGAAATTTTTGAAAAAAAAGTATTGACAAATGCGTTTCCCGATGGTATTATAGGCAAGCTGTCCGATGAACGGCGTGTGCCCGGAGGACAGAAATCCTGTACCTTGTAAATTGAATAACGCAAAGACGAACAAACACCTTGGACAATTTATGAAATGGATTGTTTAAGTTTCGAGAAATCGAATTAACAGCCAACGAAAATTCTTGAGTAATATTGCTAGAAGCAAATTATTCAAA
>JAZNDJ010000089.1:0-49920 GCA_045588045.1 Faecousia sp.
AACGCTTACTATGACCTTTTGAGTAACCGTCAGGTTACGAAGGATGTGTACCTTGCACAGGACGACCGACTCGTGGAAGCCCCGGTCCGGTGGAATCCAGCGGCCGCAGAGCGGAATATGAATGCCATCAACCGGTTTGCCGAAGCCGCAGGCCGTAATGTGGACCTGATGCTGGTTCCCTCTGCCGGATACGTGCTCGAGGATACCCTTTTGGGCCTTCACGATCCTTATACCGACGATGCCATTATCCGGGACATCTATGCCATGGCAGGGGAGAGCGTGACCTGCCGTGACCTGCTGCCGACCCTTACGGAGGCAGAGGACCGGGCCGCCCTGTATTACCGCACGGACCACCATTGGACCAGCCTGGGGGCGTACACGGCCTACAGCACCTATATGGATATATTGGGCAGAGATTACCCCACGGCGGAAAGCTTCACCGTTGAAAGCCACCCCGGCTTCCTGGGCTCCACCTACTCCCGAAGCGGCCTGTGGCTGACTGATAGCGAGAACGTGGAGCTTTGGAAAAATGACACGGCCTTCACTGTGACCAATGGCGAAAATGACGAGATCCACAACAGCCTGTTTTATGAGCAGCGGCTGGAGGAGCTGGACAAGTATACCGTCTACCTGGACGGCAACCACTCCCTTGTCACAATCCAGAATCCCGATGCGGCCGGTAAGGGCAGGTTGCTGGTGATCCGGGATTCCTACGCTAACTGCCTGGGTACATTCCTGGCCAATTCCTATGAAACCGTGACTCTGGTGGACCTGCGCTATTATAAAAAGCCGGTCACAGAGCTGCTTGCAGACGAAGAATACTCCGATGTGCTCATCTGCTACAGCTTGGGCAATTTTATGACCGATGCAAATATCATTTGGCTGAAGTGACGTATAACTAAGATCCCTCCGGGCAACCTAAGCCCGGAGGGATCTTTATGACAGAACGGGAATATGACAAACTGGTCAAGAGCATGTCACCCAATTCGCCAATCAAAAAGGATTGCATTAACGCCTTTTGGATCGGTGGCCTGATCTGTACCCTGGGCCAGGTTTTTATGAATATTTACACGGCGCTGGGGCTGGACAAAACAGATAGCGGCACCGCCACCGCCATGACCCTGGTAGCCCTGTCCGCGCTGCTGACGGGTCTGAGCCTGTATGACAACATTGCAAAGTACGCCGGCGCAGGTACCTTGGTGCCCATCACCGGCTTTGCCAACGCCATCGCTGCTCCCGCCGTGGAGTTCAAAACCGAGGGATTCATCCTCGGCGTCGGCGCAAAAATGTTCACAATCGCCGGACCCGTCATCGTCTACGGCGTGAGTGCCAGCGTAGTTTATGGCCTGATTTATTGGATAACGACGTTGTTTTAATCGTAGGGCGGGGGCTTGCTCCCGCCGCCAAACAAAAAGGCTTGACCGAATCGGTCAAGCCTTTTTGTCTGTTTCCAAATGCAGTAATTCTTGAAAATCGTAGATATAATAATCGTTGGCGGTCTTCATTTGCGCCACATAATCCTTGGAGGATTCGTCATACACACCGCATACCTGCATACCTGCTGCTTTGGCGGTCAGATCTGCGTTCAGATTGTCATCCAAGAATAAAACCTTATCTGCGGTGGTGTTCATTTTTTCGGCGGCACGTACATAGATCTGGGGATCTGCTTTGGTGGTATTAAAATCGTCACAGGACCATACATTGTCAAATAGTTCCCATAAGCCAAGCCGCTTCAGGCATGCATCCAGGGTGATATGAGGGCTGGCGGTAAGAACATTCAGACTTGCACCACGGTTTTTCAGTTCCCGAAGAACCTCCGGAACATTCATCTTTGCGGGGATGGTGTGGAAATAGGCATCCATCATATAATCCTTCATGATGCCCATCAGCTGCTCCCTGGACATCTTCACACCCATCTGCTCGATGTAGTATTCCGCTGTTCCGCTCAGACCCAAGGGGGTTATGATCTTGATGATGTCGCTGCCATAGCAAATGCCGTTTTCATCCAGAATACGTAGCATCGCGGAAACAAAGGTGGGCATAGAATCTACCAGTGTTCCGTCAAAATCAAATAAGTAGTATTTATGTTGCATGGTTTCACCTGATTAGATAAGTTCGTTTAGGTAGAAAGCGCGGGTAGTGGCGTAGGAGCCGTCAGAAGCAGTCACGGTAACATAGACATACACATTGGGATCGTCGGGATTGACCTGGGAGAAGAAGGTTTCCAGATCGAATTCTGCCTCACGTAACGGCACGTCATCGGCAATGACTACTTTCGCCATACGGCCATGGGACTCCAGGTTGATCCGCTGCGCGTCAGAGCAGGCCACTTTCAGCACATTGCCTTCCATATACACATCGGTGATCTTCGGACCGCAGGACATATAAAAATCGCCTTTTTCCAGTGCCTCGATCACACTGTCATAGTTCAGGTCCTTTGCGCCGACCATGATCCAGGACTTTCCTAAGGCACGGGGGGAGTGCATATCGTCTGTACCCAAGGGGAAAACCCGGGTTCCGTTGTTCAGAATATCCTTGAACACACGGAAATTATTCTCATTATGTCCGATCATGCAGCACTCGGTATTACGCAATTCCATACCCCAAAGACCCTTCAGACCTGCGTAGTCCGGGTATGTTTGACAGGACCAGGTGGGGTGGTTGTACATAACAAGAAAACCCTTTTCGGCGGCTTTTTCGATCATAGCGTTGATAGATGCCGGACCATATTCCAGCGGCATATTTTCGCACTGCATGTCGTCCTCGTACGCCGCGGAATCAGGAAATTTGCGGTATATTTTGCTGGGAGTCCAGAGATTGCCGGGATCTTTGGAGATCAAATTCATATGGTATGTTTTTCCGCCTGTCCAACTCCAACCCGGGGCATTGACTTTGATCTCTATGCCGGTAAGCATCAGAAAGTCCGGCTCATTCATGCCCGAATGATCCACAATGATGTCGTGGTCGGTCAGACAAAGGATCTGGTAGCCAAGGGCTTTGTAGCCTTCCTTTACTTCTTTCGGCGTCAGTTTTCCGTCGGAAATGGTGCTGTGGGTGTGTAGATTTGCTTTGTAAAAATGATCTACCTGGGGGAATAGATGTTTTTTTGTAGCCATATCGAAATAATGCCTCCTCTTTTTCTGTATTATAGGATTCTTGTACGGGAGAAACAATGGGAAAATCGATACTGCTTTAACATTTTTGATACTAATTTTCGCAATTTCTGTTGATATTTTTGTTATTTATTGATATGATGATTTCCGGTGATGATAAATGATATCTTTTGACGAACTGGTTATCACGGATATTCGGAAACCAACGGTCGTGTATTCCCCCAAAGGATCTTGTTATAATATGGAAAACCGTCAATATTTTGGCGTATGCTTTTCCATGTGCGGTCAAATTACTTATACCTTGAACGGAAAAAGGTATGTCAGCAAGCCGGACAATGCCATCCTCGTACCCCGGGGCTGTTCCTACTGCCGGGTGACCGACAGCGAAGGGCGGTTTCCTCTTATCAATTTTTCCTGCAGTGGCCTGGATCTCAGGGAAATAGCGGTTCTCCCGTTGGATGATCCGCAAGACTTCATCCAGCGTTTTAGGACCCTGCAGCAGATGTTTTTGCGTAATGAAAGCCGGATGAAAATTTACAGCAGCTTTTACGAGCTGCTGGATTGTCTTGCAGCCCCAAACGAGCAGAATTCGGATCGACTGACCTTTGTTGAAAAATATATAGAGGAGCACATACAAGACCCGACCCTTTCTAATATGGAGCTTGCCAAATGCCTGGGGATCAGCGAGGTTTATCTGAGAAAGCAGTTCCAGACCCATTACCGTGTTACACCCAAGCAATATATTTTGGATATTCGAGTCCGCAAAGCCAAGCAGCTGCTGGTCGACACGCCATTTACCGTTACCGCAATTGCGGAGGAATGCGGCTTTTCCAGTGTCTACCACTTCTGCCGCTCCTTCAGACAGCGCACAGGGAAAACCCCTACCCAATATGCTGCGGAAAACAGAACCTATCAGATATAAAATGGCCTGACCGATCTGGTCAGACTTTAAAGTAAAATTGCAATAAGTATAATATAGCGGTATATTTTGCGAGCGGATAATATCCGCCCCTTCTATCTCCTTTCCCGGATTTGCTTGCTATATTTTGATCTGGTTCGAAATAATTTTACCAGTTTCGACAAAAAACACTGCGTCCTAAGTTGACACAAGCAGAAGGTTTCATCCTCGGCGTCGGCGCAAAAATGTTCACAATCGCCGGCCCGGTGATTGTGTATGGCGTGTCAGCGAGTGTGGTCTACGGCTTGATTTATTGGATAACAACTCTATTTTAACAAAAAAGGCTTGCCGATCGGCAAGCCTTTTCTCATAATAAATCATATGTTTTGAGTTTAATGTTTTTTCTTTTAAGATAATCAATAAACACAGTCTTCTTTTGGCGTTGTTCCTTGATGAAACAATGCATTGAATATTTTTTGTCTGCGGTTTTGACCAGAATATCGAAAGAACCATCTGCATCGTGAACATCAATTCTTTGAATATCTTGAATCGGAATAGAAATGGTTTCTTTTTTGTGAAGAATTAAAATATCGTCAATAATCTCAACAGCTATACCGGTTTGGATTTTGGTTTTTACAAACATAAGTAAAAAAATTACTGCACAAACAGATGACACAATGATGAAAATTAGTGAAATTGATTCTATCCACCAGATAGAAAAAATTGCAATAATAACACAAAAAATAATGGAAAGTAAAAACCAGAACCAAGCCCAGTATTCCGAATAATAGGCTTCAAACTGCTTTTTCATATATCTACACCCAGCTTTCTAAGTAGATATTCCAACGCATCGCTTTCAGACGGGAAACCCACACAATGGTAATCTTTTCCTCTTTCGCGGTAAAAGACTTCCCATCGGTGGTAGTTTTTCAGTACATAGTATCCATCCGCGACAGAGTTTTCAAAATGAACAATAGTGGGTGAAATATTATTGCTGTCTAATAAATCCATAAACTTAGACTTGGTCATATTATAACTCCTCGTTTTTGGAGATTATCAATTCTAAAGAACCGTCTTCCAGTGAATTATACTCGTCCAAGTGGAAGTGGCTACCATTCGGCACATCACCCTGTGACAAATGCAAAAGATGCCTCGCTAATGAGATTAAGCCTTCTCGATTTGCCTCAATAGTCAATGTGTCAAATGGCGCAGAAGTTTTAATCTTAAAACCTTCTTCCCATACACATTCAACTCCATTGTCATACTCAGGAATTGATATTTTGATTTCTTTCATAAAACCCACCTCACTTTGTTTCATTATACCACACCGCCGTTTTGCTGTAAACATTTTTGCAAGATAATGGGTCCTAAGTTGACACCAGCAGAGGGGTTTATATTAGGCGTGGGCGCAAAGATGTTCTCCTGTTGCGGTGCCCGGGGTGCGCCTTGGCGACGGCGCGCCTGCGTTGCGTGCCGTCCGTTTGTGGTACCCGGCAGTTTCCTTGCCGCGAACGGCTGCGTTACCTGCCGACCACGGCACACTCTGCGCCCTCGCTTAATCCGCCACCGGCGGCGCTCGGCCTCGAGGCCGCGGCCACTCTCTCAGGTCGCTTACTCTGCCACCGACAGCACTCCCATCGCGCCCCATCGCCGGCTCGGCCATCATTTACTGCAGGAGTGCCGGTATGGTATACGGTTGTGTCGACATTTCTAAAATGCATGTGTTGTTGCAAGATATTTTTCTTTTGCCAAACGTATATGACTTTTTGCAAGACCACAATGTACACTGCTTTGCATAAACAGTCTTTCCATGGTCGGAATTGACAAAAGCAAATCCATATATTTGGTTTTTGAAAATGGAGCATGCGCAATTGATACAAATATTGTCCTAACTTTTTGTGCTTCCACACAAAAATATATGCAACATGCCAAATTGCAAAATATTTATCATTCGCGTTGACTTTTGTTTTTGCCGGTTTTATAATGTTCCTGGAGTGAAGAAGAAAGGGAAAATGATTATGAGTGGACCGCTTTCCGGAATTAAGGTAGTGGAACTGGCTGTCTATGTTGCCGCTCCTGTTACTGGCCGTTTGATGGCGGATATGGGTGCGGAGGTGATCAAGGTTGAACCACCGTCCGGCGATAATTGGCGCGTTACCGGTATCCGCTCAGCGACATCTCGGAAGATCCGCAAGCCTGGGAAAACGGCTTTGTGGAGCATGTGGAATTCCGTAACGGAAACGTGACATTATGCCGGCAAGTCCTGTGGGAATGGCTTCCTGCACACCGCCTAAGACGGTCCCTGCTCCGGCCAATGGTGCGGGTACGGCCCGTGTCCTTGCAGACCTGGGATACACCCCGCAGCAAATTGAGGCTATGCTGGCCAGCGGCGCTGCAGTTGCGCCAAAGTAAGGAGACAGACAAATGAGCAAACCCCTTGAAGGAATTCGAGTGGTCGATTTTTCTACCTTTGTTGCTGCACCGGTCACTGGCCGCCTCTTGGCCGATCTGGGCGCGGAGGTTATTAAGGTAGAACGACCCGAGGGTGACGGCTGGCGTCAGACCGGCGTTAGCTACAACCCTACATATTATTCGGCGGACGAGAATCCTGTTTTTGATATCTATAATGCCGGTAAAAAGCATGTGGGTATCAATCTGAAGGCGCCTGAGGGCATGGCGGCGATGAAAAGGCTGCTGGAAACAGCGGATGTGTTTATTACCAACACCCGTCCCGCCGCACTGAAGCGACTGGGCCTTGCCTATGAGGATATCAAAGACGCCTACCCCCGCTTGATCTATGGCATCGTTCTTGGCTACGGTGAGAAAGGACCGGATGCCGGCAAGCCTGCCTTTGATACCAGTGCCTTCTGGGCCAGGGGCGGCTTCCTGCGGGATCAGTCCTTCCTGAAGGACGACTACCAGCCTGTCCAGGCACCCTACAGCATGGGCGACACTGTCACCGGTTATCTGCTGTTGGGTGAGATCTGTGCGGCTTTGTACCGCCGCGAACAGTCCGGTACCGGTGATTATGTCCGCACAAGCCTGTTCCACAACAGCATCTTTACCATGGGCACCATGAATATCATTAGCCAGCCGCCTTATGGCAAAATCATGCCCACCACGCGCAGCGAAGGCCTTGCGCTTCCTACCGGCGATTTCCAGTGTGCTGACGGCGAATGGGTGTTCCTCTCCGGCTACAACGCGGAAATGAACGTAAGAGCCTATAAGATGTTGGGTCTGGAGAGGCTGTTTGAGGATCCCAGATTTGCAACGCCGGAGCTGCGACGGCAAAACCGGGAGGCTCACTATCAAGCGGTGAAGGAGGCATGGTTGACCAGACCCTCCACCTACTGGCTGGAAAAAGCTGTGGAGTGGGATCTTCCGCTGACCAGAATGGGTCACTACAGGGATCTGATCCGTGACGAGCAGGCTTGGGCGAACGGTTATGTGGAGAATGTGACTTTCCGCAGCGGAAATACCGCCATGATGCCTGCAAGCCCCATCGAGATGGATTCCGTGGGCAAGCTGACCACGAAAATTGCCCCGGCTGTGGGTGCGGATACGGATGAGATGTTTGCATTGTTGGGCTACACCCAAGAAGAAATTGAAGCAATGCGCCAGACCGGCGCAATAAAATAGTGAATAAAAAAGGAGAATATATCATGGAAATTAAGAAGATTTGTGTTGTTGGCGGCGGCTTGATGGGCCGTCAGATCGCGCTGTGTGCTGCGATCAATGGCTACGAGGCAACGGTTTACGATCTGAAGCCCGAGGTCCTGGAGGCTGTGAAGCAGTGGCATGCCGAGTACATGGCAGGCCGTATTGCCAAGGGCCGTATGACCCAGGAAGAAGTGGACGCGACCAATGCCCGCTTCCACGTGGAGGCCGATCTGAAGAAGGCCGTGGAAGGCGTTGACTGTGTCATTGAGGCCATCGTTGAAGTCCAGGAGATCAAGGAGAAGTTCTTCAAGCAGCTGGACGAGCTGATCGATGAGAACGTCATCGTCGCTACCAACTCCAGCTACATGGTTTCCTCCCTGTTTGCCCATTGTCTGACCCACCCCGACCGCCTGTGCAACATGCACTTCTACAATCCCGCACTGGTCATGAAGTTCGTGGAAGTGGTCCAGGGCCCCCATACCAGCGAGGAGACCGCAAAGGCTGCCTACGACTTCTGTGTCAATATCGGCAAGAAGCCCATTTGGCAGAAGAAGGAGATCCCCGGCTTTGCCGGTAACTACATGGTCTCCGGCTTGACCGAGCGTGCCAAGTACCTGGTGGAGAACGGTTATTGCACACCTCAGGAGGTGGACATTGCTCTGGAGTACGGCTTCAACCACAAAATGGGCGTGTTCCGCATGAACGACCTGACCGGTATCGATCTGAGCTTTACCATGATGAAAGCACGTTATGAAAAGACCGGTGTCAAGCCCGATATGTACGATATCTATGAGCAGATGGTCAAGGAAGGTCGCCTGGGGCGTAAGTCCGGCCACGGTTTCTACGATTACGAATAATTAACAAAGGGAATTAATTAAAATGAGAGAAGTAGTCTTTGTTGACGGTATGCGTACCCCCTTTGGTAAGATGGGCGGTACCTTGAAGGATATCGCAGGCTCTGACCTGGCAGCTATGACTGTGAAGGCGCTGGTTGCCAAGACCGGAATTCTGGAAAAGGGCGGCAAGGTGGATTCCGTGATCTGTGGCAGTGCAGCCGGTTGCGGAAAATCATGGAGCCATGCCCGCTATATCACCATGGCGGCCGGCTTGCCCTTCGAGACCTCTGCTTCTTTCGTTGAGATGCAGTGCGGTTCTGCCATCGACTCTGTCAACCACGCCGCCTGGAAGATACTGTCCGGCTGTGCAGATGTGATCGTGGCCGGTGGCTTTGAGTCCCACAGCAACAAATTCGTCAAGTTTTCCACCACTGTGCAGCCCTATAAGGGCATTGGTCCCCAGCAGCTGATCCCTGTTATCCATGCGGATCCCGCGCAGCGTGCATCCATGATCGAGATTTCTGACATTATGGCACAGAAGTGGGGCATCTCCCGTCAGGCTTGCGATGAGTTCGCCTACCGCAGCCAGATGCGTGCTGCTGCCTCTACCGAGAAGGGCTATTTCACCGAAGAAATCGTTCCCATCACCATTCCCGCCACCAAGAAGACCCCTGAAGTCATCTTCACCACTGACGAGCATCTGCGGCCCACTACCACCATGGAGGGATTGGCCAAGCTGCGTACGGTTCGTGGAACGGAGACCTCCGTTACCACCGCCGGCAACGCGTCTGGTCTGAACGACGGTGCCGCCTTCGTGCTGATGATGACCGCTGAGAAGGCCAGGGAGCTGGGCTATGAGCCCTACGCCCGCTGGGTCACCGGCGCGGATTACGGTGTTGAACCCCGACTGATGGGCATTGGTCCTGCCTACTCCAACCTGTTGGCCATTCGGCGCGCAGGTCTGACTGTGGACGATCTGGATGTGTTCGAGTGTAACGAAGCCTTCGCAGCACAGAACCTGAGCGTCATCAAAGAGATGGAAAACCAGTCTGGCAAGACCATCGATCAGGACAAGTGGAATCCCAACGGCGGTGCGATCTCTTTTGGTCACCCCAACGGCGCATCCGGTGCAAGAATTGGCATTTTCTGTATGAAGGAGCTGGCCCGCAGCGGCGGTCGCTACGGTCTGTTCTCCTCCTGCTGTGGCGGCGGACAGGGCGTTACAACCTTGATCGAGAATCTGCGTCGATAATTTATGAGATCCCGGGACGCATCCCATGAAACGCATGGCGGATCCGGACGAGATCGCCACCATTGCGGCCTCCCTGTGTACAGACGATTCTAACTGGGTCACCGGTCAGACGATCTTTGCCAGCGGCGGCGCAGTATGTATGTGACCGAATGTATAAAAATCGCTGCACCCGGGGGTGCTTCGATTTGCTTTTTCATTTATCATCGCATAAGGCTCTTGTCATTTGGGGTGTGATCTTTTTCTGGGCAAGAACGCTGTACATGAAATGATCGGTACGGTTGGTGGGCGGTGGTGGGGCGCTATCCCTAGGGGGTGCAAACACAACATTTGCCGGATGTGCTCGGCGGCATTGGCCGGGTGTGATGCCTACGTATTTCACAAAGACCCGGTTGAAGTGGCTGTCGGAGGAGAAGCCGCACATATCCGCGACTTGCGCTAAGCCGTGATCGCTGTAGACGATCAGCTCGGCAGCCCGGCGGATCCGGATCATGTTCAAACAGTCCAAAATCGTGGAATGGGTATTTTTCTTAAAAGCTACGCACAAATAGCTTTTGTTGTAGCCCAAGGCGGCTGCCAGAGAATCCAGAGACAGATCTTCTGCATAGTGCGCCTCCAAATAGTGTATGATCTCCTGGGAAAGCTCGTTGTAGGAGGAGGCATCTATATACCGGAATTCCTTGCGCAGGTTGTACCGGGGTTCCTCCGTCATCAAATTGATAATAGACAGCACGTAGGACACTGCCGCTTCATCTGCCATGCCGGCAAGGTCCGAATATTCCTTCAGGACCTGTTCAAACAGCAGTCCTGCAATGCGGTTGTCGGAGACGAGCACACCCAATGCCTGCAAATGATCGTCCATGGAAGCCTGGGGCAGGGAGAACTTGATCTCCAAATATTCCAGGGGGGCATCCTGTTCGTTGATATAAGCATGCTCTGCCTCTCTGGGAACCAGTAGGATCTGCCCTTCATGCAACCTGTGGTCCGTGCCTTCTACGGTGAAACGGCACTGACCCGACGTAACATAGAACATGTGGTAATAGGGGTGCGTGTGGGCTTTTACACCGGAGTTCAACCGGGTAACAGAGCGGGCGACCCATAGAATTTGTAGCCGTTCCAATGCGCTTCACCTTCCTTTCAACGTTATTATAGCATGAAATATTTTATTTTTGCAAGAAAAAAGAAGGGCCTGCTTTGCAAGCCCTTCAAGTAATTTATTAACCTTCTTTGCTGTACTTCAACAGCAGGAGCAAGCAGAGCACATTCTTCACGATGAACAGCAGCTCTGCCAGGAACAGTGTTCCGTTCCGCAGCAGGTAGCCAATTACCCGCAGGAAGTTCGTGCCGCTGAACAGATTTCTCACCATGTACACCAGGGCGGACAGCACCTGGCTGCCGGAGAAGAAACCGAAGAATCCGTTCAGTGCGCTCACGATCATGCTTCCACTGGGAATAAAGCTGAGAATCAGGCAAACAAAGGCAGACAGTAGCTGAATGCCGATAAAGCCCAGGGAAACGAACATCAAGATCTTCGTGATGACAGGCTTCTGCAGCTTTTTTGCTACGATCACAGCCGCAGGCAGAAGCAGAGCGATGATGTATGTTCCGGTGCTGCTTGTCAAGCTCGTAATAAGGGATTGGAACACGTACTGAAAGTTCAGACCGCTGATCCAGTTGATGATGGGAGCCAGAATCCCTGCAAAATAGCCAAGCAGGATGGCCACCACCGTAACAGCGGCCGGCAGGAATACCAGCAGGTTGCTGCCCATAATCTTCTTAAAGAAGCTCTCTTTCGGTTCTTGCGTAGCTTCTGCAGTTTCCTGCAGGATCTCTTCAGACATATTTTTACCTCCGTTTCATTATTTTGCATAATGTCATTGTCAGTATACAATATATTCTTGATAAATGCAAGGACAGATCATGCTTTTAGGGAATTTTCCTGGAGGTGACCCATTGCGAACGAAGATCGGTTGTGCTATACTTAAAAAGAAGCGAGGTGTACGGTCCTGGCAAATATTCTGTTTCCTTATGGAAAAACGCAGTTATGACTTTGACGAATTTTTGCGAGGCGTGCTTACCTCCCACCGATGCTGGAGCAGATCCGCAGCACCAACCCCGATGCCAACATCACCATTTTTATCACCAGCTTGCGGATGAGCGGGATATCCGTAGGACCGTGGAACTGTTTATACGCCGCAGCAGGGGGCAGACTATTCCTGATCAGTGGCAGAGGCAGATCATGTTCCGCGTCCGGATGTGTGCCTCTGTGATCTATATTTCCGACATAGAGGATGGGATCGTTTGGTCTATGAACATGACCCCGGCCCATAGCATCGGTGAGGCCTTGACCTTGGCACGTAGTGTACCGGGCAGGGAGGCATTGGATATTGTGACGATCCCCGACGGTGTTTCGGTGATCGTCAATCAGAAGACAAGTGAGGCATAAGCATGAAATCCTGGCACCATTTTAAGACGATCACGTGGCACCGCTGGCTTGTCCGGGACGGCTGCTTTCGGGTGGGCCTTTACTGGCAGGGCCTGACCCATGACCTTTCAAAATACGCGCCTACGGAGTTCCGCAGCGGCGCAAAGTATTACCAGGGGAACCGGAGCCCCAATGCGGCCGAGCGGGAGGCAAAGGGCTACAGCGAGGCGTGGATGCACCATAAGGGCCGCAACCGCCACCACTATGAGTACTGGACGGATATGAGCCTCAAGACCCGCAATTACGAATCTGTACCCATGCCCCGGAAATACCTGGTGGAGATGGTCATGGACCGCAGAGCCGCCTGCATGGTTTACCAGGGAACAAAATACACACCGGGCGCGGCCCTGGAGTATTTGGAAAAGAGCCGTGAGAAGGAGCTGATGCACCCCAGGACCCTTCGGGAGTTGCACTTTCTGCTGACGATGCTTCGGGACCGGGGAGAGAAGGAGACCTTCCGGTATATCCGCCGCAGCGTCCTGCGGGGCAAGCCATTCCCCTGGGAAACGGACGCTGGTGAATAGACGGTAGTTTTTCCGGGCAAGCTACGTTTGCCCGGGAAGAAAAAAGCCCGAAATATTGGAAAAAAGTGCTTGACTTTTTGCCTACATTCGGTATAATAATACCCGTGCTTGCCACACAGAGGATTAGTGTAACGGTAGCACACCGGACTCTGACTCCGTTTGCGGGGGTTCGAATCCCTCATCCTCTGCCAAAAAATCCCCGATCGCTTACGCGGTTGGGGATTTTTTAGCATAGGATTCGGGATGGGATTCCAACCCATCTAAATGCAACAGTCCGGTGGACTGTTGCTCATGCCCGGCTGGACGGGCATGACACCTTAATCTGCTTCCCGTCGGGAAGCAAATGCAAATCGAATCCCTCATCCTCTGCCCAAAAGACCACACCTTACGGTTTGGCCTTTTTTGCATTCGAACAGTAACTGCTTTATGCCCATAGTAAAAGCGCATTCGTTTTTTCGTAAGCATACTTGCCTGTGGGATCCGTCTATGGTGCAATAAGCGCATATATGTAAGAGGGATTCTTTCTTACGATCGTTGTTAATACAAAAAGAGCCAAGTCCGTATCCGTTCGGGCTTGGCTCATATTTGCTTATAGTGTAGAAAGCTTTGTGAGGATTTGCAGAGGATTGTCTGTGGAAAGGTATTCCTGGGTCAGATAAATAAATGTGTCAGCGATGTGACCGCCGGTTTCCGACGGCACTGCAGGACGGGCGATCACAAAGCGGCGTACTGCAAGCGGATCCTTCAGCACAAAAAAAATACAGTTATCCGTAGCTGGCATGGTTGCAACGGCACCGTCGGTGGTGAATAAGGCACCCAGACCGGCACACATCAAATTGTAGTTCACGGTGAAATTTCTGGAATTTGTGACCACATGGGGCGGCAAGCACGCGTCACCGAAAAAGTGCTTCCTGGTTTTGTATAGGGTCGCATCCGGGCCGCAGTTGATAAATGCAATGCCGTCAAAGACCATCAGGTTTTCAATGCGTTGCGTATCGCTGTAGCTGCGCTCGATGAGCTGACTGTGGGTCAGGGCATAGGGCTGCAGTGCGGAGATGACCGGGTTATCTTTGGTGACTGCGATGACACAGTTTTCCAGAAACAGGGTCGTAGCCTGCATGTCGTCCCGGACACACTCGTCATAGGTGAACATCAGATCGATCGTACCTTTTTTGAGCATCGTCAGAAGGGTGGGAGAATCGTGAAATGCAAGGTGGATGTCAATATTCGGATGCTGCTGAAGAAATTTTTTGCAAAGCACAGGAATCAGCGAGCTGGCAAGATGTGAGTGGGTGCCGATCGTCAGCGTACCGCCGCGCATTTCACGGATGTCGGCTATGGCATTTTTAGCCTCATTTTCAATGTAGAGGATCTTTTCAATGGCTTCAATGTAGACCTTTCCGGCAGGCGTCAGAGAGAAGGGAACAGTTTTTCGGTTGAAGATCGGTGCGCCAAGGGCTTTCTCGGCTTTGCGGATAGAGGTGCTGAGAGCAGGCTGTGAAATGTATAGCTTTTTTGCCGCATCGGAAACACTCTTGCAGCGATATACCTCGTAAACATATCGCGAAAGGTTGTCCAGCATATAGCCTCCTATAAATTTAAATTATAAAAGTATAATAATATTTGTATTTTATTATATCGCAGATTTGTGGTAATATCAATAGCAATGGAGAAATTATATTGAGATCAGGTGATTTTACCATGGATATTGTTTCTAATTGTAGGGATTTGCAAGAAGCAGTTGTACAGATGCGGCGTGATCTGCACAGGATCCCAGAGTATGGTGACGACCTACCCAAGACCCGCGCATACGTCTGTGCCAAGCTGGATGAATTTGGAATTGCGTACCGCCTGGATGAGGAAGGCTCTGGCATTGTTGCCGATATCGAGGGCTGCGGCGAAGGAAGGACGATTGCCATCCGTGGTGACATGGATGCACTGCATATTACGGAGCAAACCGGACTGCCCTTTGCATCGGAGTCCTGCGGTTTGATGCATGCCTGTGGCCACGATGCCCATACCGCCATTCTGCTGGCAGCAGGCAAGGTGTTTCAGGACAACAGGGATGCGTTCAGGGGAACGGTGCGGCTACTGTTCCAGCCTGGTGAGGAGACCGGAAGCGGCGCAAAGCTGATGATCCGCCAGGGTGCTCTGGAAAATGTGGATGCCTGCATTTGTCTTCATGTCGGCAGCCTTCCGGGGGAGTCGTACCCCACCGGCGCTGTGTCGGTGATCCCCGGACCAGTGACCTGCGCCAAGTCTAAGTTTACCTTGACGGTCAGGGGCATGGCAGCCCATGCATCCTCCCCCCACACCGGCATCGACCCGATTCTGATCGCAGCCCGGATCTTGACCGGTTATGAGGAGATCTTTGCCCGTGAACTGCCTGCCGGCACACCTCTGACCTTGGCGTTCGGCTCCATCCAGGGCGGTGTTGACCACAACACCATCCCGGATACCGTTGTGATCAAGGGCGATTTCCGCACCCAGGATCGGGAGAATGTCAGCAACTTTGTTGCACAGAGAATGCACCAGATCGCCACCCATATCTGCGCTGCTTACCGCGCCGAATGTGCGCTGGAGATCATCGACGGATCCTCTCCTGTTGTAAACGACGAAGCATTCTGCCGTCAGGCATGGGAGGCGCTGGAGCCGATCTTCGGCAGTGAGAATATTCAGCGCAAAGCCCCCCGCCCGTTGCTGGGCTCAGATGACTTCGCCAACTACGCCTCCCGCGTACCTTCGATCTACTTTCGGCTCCGAACATCCAACCCCCGGAAGAATATCGTCAGCGCGCCCCACAAGAACAAGTTCGATTTGGATGAGGATGTTCTTTGGAAGGGTGTGGCAGCCTATGTTGCCATTTGCATGAAATACTTAAAGGAGAACTGAGCTATGGAAAAGAATCCCGTTTCCCTAGATACCCTGTGTGCGTCCCTATGCCATGCCATGGGCATTGTGCCGCCGAGCCATGCGACTGCTTCCAATCCGGCTTTAGACAGCTATATAGAAAACACATTACGCGGTCAAAAGGCAGACAGGGTCTTCATGTACAATCCCGATGCCATCGGCCAGTGGCTGTACGAAAAATATCCCCACTTTTTGCAGTTTGCCAAAGCGCACACGGAGCTGGAGTTGCCCATGCAGACCGTAATGCCCTCTGTGACACCGGTCTGCTTTGCCACCATGTACACCGGCGCACAGCCGGAGGTCCACGGCATTCAGAAATACGAAAAGCCTGTCCTGACCCTGGACACCATCTTCGATGCGCTGATCCGAGCCGGCAAGAAGCCGGTCATAGTGGCGCATAAAAATGCGAGCCTTGCCCATATCTATCTTAATCGGGAAATGGACTACTTCGTGTATGACTGCCCGGAGAAGGTCATAGCAAAGGCTGCACAGATCGTGTTGGAGGATCGGTACGATTTTGTTGTGGTCTACAATGGATCCTATGATTACATCCAGCACCGGTTCGGCCCCGAAAGTCCGGAGGCTTTGGCAGAGCTCCGGGTCGACGGTAAGAACTTCGCTATGTTTTCTTCTATGATCCGGGAGCATTGGAAGGAGCACAACACGCTGATGGGCTTCGCCATGGACCACGGCTGTCATGCGATCAACGATGAGGATCACAACGTAAAGCCGGGCTACCTGGGCACCCATGGCCGGGATATCCCGGAGGATATGAATATCGTCCATCTGTATAAAGTACTGCCCAAGGCATAAAAATAACGCAGGACGTTCCCACTTGGAATGTCCTGCGTTTTACTTAAGCATGGGTCAGGTTCTTTAATTCCTCCCGGACCTGTGCCACGACCTCCCGCTCGTCAAAGTGGTAGCGGACTCCTTTGACCTCCTGGTAAGTCTGATGTCCCTTGCCAAGAAGCACGATAAAATCGCCCTTCTGCGCGTTGAGGATGCTGTAGCGGATAGCCTCCGCCCGGTCGTCGATCTCAATAAATTTGCCGCCGGACCTGGCAAGTCCGATCTTAATGTCGTTGTTGATCTCATGAAGCTCCTCATCCCGGGGGTTGTCCTCGGTGAGGATACACAGATCGGCCATAGCGCCTGTGACCTCGCCCATACCATAGCGGGGAAGCTTGGATCGGTTACCGCCGCCGCCGTAAACGCAGATCAGCCGGTTCGGCTTGTAGGCCAAAAGGGTCGTCAAAACACTTTTGGTGCTCACTTCGTTGTGGGCATAGTCGATGATTACAGTAAAATCATCACTGCAGGGGACGATCTCCACCCGGCCCATGACCTTTACTGCCAAAAGACCCTCTGCGATCCGCTCCGGGGCGATCCCCATCAGATGGCAGGTCAGCACCGTCACCAGACAGTTATACACCGAGAACATTCCGGGAGTGTACACGGTAAAGTGTTCCTCCAAAAGACCGCTGGTGCCAAAGTGCATGCCCAGCTTGCCTTTTTCAGACAGGAAGGAAATATCCACAGCCTTCAGATCGGCCTGGGCTTCAATGGCATAGGTTTTGACCTGGCAGGTGTGGCCCTGCAGGACCTGGGCGGTGTGGGCATCATCGGCATTGACGATGGCTGTTTTGCATTGCCGGAACAGCAGGCTCTTGCACTGGACATATTCTTCAAAGCTGTCGTGCTCGTTGGGTCCGATGTGGTCGGGGGAGAGATTGGTGAACACGCCGTAGTCAAAGAGGATGCCTGCGGTGCGGTCCAGCTTCAGTCCCTGGGAGGAGACCTCCATCACAGCATATTTGCAGCCGCAGTCCACCATCTGCCGGAAGAGCTTATGCAGCTCATAGGATTCCGGGGTGGTGTTTTTTGTGGGCAGCTTTTCCTGGCCGATCAGAATGCCGGTGGTGCCGATCAGACCGGCCTTTTCACCGGATTTTTCCAGCACACTTTTCAGCATATACGTGGTGGTGGTCTTGCCCTTTGTACCCGTCAGGCCTACGGTTACCAACTGCCTTGCAGGATACCCAAAGAAGGCGGCGGACATCAGAGCCAGAGTGTGTCTGGTGGAGCCCACACGAATAACGGTAACATCCTCCGGGACCCCGTCCACGTCCCTTTCCACAACAATGGCAGTGGCACCCTTTGCCACGGCATCCGGGATAAAGCTGTGTCCGTCCACCACCGCACCGGCCATGCACACAAACACACAGCGGTCTACCAGTTTTCTGGAATCATAAATAATGTCCGAAATTTCCCTGTTCAGGTCACCCTGCAGGATACGGTATTCTACATCTTGCAAAATTTGCGAAAGCTTCATTTTCAATCACCCAAATGTGTAATGTCGATCTCACCCTCAAAGACATTGTGGCTCGGTCCGGTCATAAACATACGGTTTGTTTTTTCGTCCCATTCGATCAGCAGAGGACCGCCGATCTGTTCCACCGTGACCTTCCGGTCACATCTGCCGGTGAGGAAGCCGGCTACCACAGCGGTGCAGCAGCCTGTGCCGCAGCCGATGGTCTCGCCGGTGCCCCGCTCCCATTCCCGGATCTTAATATAATCCCGGCTGACCACTTCCGCAAATGTGACGTTGGTCTTATTGGGGAACAGGGAAATCATGTGCTCGATGGCGGGGCCGTACTTTTCGACCTCCAATTCCGCAACCGAATCCACGAACATGGCTGTGTGGGGGTTGCCCCAGGACACAGCGGTTATATGGAATGTCTTGTCCAAAACCGTCACAGGCTGCTCCACAAATTGGGGCAGGGAGGTGGTGACGGGGATCAACTTGGTGTCCAGCCGTGGCTGGCCGATGTCTGCGCGGATGTTGCTGACAAAACCTCTGCCCTGACTGGGCATAGCCTTTTCGCCGTCTGTGGGGGCTCTGTGCTCCACCGTCAGATTCAGCTTCTGCATACCGCCCAGGGTTTCAATCACCAGCTCGGTCTTGTCCGTCATGCCATGGTCGTAGACATATTTGCCCACGCTCCGCAGGGCATTGCCGCACATCTCACCCTCGGAGCCATCGGGATTAAACATCCGCATCCGGAAATCCCCCTTGTCCGAAGGGCAGATAAGCACCATGCCATCGGAGCCGACAGCAAAATGCCGGTTGCTCACAAATTTTGCAAGCTCCGGCAAATTGGGAAGCTCCTGATGCACAGCGTCGATATAGACATAGTCGTTGCCAAATGCCTGCATCTTGGTAAACTTCATAATATGAACCTCGTGTTATCCGTTCATTGCCCGGTCAAGGTCGGCAATAATGTCGTCCACATTCTCAATACCTACAGACAGCCGCAGGAAGGAATCGGTAATGCCCAAAGCATCCTTGATATCCTTGGGGGTATCCTCGTGGGTCTGGGTGGTGGGATAGGTGATGAGGGTCTCCGTGCCGCCGAGGCTTTCGGCAAACATCACAAGATCCACATCCTTCAGGATCTTCTTCACAGTCTCATAGCTGTCTACAGCAAAGGAGATCATGCCGCCGTAGCCGGTGGTCTGCTTTTGGGTGATGGCGTAATCCCGGTGATCGGAGAAGCCTACGAAATAAACCTTCTTGACCTTCTCCTGGGTGCGGAGCCAGTTGGCTACCTTGATGGCGTTTTCGTTGTGGCGGTCCATACGCACGGCCAGGGTCTTGATGCCCCGCAGCACCAGCCAGCTGTCCATGGGGGAAAGCTGACTGCCGTGGGATTTGATGTGGACCTTCAGCTTCGCCGCGATCTCCTCATTGTCCTTGACCACCACGATGCCGGACACGGTGTCGTTATGGCCGCACAGGTACTTGGTGGAGCTGTGGGTCACAATGTCGGCACCCAGCTTCAGAGGCTGCTGGAAGTAGGGGGTGAGGAAGGTGTTGTCCACCACGGTGATGGCACCAACACGCTTGGCCAGGTCAGACAGGACTTGGATATCCGCCACCTTCATCAGAGGGTTGGTGGGTGTCTCAATGAAGAACATCTTGGTCTGCGGCGTAATGGCAGCCTTGACGGCATCCAGATCGGCCATATCCACATTGGTGTGCTTGATGCCATATTTGCCGAAAACGTCGTTAATAATACGCAGGGTGCCGCCGTAAATATCGTCGGACATCACCACATGGTCGCCGGGGTTCAGCAGGGAGAACACGGCAATGTTGGCAGCCTGACCGCTGGAAAAGGCATAGCCCTTGATACCGCCCTCCAAAATGGCGACAGTGCGCTCCAGCTCCTGCCGGGTGGGGTTTTCAAGACGGCTGTAATCAAAGCCGGTGGAGTTGCCGAGCTCTGGGTGACGGTATGTGGAGGCCATAAACACAGGCATGCTGACAGCACCGGTCAAAGGTTCTGTGCCCAATGCGCCATGGACGGCCTTGGATTCAAAGTGAAGATTCTCTTTTGTATCGAAATCCTTGTAGTTGCTGAAATTTTTCATAAAACTGCATCCTTCCGAAAAATTTTTCTGCACAATTACACTAACTAATTCTAACAAATACCGCCATAAAAGTCAACTTGTTATTACCCCGCAGGAAAACGGCTGATATTTGTCTTTCGAAAACGCATACTAGCAAAAAAGGGAGGATGACGATATGGGATCTATTTGGAAAGATTATGCTAGGCAGCGACACTTTCCTGCACGGAAAAGCGATGGGGAAACGGATGTTTTGATCGTTGGCGGCGGGATCGCTGGTATACTCTGCACGTATATGCTTCGGCAGGCAGGGGTGGACTGCATGCTGATCGAGCAAGCGGATATATGCGGCGGCATAACAGGGGACACCACGGCAAAAATTACCATTGGTCATGGCCTTATCTATGATCAGATGATCCGCCGCTTTGGTGTGGAGCATGCGCAGCTTTATGCCCAGGCACAGGCAGAGGCCCTGGAACAGTATTGCCGCCTGGCCGAGAAAATTCCCTGTGATTTTAAGCAGCAGGATTCCTATGTGTATTCTCTTGACAGCAGAGTGAAACTGGAGCGGGAAGTGCGGGCCTTGGAGCGGATCGGCTGCAAAGCAGATCTGCGTGAGGAACTTGCTCTGCCATTTCCCACAAGGGGCGGTGTTCGGTATCCAAATCAGGCACAGTTCCATCCACTGAAATTCCTGTTTGGCCTGGCTGAAGGACTGCCGATTTATGAGCATACCAAATTGACCCAATGGCTGCCTGACGGTGTTCTTACAAATTACGGAAAGATTTCTGCAAAGAAGATCATAATTGCTACCCACTTTCCTGTTTTTAACAAACATGGTGCTTACTTTCTGAAGCTGTACCAGCACCGCAGCTATGTGCTGGCTTTGGAAAATGCACCGCTGCCGGACGGCATGTATGTCGATGAATGTGACACCGGCCTGTCCTTTCGCAGCTATGACAGTATGCTGCTCCTTGGCGGCGGCAGCCACAGAACAGGCAAGCAGGGTGGCTGCTGGGCAGAACTGGAGGCAGTGGCGCAACGTTACTACCCGGATGCAAAGCCTGTCGCAAAATGGGCGACCCAGGACTGCATGACCCTGGACAGGATCCCATATATCGGTAGATACGCCAATGGAACGCCCGATGTATATGTGGCCACAGGCTTCAATAAGTGGGGCATGACCTCCGCTATGACAGCGGCCATGATTTTAACGGATCTTGTGCAGGATCGACCTAACCCCTTCGCGCAGGTTTTTGCTCCGTCGAGGTCTGTTCTGCGGCCGCAACTGTGGGTAAATGCATTCGAATCTATGCTTGGTCTACTGACACCCACAGCACCGCGTTGTCCCCACTTAGGCTGTGCGCTCAAATATAATAAGCAGGAACATTCCTGGGACTGTTCCTGCCACGGCTCCCGGTTTGCAGAGGATGGGCAGGTCCTGAATAACCCGGCAACAGGGGACAAGCAGATGCCAAAGAAGCGGGCATAGGAACTGGGGTTGCGTTTTGTGCTCAAATTCTGTATAATCCTCCCGAGGTGATTTGCAATGCAGCAAGGAAGGATCGAACAGTTTCATGATTCTGCCAGTATTCGCGTTCCCGGACATGTCCCCGGTTGCGACATTCTGATCGGCGACGGTGCAATCTATGCTCTGCCGGATGTGCTGAAAAAGCGGGATCTGAAGAAGGTTTTTGTGTTTGCTGACTGCAACACATATCCTGTAGCGGGCGAAGCGGTCTGTACCATTCTGGAGCAGTCCGGAGCGACTGTGGTGAAGCATATATTTGACCAGCCTCATTTGGAACCGGATGAGAACAGCGTAGGCCTGGCGATCATGCACTTTGATCCGGGCTGCGACGGTGTGATCGGTATCGGCTCCGGTGTCATTAACGATATCTGCAAGATCGTTGCGTCAGTAGCGGCAAAGCCTTATATTATCGTTGGCACAGCGCCTTCTATGGATGGTTACGCATCTGCCACTTCCTCTATGGAACGGGGTGGCCTGAAGGTCTCTGTGAACAGTAAGTGCCCGGACGTGATCATTGGTGATACGGCCATTCTTGCCCAGGCACCAATGAGAATGCTGGCCTCTGGCCTTGGCGACATGATCGCCAAGTACATCAGTATCTGCGAGTGGCGGATCTCCCATCTGATCAATGGAGAGTACTACAGTGAAGATATTGGGGCGATGGTCCGCCTGGCCTTAAAAAAGTGCGTGGATAATTTGGACGGCCTTTTGCAGCGGGATAAGACTGCGGTCGCATCCGTTTTTGAGGGCCTTGCCATTTGCGGCATTGCCATGAGCTATGCCGGGTTGTCCAGACCTGCCTCCGGCGGCGAGCATTACCTGTCCCACGTGCTGGATATGCGCAGTGCCCAGTTTAAAACACCGGTGGAGACCCATGGCCTTCAATGTGCTATGGGTACGCTGATCACAGCCCGACTGTATGAAAAGCTCCGCACCTATACCCCCGACCGTGAGAAAGCGCTGAAGTATGTGACGGACTTTGACTACGAAGCATGGTGTGAAGATCTGCGTGGGCTTCTGGGTAAGGGTGCCGAGACAATGATCCGGCAGGAGACTCGGGAAGGTAAGTACGATAAGGCTAAGCACGCAGCCCGACTGGAGTCGATTATCGCCAACTGGGACGGCATCCTGAAGATCATGGATGAGGAGTTGCCCCCCGTGGCCATGCTGGAAGAACTTCTGGACAAGATTCAAGCACCCAAATCCATCAGCGACATGGGCACCGATGAGGCATTGCTGCCGGTGGTGTTCGGCGCCACACGGGATATCCGGGACAAATATGTCCTGTCCCGGCTTTTGTGGGACCTGGGAATTTCTCCTGAGGAGGCGCTGTATCAATGAGCAAGGTCTATTGTGCAGGCCATCGGGTGTCTGTGAGGTCTGAGGTGGCAGATGTATTTATCAGCAAAGGCCTGCCTGTGCACATGTACTGTGCGGACACGCCGGAGGATGTGCAGTTTTGTATTGACAAGGGAGCCGCACTGACCACTGCCAATGATTCTACAGCACTGTTGCAAGCCCTGAAGAAATAAAGTTTATAATTGCTTTTTTCCCAACACTATTCTATAATGATTCATGAAAAATGCCTGCAGGCAAGGAGGGAATCTTTATGGATAGAAAAGGTGTACCGAATCAATACCGCCCAGTGCCTTTTTGGTCCTGGAACGAGAAGCTGGATACAGCAGAAACTGCCCGGCAGATCGCGCTGATGGACGAAGCCGGACTGGGCGGCTTTTTTATGCATGCCCGTGGCGGCCTGCAGACCGAGTACATGGGTCAGGAATGGTTTGACAACATTTCTGTCAGCATCGACGAGGCCAATCAGCGGGATATGAAGCCCTGGGCCTATGATGAAGCCGGTTGGCCCAGTGGATTTGGCGGAGGCCGCGTTTGCCAGAAGGGTCTTAAGTATCAGCAGAAGATCCTGCGAATGTCCCACAAAAAGCCGGAGGATGAAAGCAGACTCCTGACTGTTTATGGGGACTACTACTTCTACTACGATGTCAACCCTTACTATGTGGATGTGCTCGATGCAGAGGTCATCGGAGATTTTATCCGGGAGATCTACGAGCCCTACTACGAAAAATATGGCGATACCTTCCAGGGCTTTTTTACCGATGAACCTCAGTTTTCCTATGGCGCAACAGGATGGAGCTTCACATTGCCGGATGAATACCGGAAAGCTTACGGTGAGGAGCTTTTGGAGCATTTGCATGAGCTGTTCCTAAATGTTGGAGAGTATAAAAAGACCCGTGTCCAGTATTGGAAGCTAATCACGGAGCTATTCTCCAAGAACTTCAGCAAGCAGATCTACGATTGGTGTGACAGCCACGGCTTGAAGCTGACAGGTCACATGCTGCTGGAGGAATCCTTCGCAGAGCAGATCCCGCCATGCGGTGCCTGTATGCCAAACTACGAGTATTACCACATTCCGGCAATGGATTGCCTGGGCCGGGACGTGATTTGGGATCTGACTGCCCACCAGCTTGGCTCTGCAGCACAGCAGATGGGCAGAAGGCAGGTCCTGTCTGAGACCTTTGCAGGCTGCGGCCATAATGTCAGCTTTGACGAGCTGCTGCGCATCTACGGCCATCAGATGATCCACGGTGTCAACCTGCTGTGCCAGCATCTGCAGGGCTACAGTATGCGGGGTATCCGCAAGCGCGACTGGCCTCCGGCATTGTACTACCAGCAGCCTTGGTGGCCCTATTATGAACGGTTTAATACCGCTGTCTCCCGGATCGGTCAGATTTTGGCCGAGGGACAGGTTTGCTGCGACACCTTGCTGCTTCATCCCCAGACCAGTGCGTGGATCCTTTATAATGGCGAAAAAAATGAAGAAATCCGGGAATTCTACCAGCGCTTCAAAAAGCTGATCATCGGCTTTGATGCCATGCATGTGCCCTTCCATCTGGGCGATGAGATCATGATCGAACGTCACGGCAGGGTAGAGGAAGATAAATTCATTATCGGCCAAATGGCCTACTCCACCGTTGTGGTGCCGGAGCATATCTGCTTTTTTGAGAATACGGAAAAACTGTTGGCACAGTTTAAAGCCAACGGCGGCAAGGTCGTGACCCCGGATCAGATCACCGCGGATACCGGCGTGATCGATAACCCTAACGTGCTGTATACGAAGCGTGTTTTCCATGACCGTACGGTGTATTACTTCCAGAACTGCACATTGCAGGAGCAGGAGAGCGCCATCGTACCCGGCAGCTACATCATCGACCTGTACTCTGGGGAAAAGAGACCCTTCTCCGGCAGCTATACCTTTGCCCCCTGCGAGGCACTTTTGGTCGCCGACGATTCCACACCCAAAACCGGCGCAGGGCAAAAGACCTTGAAACCGCTGCCTCTGGAGGGTGCTTGGCAGGTTGCGGTCTCCACCCCCAATGTGCTGAGCTTGGATACCTGTGATTATTACTTCGACGGCGTGCTGGAGGAAAAGGATGGCTACATCCTGAACATTCAGAACAGAGCCATGGCGCTGGGGCACCCGGTCCATATCCGCATGGAGTACCGCATCTGCGTGGAGGATGTGCCGGAGAACGAGCTGTATCTGGTGTGCGAGACCCCGCAGATCTACACCATCGCCATCAACGGCAAGCCTGTTGCCATGGAGGACGCCGGTTGGTTCGTAGACCCATCCTTCCGCAAGCTGGACATTCGCGGCATGTTGACCGCCGGGGAGAACGTACTTTCTCTGGATGTGGATTTTACCCAGTCGCCCGAGATCTACGAGCGGCTGCGCAAGGCCTACCAGTCCGAATCTGAGCGCAATAAGCTCACCTATGAGATGGAGATCGAGCCGTGCTACATCATTGGCGACTTTGGTGTCCGCTACGACGGCCATCAGGAGAAGATCGATCGGAATGCCTTTCTCTTTGAGGGCCGGTTCCCCATTTGCAAGACACCTGAGCAGATCACCCTGACGCAGATCGAGCAGCAGGGCTATGCCTTCTTTGCCGGCGAGCTGACGGTGGAAAAGGAGCTTGATCTTTCAGATACCAATTACCGGCTGAAGCTGAAAAAGAAAAGCTTCAATGCAGTAAAGGTCCGGATCAATGGGCAGGGTGCCGGCGTGATCACATTTAACGGCGATTCCATCGACTGTAGCCCATACCTGCACAGGGGCAAAAACACCATCACCTTGACACTGGTAGGAACACTGCGCAATATGATGGGTCCCCATCACCGCCCGGTTGAGGACTACAGAGTGCCCCCTCGCGCATTTTACAAGGAGCAATGCGTGTGGATGGTGAAGCCTGTGGAGTGGACGGACCGGTATTGCTTTGTGGAGCTGTCAGTTCAGAGCATATAAAGTATTCCCCGGACGGATGTCCGGGGAATTACACATAAAAAGCACCTGAGGATCTTGGTCCTCAGGTGCAGCTTTTTGCGATTATTCGAAGTCGTTTTCCTCTGCCTGAACATTCTCGGCTGCAGACTCCACGACAGCCTCGCAGAAATCGTCCTCGCAGCATTCACCGTCGCAGCAGCAGTCCATATCGCAGCAGCAGTCCAGCCGCAGGATCTTCTTGACCCATGCAACGATCTTGTCGCCATAGGCGATAACAACATAGACGATACCGGCAATCACAGCCAGGGCAGTCAAAAGCTTTAAGATATTATAAAACAGTTTCATTTTGCTCGCCTCCCAGTAATTTTTCTTCCATAATCATTATATCCAAAACACGCAAAAAAAGCAATAGAAAAATTGTAAACACTTAGCAGTAGCCGTACAGACCCCGCATACTGACCTCTCCGGATTGGATCCAGGCCGTTTCTCCGTCAAAAAATTTGACCAAGAGCGCACCCTCTGCGTTGATGTCCAGGGCTTTTCCCAAACGGACAGCAACCCGATCCTGAACAGATACATCCTGCCCCAAGGTGATGCAGTCATGTCTGTAGCGGTCCATGATCTGTGCTTTATGGCTGATAAGCTGGCTGTCCATTGCCTCCAGGGCGCGGATCATTGCCGCGGTCAGCTTGCTTCTGGAAACTGGCTTGCCTGTTGCTGCCTGTACGGAAATGGCCATGTCACGGAGCTCTGGCGGCAGGTCTTCTGTTTTTTGCTTGCAGTTGATGCCGATTCCTACCACCGCATAGCGCACCGCTCCGTCGGCGGTCAAAGAAAGCTCGGTAAGGATACCACCCAGCTTTTTCTTTTCAATGACCAGGTCGTTGATCCATTTGATCCCGGGCCGCAGACCGGAGATTTCCTCCACCGCATCGCATATGGCCGTGCCCACAGCGCAGGTCAGATGCATCAGCTCTGACGCCCTGCAGTCCGGACGCAGGATCACGGACAGGTAGATCCCGGCACCACCGGGGGAGTGAAAGCTCCGCCCCATGCGACCACGGCCTGCGCTTTGCCGATCAGCGATCAGCACAGTGCCATGGGGCGCGCCGGCATCGGCCATGGCCTTTGCTCGGTCGTTGGTGGAATCAATGCTGTCAAACCAGTGTATGGTTTCCGCCCAGGGGTGGGAAGACCCCAGGGCGGAGAGAACTTCTTGTTTCATATTCAGTCAATGTCTTTTGCCACTTCCGCAGGGGGCAAGTCCAGCTGCTCGGGCCGCTGCATCAGCCGCTTAAAATACTTAAAAAAGGTGGCGTAGTAGAATCCGTCCACGATCCGCTCATCTGTGGACATTTTCAGATCCACATACTTGCGCTGTACAACAGTGCCGTCCTCCTGCAGCTCCAACGCCCGGCGTTTCAGACCAAAGGCGCAGAATACAGGCAGGTTGCCGAAGTTGTACAGATGGTGGTAGATCGGCGGAATGCCCAGCGAACCCATGGAGGTGAAGAATACACTACCGTGGAAGGGACTGATCTCCAGCAGGAACTTGGGTAGCAGTCCAAAGTAATCCAGGGTCTTCAGCAGCCACACAACAAACTTTAGGATCACACCGGGGATCAGGGTCAGCACGCCGGCGGTGTTGTCAAAGTCGGAATCCAGGGGGGAATTTTTGACCTTTTCCACTTCGGCGTTAAGCTTATTATACACATCGATGGCGGTATCATACGGAGAAAGATGTACCTTTATGACCGTGTCGGGAGAATCGGTGGTCATCTCCTTTTTGACAGTCAGACAGAACTGAATGTCGTCGCCCCGGGAGTAGACCTTCTGTCCGGAGAGGAAACGGTTAAGGCCGGGATACTTGGCGACACCGCGGCAGTAGCAGGCCAGCAGGACATGGATAATGCCAAAATTGGAATAACCCTCTCTGCGCTTTGCCCGGATGTAACGCTCCACATGGGTGACCTCAAAGCTGTCAGAGATCAGATTGGAGGCATCGTTTCGGTTCACCATGATGTAGGGGGAAACCTGGGCCATGGCAGGCAGCGTCCGGATCCGCCGTCCGTCGGCGCGGTCGCCCCAGGTGGGGTGGTACAGACCGTCAGTATGTACGTGCAGCGACAGCACGGTCAGCAGACAGCCCAGGATCATCAGCGCATCCGGTGCCTGCAGAAGATACTCCCGGCTTAGATACAGCTGTGCACCAAGAGGCAGTACCAGCAGCGGCAGAAGCACCCAGGCCACCGGAAGCTTTCCGCAGGTGATCAGGGTATACATGACCGCAATGAACAGCATAGTCACGGCGTACAGACAAACGATCATCTTGTAGAAGTTGCCGAAGGAGAAGCCTGCGAAAACGAAACAGTAGTAAATGCAGATCATAAAGAAGGGGATAGCTGTCTTATAAAACTGTTCTTTTCCCGCAAGGACGGCGACAAGTGCGTACAGCAGGGCTGCTGCGATTGGCAGAACGATTTGGCTCCACACCTCAGGTGCGCCGTCGGCTCCTTTCGCACCAACGGCAAGCACAATGCGGACCACTGCCGAGCAGACCATGCAAAGCACCATCAACCAGATCAGCACGTTTTTGTTGCTGATATAATAATGTTTTCTGTTTTTCATGGCGATATTATTATAACAGAATATTACTTTTTTGACAATGGGCAAATAAATAATATTGCCACCGCTTTTCGCGGTGGCAATCCAGCTTACGGTTTTGTGATCGCGGCGATATGCAGGGGAGTCGTACCGCAGCAGCCGCCCACAAGGGCAGCACCCATTTGTCTGCAGTCCGCAACGACTTTTGCAAAATCCGTGGAGCTCATATCATAGTGGGCAATGCCATCATCGCCAATAACAGGATTTCCGGCGTTGGGCTTGCAGAGCAGGGGCCCTTTAACATCCCGGCGCAGCTTACTTACGAGAAACGGTGTCATCATATCTGCGGCAACACAGTTAAAACCCACGGCGGCGGCACCGGCCTCCTCCAGCTCCCGCAGCACAGGTCCGGCGTCAGGTCCGGAGAAAAGCGTTCCGCCGGATTGCATGGTGAAGCTGTACATTACAGCGCCGGCACCCTCCAGCTCCGCGGCGGTAAGGATCGCCTCTGCCTCAAGCGGATACATCAGAGTCTCTGCAGCCAGCAGATCCGCACCGCCATCGATCAAGCCCCGGATCTGACGGCGGTAGTTTTCCACCATTAGGTCAAAATTCCCGGCATCCCAGCTGTCGGTAAAGGCGGCCAGGGTGGTCAGATCACCTGCGATCAACGCACCGGGTGCGGCGCTTCGGGACAGTGCCACCAAACTTGCGTTGACAGTCTCCGTCTGCTTTTCCAGTCCGACCCGCTCTAGGGCAATGGGCTGCGCCTGGAAGGTGGGCGCGTACAGGATCTGACTGCCGGCCTCGACATATTGCCGCTGCAATGATACCAGTGGCTCCGGATGCTCCAAGATCCATTGCTCGGCACAGCAGCCTCTGGGCATCCCGGCCAGTATCAGATTGGAGCCGGTAGCACCGTCAAGATAGCATACGCCGTCGGCGACCTTTTTGCGGAATTCTTCTTTTGTCAGCATTTTGCCGACCTCCGTTTGCTTTTTTGTGAAATAATTATAGCCCATTGGTGGAAAGATTGCAACACAGATTGACTGCTGAAAAATTTTTTGATAAACTGGTAAAAACGAAAAGGAGCGATATGTCTATGAAAAAGACAGTTTTAAGACAGTATGCGCAGCTGATCGTCCGCAGCGGTCTCAATGTCCAGAAGGGCCAGGAGGTTATCATCCATGCAGATCTGGACCAACCGGAATTTGTGCAGATGGTGGTGGAGGAGGCCTATAAGGCCAAGGCCCGCAAGGTCATGGTGGAGTGGAATTACCAGCCCCTTGCCAAGACCCATGTGCGCTATAAGTCCGTCAAGGTCCTGGGTGAGGTGACCGACTGGGAGAAGGTCAAGCATCAGCATATGGTGGATACAGTGCCCTGCGTGCTCCATTTGATTTCGGAAGATCCCGACGGCCTGAAGGGCATGAACATGGAGAAGGTCGCCAAAGCACGGAAACTGTCCTTCCCCATCCTGAAGCCCTATAAGGACCAATTGGAAGGAGTGCAGCAGTGGTGCATTGCCGCTGTGCCCGGTGCTGCCTGGGCGAAGAAGGTGTTCCCCGGCTTGTCCAAGCACCAGGCTATGGAAAAACTGTGGGAGGCGATCCTTTATACCTCCCGGGTGGGCGGGGATCCCATCAAGGCGTGGGAGCGGCACAATGCCGATCTGAAGCAGCGGTGTGCATATCTGAACAGCCTGGGCATCGAGAGCCTGCATTATACCGCCGATAACGGCACCGATCTGACTGTGGGCATGATCCCGGAGGCTGTGTTCTGCGGTGGCGAGGAGGCCAGCCGCAAAGGGATCTTCTTTAACCCCAACATCCCCAGCGAGGAGTGCTTCATCTCTCCTATGCGGGGCAAGGCAGAGGGTATCGTCTATTCTACCAAGCCTCTGTCCTACCAGGGTCAGCTCATTGACAACTTCTATATCCGCTTTGAAAACGGCAAGGCTGTGGAGGCAAAGGCCCAGCAGGGAGAGGAACTGCTCAATACCATGCTCTCCATGGATGAGGGCGCGGCATACCTGGGTGAATGCGCCCTGGTGCCCCAGCGTAGCCCCATTGCCGAGAGCGGCCTGCTGTTCTATAACACCCTCTTTGATGAGAATGCCTCATGCCACCTGGCGATGGGCATGGGCTACGTCGATACCATTGCCGACCATCACAGCAAGACTCTGGAGGAGTGCCGCGCATTGGGCATCAACGACTCCATGATCCATGAGGATTTCATGATCGGCTGTGACAGCATGAACATCGACGCTACCTGCCGGGACGGTAAAGTGGTAGCGATTTTCCGTAACGGCAACTGGGCCTTTTAAATTATTGGATTTTTTGAAAAAAACACTTGCATTTCCAAAATGAATGTGTTATGATGTTCGGGCGATTAAAGATTGCTGGGGCAACTATGCCCTTTTACATGATAAGAAAGAGGTGAACGAAATGAGAGAAGGCATCCATCCCGAGTACGAACAGACCACAATTCGCTGCGCCTGTGGCAACACCTTTACCACCGGCTCCACCAAGAAGGAGATCAGAGTTGAGATCTGCTCCAAGTGCCACCCTTTCTATACCGGCAAGCAGAAGCTGGTTGACACCGGTGGACGTGTCGATCGCTTCAACAAGAGATTTGGCATTAAATAAGAATCTGACCCACACCTGTCTAGGTGTGGGTTTGTTCGTTTTCGTATAACCGGGAGGAAAGACCCTCTGACAGGCTAAAACTGTCAGAGGATATTTTTATAAAAAATTTGTGAAAAATATTGTACGGACGCGGAGTTTTGTGCTATAATAACATGAAAAGCTAAAAATGGGGAAGTAGTACTCCCCGGAGGAAGTATGGAATCGAATTTTGAACGGCAGATACAGGAACGAGCGGTACTGGTCGGCCTGAATGCGGACTGCTTTACAAAGGCCCAAACCGCCACAGACGAGACATTGGAAGAACTGGAGGCACTGCTGGAGACTGCCGGCGGATTTTGCACCGGGAAGGTGCTTCAGAACCGCCACACCCCGGATTCCCACAGCTTTATCGGTGAAGGAAAAGCCATTGAGGTGCGGATGCTGGTAGAAGCCACAGAGGCCACCGTGGTGGTATTCGATAACGAGTTGTCGCCGGGTCATATCCGCGCTTTGGAGGAGATCCTTGGCGTTACGGTGCTGGACAGAAGCGCGCTGATCCTGGATATTTTCGCCCAGCGGGCCAAGACCCGGGAGGGCCGCCTGCAGGTAGAGCTGGCCCAGTATAAGTATTTACTGCCCCGGCTGTCCGGTATGGGTAAGAGCCTGTCCCGGCAGGGAGGCGGCATTGGCACCCGCGGCCCCGGCGAAACAAAGCTGGAGTCTGACCGCCGGCATATCCGGGAGCGGATCGCCCGGCTTCAGACCGAGCTGGAGCAGGTGCGCCAGGTCCGGGGTGTCCAGCGGGAGCGGCGCATGAAAAATTCCGTGCCGGTGGTGGCCATTGTGGGCTACACCAACGCCGGAAAGTCCACACTGCTCAATCAGCTCACCGGCGCAGGTATTCCTGCCAACAACCGGTTGTTTGACACCCTGGATACCACTTCCCGTCAGCTGCACGTTTCCGACAATCTGGATGTGATCCTGTCCGATACCGTGGGCTTCATTGCCAAGCTGCCCCACCATTTGGTGGACGCGTTCCGGGCGACCTTGGAGGAGCTGGAATATGCAGACCTTCTGCTCCATGTGATCGACTCGGCTGACCCGAACCGCCAGGAGCATATTCAGGTGGTGGACAGTCTGATCACGAAATTGGCCAAGCCCGGCACCCGGGTACTGCGCTGCTATAACAAGGCAGACCTGGTATCGGCAGAGGATATCCCCATCGGTGAGGACGTAGTGAAGATCTCCGCTGCTACCGGCGCAGGCATGGAGACTCTTTTGCAGGCCATTGAGACGGCCCTTGGCCACAGCCGACACCATGTAACTGTGACGCTGCCCTATTCCATGGGCGGCATGGTGGAGACCCTCCATGACGGCGCCCAGGTGCTGGCTACCGACTATACTGCGGAGGGGATCGAGGTGGAGGCCGTGCTGGATCCGATCCTTTACGGCAAGCTGAAAGATTATATAACAAAGGAGCATTGACCGTGGACGAATACCTGGTGCCCACCGGCTACGGCCAGGACGAATTTACCGAAAAAAAGTCCCGCTTCATCGGCAGAGTTTGGTGTGTGGAGACGGAGGAGGAGGCCCTGGCCCGGATCCAGGAGATGAAAAAACAGCACTATGATGCCACCCACAATTGCTGGGCCTATGTGATCCGGGATGGAGCAATGCGCTTTTCCGATGACGGTGAGCCCGGCGGCACAGCCGGAAATCCCATGATGCAGGTTTTGCAGCGGGAGGAGCTTTACAACGTGGTGTGCGTTGTCACCCGGTATTTCGGCGGTGTCCTGCTGGGTGCAGGCGGCCTGGTCCGAGCCTATACCAAGGGCGCGAAGATCGCCATCGATGCCGCAGGGAAATCCGTGAAGCGGGTCTGGTCGGTGCTGTATGTGCCCTGTCCGTATAATTTCTACGAACGGGTAAAGCTGGAGGTGGATGCCTTCGGCGGCATCATCCGGGATACCCAGTTTGGGGCGGAAGTAGACCTGGAGATCTTGATCGCAAAACCGGAAACGGAAGCATTTTTGGAGAAACTGACGGATATGACTGCCGGTACCGTGGAGGCGCTGGAGACAGGCTGTGAGTACCGGGCATTTCCTGTAGAACCGTAAGGAGGGAACGCTATGTCCATACGGGAGAATTTAGAGAAGAAGGAACATACGCGCCTGGACCCCAGAGCTGCGTTTTCTGATTGCAGCCGTGGACGGATGCGTCCTCTGGAGGAGGATCCGGAGGATGTGCGTACCTGCTACCAACGGGATACGGACCGGATCGTCCATTGTAAAGCCTTCCGCCGCCTGATGCATAAGACACAGGTGTTCCTGCAACCGGAGGGCGACCATTACCGGACCCGCATGACCCACACCCTGGAGGTTGCCCGGATCGCTAGGACAGCCGCAAGAGCCTTGCGGCTTAACGAGGATCTGACAGAAGCGGCAGCTATGGGCCATGACTTGGGTCATACACCCTTCGGCCATGCCGGTGAGCATGCGCTGTCGGATTGCTTGGGAAAACCCTTCCGACACAATGAGCAAAGCCTTCGGGTGGTGGACATACTGGAAAATAACGGCGCGGGTCTGAACCTAAGCTTTGAGGTCCGTATGGCGATCCTTGGACATACCGGCGATCGGATCCCGGAGACATTGGAAGGCAGGATCGTTCGATTGGCAGACCGGATCGCCTATGTCAATCATGATATCGACGATGCAGTCCGTGCCGGGATCCTCTACCCGGAGGACATTCCCCGGAGCATCGCAAAAACCCTGGGAGATACCCACTCTCACCGGATCAATACCCTGGTCAACGATATGATCGTTACCTCCACCCAGGCAGGAGACATCTGTCTTTCCCCCAGGATCGCAGATGCCTTGCAGGAGCTGCGTAGCTTCCTGTTTGAGCGGGTCTACCGCAACCCTGTGGCCAAGGGCGAGGAGGTCAAGGCCAAGGATATGCTCCGCAAGCTCTACGATTATTACATCCATCACCCGGATAAGATCCCGGCTGATTTCCAGCCCCAGCTTTCCTTTGACGGAATGGAGCGGACGGTCTGCGATTACATCGCCGGCATGACGGACAACTACGCCGTGGATAAATACACGGAGATTTTCATTCCCACGGGCTGGCATGTCCGGGGATAACGTACCAAATATACCACAGTATCGTTGCTATACTGTAGCTGATCATGCTACCTATCAGAAAGGAGGCATACGCCAATGGCATTTCCTGCATCATTTATCGATGAACTGATCGCCCGTAACCCCATTGAAGATGTGGTGGGGCAGTATGTAACCCTAAAGCGTTCCGGCGGAAATTTGTTTGGTCTGTGTCCTTTCCACGGTGAGAAGACCGCATCCTTTTCCGTTGCACCGGAGAAGGGGATCTACTATTGCTTCGGCTGCCATAAGGGTGGCGGCGCTATCAATTTTATGATGGAGATCGAGGGCTTAAGCTATCCCGATGCCGTAAGAAACCTGGCAAAGCGGACCGGTATGGAAGTCCCTGAGGACGAGCAGTACCAGAGCCGCTACCGCCAGCAGGAGCGGCTCTGGGCACTGATGAAGGAGGCAGGCCGCTTTTTCCACTCCCAGCTTTACGCGCCGGTGGGTGCGGAGGGGCTTGCCTATGTGCAAAAGCGGGGTCTCAGCAAGTCTATTCTGACCCAATTCGGTGTTGGCTACGCACCCAATTCCTGGAATGCCCTGGTGGATGCCATGCGCAAAAAAGGCTATACCGACCAGGAGCTGCGGGACGCAGACCTGGTGGGCGAAAAGAACGGACGGATCTATGACCGGTTCCGCAACCGGATCATGTTCCCCATCATCGATGTCCGGGGCAATGTGATCGGCTTTGGCGGACGGGTGCTGGACGATTCCACGCCGAAATATCTCAATACATCGGAAACGATCATTTTTAATAAGCGAAAGAACCTGTTTGGCCTTAATTTTGCCAAGAAAAGCAAACAGGATTATATTATTTTGGTGGAGGGAAATATCGACGTGATCACCCTGCACCAGTACGGCTTTGACAGCGCGGTAGCCTCTTTGGGCACTTCGCTGACCGAGGAACATGCCACCCTTTTGAGCCGCTATACGGAGCAGGTGGTTTTGACCTATGACGGCGACGAGGCCGGTCAGCGGGCAGCCAAGCGGGCGATCCCTATGCTGGAAAAGGTGGGCATCAAGGTCAAGGTCTTGCAGATGCGGGATGCCAAAGATCCGGATGAATTCCTCCATAAATTCGGCCCGGACAAGTTTAAGCTTTTGCTGGAGGATTCGTCCAACCGTGTGGAGTATCAGCTTAATGCCATCCGCAAAAAGTTTGATCTTGCCCAAGACGAACAGCGCATCCAGTTTGTCCATGAGGCAGCGGAGCTGATCTCCACCCTGGGCAGTGCCGTTCAGCGGGAGGTCTACAGCCACCGGGTCGCGGATGCCGGTAAGATCAGCTTTGAGACGATGCAAATGGAGGTCAACAAGGCCTTTAAACGCCGCATGGCCCGGGAGCGGAAAAAGCAGGAGAAGCTGGATATGTCTCCCATGCAGGCCATCCAGCCAAAGACCCGCGCCATCCGTTACGACAATGTGAGATCTGCCGTGGCAGAGGAGGGGGTCATTTCCCAGATCCTGCGGGATCCGACCCTGTTGGATTTGTCAAAGGATCTCCGGGGCAGTCACTTTTCCGTGCCGCTTTTGGGCCGTGTCTACGATCAGCTTCAGCAGCGTCATAGCTGTGGCCAGGAAGTGAGCCTGGGGGTGTTGGCTGATCTGACGGAGGAGGAAATGTCCCACCTTGCCGGAATCAACCAGCGGCAGCAGGGCCCTGTTAACGAGCAGGCCTTTACTGACTGTGTCCGTACCATCCGCAGCGCAGATCAGAAAAAACCTGTGGAAAGTAACGATGACCTGATGGCACTGCGAAACAAGTATAAGGAAAGCAAAGGAACGAACCGATGAGTTCAGGGATTCTTGAAAAAGAGAATACAGCCTTTTCCCAGGATGAGGAGCTGCATCAGTACCTGCGTCTGATCCGGGACTACCCCTTGCTGACACCGGAACAGGAGCTGGAGATCGCCAAGGGCTGCGCGGCGGGCGATGAGGCCGCGATCCGCACCATGGTCAATTCCAATTTGCGCCTGGTGGTGTCCATCGCTCGGGAGCACGGTGGCAGGGGCATCCCGCTTTTGGATCTGATCCAGGAGGGGAGCATTGGCCTGCTGATCGCGGCCCAGAAATTCGACTATACCTTGCAGTGCCGGTTTTCTACATACGCCACCAAGTGGATCCGGCAGAGCATCACCCGCTATATCCTCAACCATGCCGGTGTTATCCGGGTTCCTCGGCAAACCATGGAGCGGATGCGAAAGCTGCTGGCGGTGAAGGCGGCATTGCTGCAGGAAAACGGCCAGGAGCCGACAGCTTTGCAGATCGCCCAGCGCAGCGGCGAAACGGAAGAAAAGACCCGGGAGCTGCTGTCCCTGGTCCCGGAGATATGCTCTTTGGATGCACCCACCGGCGAAAACGAGGAGGGGACACTACAGCTTCTTTTGGAGGATGTTCAGGCACCCCAGCCTCAGGAAGCCTTGGTGCGCCGGGAACTGACAAAGCTGCTGCAGCAGCTGCTTGACACCCTCACCGAGCGGCAGCGGCAGGTGTTGCGGCTGCGGTTCGGTATGGAGGACGGCAATTGCTACAGCCTTGAAAAGATCGGAAAAATTCTTGGAATCTCCGGCGAACGGACAAGACAGATCGAACGCCAGGCACTGGACAGACTGCTGAAAAACAGCGCAGCACAGGGATTGGAGGATTTCCTCAGTGAATGATTTGGACTTTGAATTCGAACCGTCAGCCTGGGAGCTGACACTTGAGACTTTAAGATCGGGCGACAGCCTTTCCGCATCGCGCTTCCTGACCCTGTTGGAGGGCGAAGACGATGCTCAGGCGGAAATTGCCCTTGATGAATTGGCTCAGCGACGGATCACGCTGGACATTCGCGACCTTCCTCAGCTCTCCTGTGATGGGGAAGCTGCCCAGCGGCTGAATATGGAAAAACAGCTTGTGCAGCTTGCGGATATGCGGAAAGGCCTGGACGGGAACGATCCTCTGTGGCTCTACTTGGAGGAATTGGCATCCATTCCGGTGGCCGGTGATCCGGAGCTGCTGGCAGCCCAGATCCTGCAGGACAGTGAAGCGGCGGTCTCCAAGCTTGTGGGCCTGCAGCTTAGCCGGGTGGTGGACCTGTCCCGGGAATATGTGGGCAGAGGTGTACTTTTGCTGGATCTGATCCAGGAGGGTAGCCTTGGTCTGTGGCAGGGTTTGCAGCAATATAAAGGCGGCGACGTGGATGCCTATTGCACATGGTGGATCCGCCAGTTTATGGCAGGCACCGTGACCATGCAGGCGCGGTCCGCCGGCGTGGGACAAAAGCTCCGCAGAGCTATGGAGGATTACCGGGATACCGACCGCCGGCTTTTGGCTGAGCTTGGCAGAAATCCTACGTTGGAGGAGATCGCGCAGGCGCTTCACATGACACCGCAGCAAACGATGACCGTTGCGGAGACGCTGGAAAACGCACAGCTTTTACAGCGGACAAAGGAACCCCAAGTGTCACAGCCGGAGCAGGAGGAGGACCAGGCGGTGGAGGACACAGCCTACTTCCAAATGCGCCAGCGGATCGAAGAATTGCTGTCTGTGCTGCCCGCGCAGGATGCAGAGCTTTTGACCCTGCGCTATGGCTTGGAGGGCGGCCTTCCTATGAAACCTCAGCAGGTGGCTGTCAAATTGGGCATCTCCGCGGAGGAGGTCACTGCCCGGGAGGCGGCGGCCCTTGCAAAGCTTAGACAAGAACAATAACACTACGGAAAGAGGTTTAACTATAATGGCTAAGACATATTCCATCGCCATCGACGGTCCTGCCGGCGCAGGCAAGAGTACCATTGCCAAGGCGCTTGCTAAGGAGCTGGGCTACCACTATGTAGACACCGGTGCCATTTACCGCACGGTGGCTTACTTTCTGGACCTTTTGGGTATCAGCCCCAAGGATGTCGACGGCGTCGAGCGGTACATCGATGAGCTGACCATCAACATCGAGTATGATGAAGAGGGCAAGCAGCACATGATCATGAACGGCATGGACGTATCCGACGAGATCCGTACCCAGGATATCTCTCAAAAGGCATCCCTGGTGTCTGCCCATGCTGTGGTCCGGGACATGCTGCTGGACATGCAGCGGGATGTGGCAAAGAAACACAATGTCATTATGGATGGCAGGGATATCGGCACGGTGGTGCTGCCCAAAGCCACTGTGAAGATATTCCTGACGGCCTCTGCTGAGGTCCGGGCAAAACGCCGTACCGATGAGCTTTTGGCTAAGGGTCAGAAGGCCAATTATGAGCAGACCCTTAAGGATATCCAGCAGAGGGACTATCAGGATACCCATCGCCCCATTGCGCCGCTGAAGCAGGCCAAGGATGCAGTGCTACTGGATACCTCCGAACTGGACATCCTGCAGGTCATTGAAGCGATGAAGCAGATCATTCGGGAGAAGATCGCCCTATGAGCGTCACAGTTGCCAAGAGTGCCGGCTTCTGCTTTGGGGTGAACCGGGCGGTAGAACTGGTGGAGCAGGCGGCCCAAAGCGGCAAATGGGTCGTGACCCTTGGCCCCATCATCCACAACCGCCATGCTGTCCACCACTTTGAAAAAATGGGCGTCCATGTGATCGATGATCCCTCTCAGGCCCAGCCGGGGGATACGGTGGTGATCCGTTCCCATGGGGTATCCAAGGCAGTATACGAGATGCTGGAGCGCCAGAATGTGGAGATCATCGACGCCACCTGCCCCTTTGTCAAACGGATACATACCATTGTCAGTAGGGCATCCGAAGATGGCTGCCTTTCCGTGATCATCGGCACACCGACCCATCCGGAGGTGGAGGGGATCGCCGGCTGGAGCGAAAACTGCGTCGTTTTTCAGAGCCCGGAGGAATTGGAAAACTGGTCGAAAGCCGTCGATTTACCTCCGGATTTGCTAATTTGCATGGTTTGCCAAACAACTTCCACCGAATCTTTGTGGAAATCGTGCGTAAAAATCGCAAAAAAAGAGTTTACTAACTTGAAAATTTTTGATACAATATGTAAAGCAACAGAATCTCGACAGAGCGAAGCGGCAGATTTAAGTAAGATTTGTCAGGCTATGGTCGTTGTAGGTGACACCCACAGCTCCAACACAGGCCGCCTCGCTATGATCTGTCAGGAGCACTGCGACCGGGTCGTTCTGGTGGATAACGCATCGGAATTGGATCCCGCGTTCTTCAGCGGTGTAACGGATGTTGGAGTCACAGCCGGCGCATCGACACCGGCGTGGATTATAAAGGAGGTCAACAAGACTATGAGCGAAATTACTAATGTTGAGGCTGTACAGGAGGAGAATTTTGCCGAGCTTCTCGAGCAGTCCATCAAGACTTTAAATACAGGAGATAAGGTTACCGGAATCGTCACCAGCATTGGCAACACCGAAGTCCAGGTCGATCTGGGCACCAAGCATGCTGGCTACATTCCCTACGATGAAGTCAGTGCCGATCCCTCTGTAAAGCCTGAGGACATCCTCAACGTCGGCGACGAGATCGAAGTGTTTGTCGTTCGCGTCAATGATCAGGAAGGCACCGTGCAGCTGAGCAAGAAGAAGCTGGACGGCATGAAGGTTTGGGATGACATGGCCGCATGGTGTGAAGAAAAGGCTACCGTCGAAGGCAATGTTACCGAGGAGAACAAGGGCGGCCTGGTTGCCAACGTCAAGGGCATCCGTGTCTTTATCCCCGCTTCCCAGTCTGGCATTGCCAAGGGCGGCGATATGACCGGCATGGTTGGTCAGACCGTTCAGATGAAGATCACCGAGGTCAACCGCGCCCGCCGCCGTGTTATCGGCTCTATCCGCGCTGTTTCCTCTGAGACCCGCAAGGCCGCACAGGAGAAGCTGTGGAGCGAGATCGAAGTGGGTGCCAAGTACCACGGCACCGTCAAGTCTCTGACTTCCTACGGCGCATTTGTGGACATCGGCGGTGTAGACGGCATGGTTCACGTGTCTGAACTGACCTGGAACCGCATCAAGACTCCCGCTGACGTTGTGAAGGTTGGCGACGAGATCGATGTTTATGTCATTTCCTACGACCCCGAGAAGCGCAAGATCTCTCTGGGCTACAAGACCGCTGAGATGAACCCCTGGAATCAGTTCATGACGAACTATAACATTGGCGATGTGGTCGATGCTAAGATCGTAAAGCTGATGACCTTCGGCGCATTTGCTGAGATCATCCCCGGCGTTGACGGCCTGATCCATATTTCTCAGATCGCTGACCGCCGCATTGGCAAGCCCGAGGATGTGCTGGCTGAGGGCCAGGAGGTCCAGGTCAAGATCACCGACGTGGATGCCGAGAATAAGCGCATCTCCTTGTCCATCCGTGCTCTGCTGGAGCCCGCTTCTGAGGAAGAGGCCGAGGAGCAGACCGCTGAGGTCGAGGCCGAGACTGAGGCTGAGTAATCTAAACTACATATCGGGGTCGGCCATGCCGATCCCGATATTTGCTTTTTGGAGGTATTTATGGTCAAACACATTGTGATGTACACCTTCCGGGAAGGTGTCGATAAAGAGGAAGCCATCCGCGTGATCGACGGCGCGCTGTCTCCATTGGTAGGTCAGATCCCCGGCCTGCTGCACTTGGAGGTCCGCCTTGCGTTTAACGGCATGGACTATGCGCTGTACTCGGAGTTTGAGAGCCGGGAGGCTTTGGCGTGTTATGCTGTCCACCCCTTGCATGTGGAAGCTAAAGGGAAATTTAGTCATTTTATCGGCTCCCGGGTGGCTGCCGATTACGAGGTGTGAGGGAATATAGATGAAAGCAGTTGTGACGGTGGTCGGTAAGGATGCCGTTGGCATTATTGCCAACGTGTGTCTGGAGCTTGCCAATTATAATGTTAATGTTCTGGATATCAGCCAGACGGTCATGCAGGGTTATTTCACCATGATGATGGTGGTGGATGTTAGCGGCAGCGAGCTGCCGGTGGCGAAGCTTGCCAAGCAGCTTGAGGAAAAGGGAAAGGATATGAATTTGTCCATCCGATTGCAGCGCGAGGATATTTTTGAAGCCATGCATCGGGTGTAAGGAGCGATTATGCTGAATTTAAACGACATTTTATATACCTTGGACATGATCGACAAGCGGCACCTGGATATCCGCACCATCACCATGGGTATCTCTCTGCTGGATTGCGCAGATCCGGATATCAAGGTCTGCGCCCGCAAGATCTACGATAAGATCACCCGCCGGGCAGAAAATCTTGTAAAGGTCGGTCAGGATATCGAGCGGGAATTTGGAATCCCCATCGTCAATAAGCGCATTTCCGTGACACCGATCTCCATTGTCGGCAACACCTGTGATGCCGATTCCTATGTTCCGCTGGCCATCGCGATGGACGAGGCGGCTAAGACCTGTGGTGTCAATTTTATCGGCGGCTTTTCTGCCTTGGTCCAGAAGGGCTGCACTAAGGGCGATTGGATTCTGATGGACTCCATCCCGGAGGCCATGAAGGCTACTGAGCGGGTCTGCGCCAGTGTCAATGTAGGCTCTACCCGTGCAGGGATCAATATGGATGCAGTTGCGAAAATGGGCCGTATCATTAAGGATACTGCAGCCATTACCGCAGATAACGACGGTTTGGGCTGTGCCAAGCTGGTGGTGTTTGCCAATGCGGTGGAGGACAATCCCTTTATGGCCGGCGCATTCCACGGTGTAGGCGAGCCGGAATGCGTCCTGAATGTTGGCGTGTCCGGCCCCGGCGTGGTCTACCACGCACTTCAGAGTGTGAAGGGTCAGCCCTTTGATGAGGTTGCAGAGACTATCAAAAAGACCGCTTTCCGCATTACCCGCATGGGCCAGATCGTAGGTGTGGAAGCATCTCAGCGATTGGGTATACCGTTTGGCATCGTGGATCTGAGCCTTGCGCCCACACCGGCTGTGGGTGACAGTGTTGCCAGGATCCTGGAGGAGATGGGTTTGGAGGTTTGCGGTACCCACGGTACCACAGCAGCACTGGCCATGCTCAACGATGCGGTCAAGAAGGGTGGCGTCATGGCAAGCTCTCATGTGGGCGGCTTGTCCGGTGCTTTTATTCCGGTTTCGGAGGACGAGGGTATGATCGCTGCGGCGGAATCCGGTACCCTGTGCTTGGATAAGCTGGAGGCTATGACCTGCGTGTGCTCTGTGGGCTTGGATATGATCGCCGTTCCCGGCGATACCTCCGCGGCAACCATTTCCGCTATCATTGCGGACGAGGCAGCCATCGGTATGGTCAACTCCAAGACCACTGCCGTGCGTATTATCCCTGCCCCTGGCAAGGTGGTAGGCGACCGTGTAGAGATGGGCGGCCTGCTGGGCAGTGCGCCGGTGATGCCGGTCCATCCGGAATCCAGCGAGGCGTTTATCGCCCGAGGTGGCCGGATCCCGGCCCCCCTGCAAAGCCTGAAGAACTAAAAAACGATCCTGGTTGACAGCTTCAGTCAACCAGGATCGTGTTCTTTTAGCTAGGGGAGAGGTCTGCGTACTTGCGAAGGATCGTTAAGGCCGGCACTTGCCGGGGGAGCTGGATGTAAAACCGCATCTGTGGGGTCTTGGGCTCTTCCAGAGCCATACCCTCCAGGTCGGTCATAGTATCGGCGCAGAAAGGGAAGGGTTTGGTATCCGGGCCGACTGCCTCCAAGGCATCGCCCTTTGCAAATTTGTTGCGAAGACTGCAAAGGGCAAGTCCGTTTTTGTCACAGCTTTCCACAATGGCGCACACCTGCCACTGGCGAATATAGCGGGAGTTTTCCGTGTACTGCCCCGGCTGACCGAAGTAGAAACCGGTGGAGTAAACCCGGTGCGAGACGTGCTCCACCTCGTCCCGCCATACCGGATCCATAGGCCGTCCGGCGGTAATATCATCGATGGCGTGACGGTAAGCACCGGTCACGATGGCGGCATAGTAGGCGGACTTTGCCCGGCCCTCGATCTTAATGCAATCTACCCCGGCATCACACAGCTCCTGCAGATGGTCGATCATGCACATATCCCGGGAATTGAGGATGTACGTACCCTTTTCATCCTCGTAAACAGGGAAGTACTCTCCGGGGCGTTTTTCCTCCATCAGGGCATACTGATAGCGGCAGGGCTGGGCACAGGATCCGCGGTTAGAGTCCCGCCCGGTCATATAGTTGCTCAGCAGACATCTGCCGGAATAGCTGACACACATGGCACCGTGACCGAAGGTCTCGATCTCCAGTTCCTTTGGTGTGTTCTCCCGGATAGTGCGGATCTCATCCAGGCTTAGCTCCCGTGCCAGGACGACCCGCTGTGCACCCAGCTCATACCATGCCTTGGCGCATTCGTAATTTGCTACAGACTGTTGGGTAGAAATGTGGCGGGCACAGCCCGGAGCATATTTCCCTGCTAGGGTGAATGCGCCCAGATCCGCCAGGATCAGCGCATCGACCTTGGCATCGTGGAGTTGCTCCAAGTATGCCGGAAGCTGTGCCGCCTCGTGGTTGCGGGGCATGGTGTTGACGGTCACATGAACACTGACACCGTGGCTGTGGGCATAGGCAACGGCCTTTGGCAGCTCTTCCTGGGAAAAATTTCCGGCAAAAGATCGCATGCCAAAGTCGGTCCCTGCCAAATACACGGCATCCGCGCCGTAGGCAACGGCCATTTTCAGCCGTTCCATATCCCCGGCAGGACTTAAAAGTTCCAGCTTCTTCATTATGACAGACCCAATTGTGCGCTCCACTGCTGGTGCTGCGCCAGAGTTTGGGAGAACCGGTGGACACCGGCATTCTTGTCCAGAACGAAGTACAGGTAACTGGTGGAGGCCGGCGTCAAGGCAGCTTCAATGCTGGACAGACCGGGATTTGCGATGGGCGTCGGGGGCAGGCCTTCGTGGGTGTACGTGTTGTAGGGACTCTTGTTGATCAGGGGATCTGTGGTCAGCGTATCCTTGTCCCGATACTCAGTTGCATAGAGAATGGTAGCGTCACTGCCCAAATACCTGGGGACAAAGTTGGGGCTAGTCAGGCGGTTATAGAATACCGATGCAATGTTAAAGCTCTCATCGGCGTTGGCGGCCTCTTTTTCGACAATGGAAGCCATGATCAGCACGTCATAAACGGTGTAGTTCTTGTTAAAGCGTCTGTTCAGCGCCGAGATCTTGTTGCGCATCTCGTCGGAGAAGCGGTAATTGAAGTTGCTTAGGAATTTGTTGAAGACATTTTCAGCGCTGTCATTAACATAGAACTCATAGGTGTCCGGGAACAGGAAGCCTTCCAGACTGTACTTGTGTCCCCGTTCGATGCCCTGCAGGAACCAGTACTCCTCCAGCTTGCCATCAACAGCATAGGCTTCCATGTCAGCAATACGGCACACGCCGTTTTCCTCCAAAAGCTTATAGATCTGCGCACTGTTATAACCCTCAGGGATCATAACCTCTACCGTCGAATTTCTGCTGCTACGGTAAGAAAGCGCGTTGATCAGTGCATTGTAGTCATAGACGATATTGCTGTTGAAGGTAATGTTACCGAACAGAATATTCTCGCCCTTGCCTGTGAACTTGGCGAAGGTCTGAAACAGGGAGGGGTAGCGGATCAAGCCGGCGGCCTGGAGTTTTTCGGAAACGTCAGCGATGTCGTCGTCAGCTCCCACCGTAATGGTGGCCTCCATAGGCTCCTTGCCCAAAGCCAGCAGATCAGCAGCACAGATCCAGCCAAGCTGACCAAGGGAACCGCCGATAAAAATAATGATCAGTGCCCAAATCACAGTTGCCAGCAGATGGGGGATACCCAGCATGCCGTAAGCACCCTTCATTTTAGGCCGGAGCTTTTTGAACAGTGGTGCCTTTTCCTGGGTAGGCACCGCATCGGCGTCGCCTTCAGGTATCGGCGCAGAGGCAGAAAGCTTTTTCTTGCGTCTCAATTTCGGCTCTTCCCGAACAGGCTCCTCGTCGGCAAAGGCGTCGCTGAAATTCTCAGCTAAGCTCTCCTGCACGATCCGCTCCAGTTCGCCGTCATCCGGGCGGGTCAATCCTGCGGCGGCCAAAGCTTCCTCGTCGGGGCCCAGTCTGCCGGTCTGAAAATCCTTTTTAAATTCATTACGGTTATCCATATCGATTCCTCCTGTCAGCGGATCACAAACTTCTCCGCGACGGTGTTTGCAATTTCTTCACCCTTGAGTGCGGCGATCAAAGCCAGTCCGAAAGGAATGGCACAGCCGGCAGAGGTGCCGGTGATCACCCGTCCGTCCCGAACACAGGCGGCGTTGCCTGCGACTACAGCCGTACCCATACCGCCTTCACAGCCTGGATAGCAGGTAGCCTGCAGGCCGTCGGTAATGCCAAGGTCTGCAAGAACGGTGGGGCCTGCACAAATCGCAGCCACAAATTTTCCGTTTTCCCACGCAAACCGCAAAGCCTCCATAGCCTTCTGACTTGCGCGGATCGAGGCAACACCGCCCAAGCCCCCGGGGATCACCACCATCTCCACATCGGTCAGATCCATTTGGTCAATGGTAATATCAGCTTCGATGCCAATATTATGAGCGCCATAAACGGTTTTTCCGTTGATACCTGCTGTAAGCACCTGTACGCCGGCCCGGCGCAACAGGTCCAGAGGGGTAATGGCTTCTACTTCTTCAAAACCGGTACCAAGCAGTATATAGACCATATCCTAATCCTCCAAGCATTTTTTCACGGCCATATATATCTCGTTGTGGATATCCTCAATGGTCCGCATGACGCCGTCACGGACACACTGGATCACCGTCCAGCCGTAATGCTGTGCAGCGGCACGTCCCGTTTCCCGGCAGGTGGCCAGGTAGGCCATATCCTTCTCGTGGATATCTGCCTGGGTGTTGGTAGCCTGCTCACGTCCTCGAAGCATTTTCTCCGTAAAGTCTGTGGGGACATCCAGGTAGATGGTCAGATCAGGGCGGGGAAGAGCCAGCTTGTCATACTCAAAGTCGTAAAGCCAGTTCAGGTAATCCGCCTGGGCCTGCCCGGACTCCTTGGAAGCCTGGTGCACAGCATTGGAGGTGGTGTAGCGGTCGGACAGAACCAAACCGCCGTCCTCATACCATTTGCCCCAATCCATTTTGTAGGATACGTACCGATCCACAGCATAAAATGCCGAGGCGGCGTATGCCCCTACGTCTGAGGGCTTGTCACCGAAGGCACCGCCCAAATACATACGGATCAACGCAGAGCTTTCCTCGCTGTATCGGGGAAATACCAAATGCTTGAATGCCACATTATCCTTTTGCAAATGCTCAGACAGCAGACGGAATTGGGTGGATTTACCGGAACCGTCTGTGCCTTCAATCACGATTAGCTTGCCCATTTTTCAAAAGCCTCCTCTGTTTTCGGGAGAACACAAAATATCACCATAAAATATAGCACATTTTTCGGCGTTTGTCCACTACCAGACGGCGCAATAAAGTTTTTTCTGTCAATTGTTTTTCTTTCCTGCGACCGACGGTTGCATATTTTATGAAAAACTGATACAATAGAAAAAGTTAAAAAGATAAAAGGACGTTTACTTATGGAAGAAAGCAACATTACATTTTACGACCTCGGCTTGTCCGAGGCAATGCTGAAAGCGCTGGAAAAGAAGGGCTACGGCTATCCCACTACCATCCAGCAGCAGGCGATCCCGGAGTTTATGCAGTGGAAGGATGTTATTGCCAAGGCGCCTACCGGTACCGGCAAGACCTTCGCCTTTGGCATCCCCATGATCGAGCATGTGGACCCGGCCTGTCCGGATGTGCAGGGCCTGATCCTGGCACCCACTCGGGAGCTGGCTATTCAGATCGGAGAGGAACTGCGGGGTCTGCTGACATATTACCAGGGTATCCGCGTTGCGGTGCTTTACGGCGGCGCCGGCATCGTGGGCCAGGCCAAGCAGTTGGAGAAAAAACCTCAGATCGTGGTGGCGACCCCTGGTCGTCTGATGGACCACTATAACCGCAAGAACATTCGCCTGGACAAGATCCATACGGTGGTGCTGGATGAAGCGGACCGGATGCTGGATATGGGCTTTTTCAAGGACGTGACCCGGATTATCGACAAGGTGAAAAACCGCAAGAATCTGGGCCTGTTCTCTGCAACGATCTCCCAGGAGGTCATGACAGTCTCCTGGATGTATCAGCGGGATGAGGTGGAGATCACCGTAGAGCCCAAGCAGGAGGATCGCCCGGATATCGACCAGTACTGCACCACAGTAAGCCCCCTGGAAAAGGCGGAGACTACCCTTCGGCTGATCCGCACTCAGGGCTATGAGCGGGTCATGATCTTCTGCAACACCAAGCATATGTGCCAGCGGTTGTCCGACGATTTCCGCCGGGCCGGGGCTGATGCCGACTGCATTCACGGCGACATCCGTCAAAGCCAGCGGGAGAAGACTATGCAAAAATACCGGGATGGCAAGCTGGCTATCCTGATCGCTACCGACGTTGCTTCCAGGGGTATCGATGTGGACGATGTAGACTGCGTCATCAATTTTGATATTCCCGAGGAAAATGAATACTACGTCCATCGCATCGGCAGAACTGGCCGCGCTAAGCGCAAGGGCGTTGCCTGGTCGGTCATCGGCAATTTCCCGGAAAAGGCAAAGCTGGACGAGATCGCAAAATACTCCAATTATGAGATCAAGCCTATGGTTCTGGGCGCAGACGGCACACTGATGCCGGAGCAGGTCAAAGCCCCTGCACCGGTAAAGAGGAGATTCCGTTGACTGCCCGGGATCACGGCTTTCTGTTGCTGACAAGTCATTTGGGTGATCCGGACAGAAAACCCTTGACCCTGGCCCAATTTCGGGAACTGACCCGCCGTGCGCGGCTGATGGAAAAGCCCCTCTATGATCGGGAATTGGCAGCAGAGGACCTGATGGCCATTGGCTGCGACCGTAGCTTTGCACAGCGGGTCCTTGAATTGCTGGCCCAGCAGGAGCAGCTTGCGTGGTATCTCAGCCGCGGGCAAAAGCTTGGGTGCTATCCCATCACCCGGCTCAACGATCTGTATCCCCAGCGGGTACGCAACTGCCTAAATTTTGAGGCGCCCGGCAGCCTGTGGGCCAAGGGCGACCTGTCTCTTTTGGCGCAGCCTGCTGTTGCGCTGGTGGGCAGCCGGGAACTGATGCCGGACAATCACAGCTTTGCCCGGGAAGTGGGCAGACAGGCAGCACAGCAGGGTTATACCCTTGTTTCCGGTAATGCGAAAGGTGCGGACCGGACGGCACAGAACGCCTGCCTGGAAAACGGCGGCACGGTCATGATCGTTGTTGCGGATCAACTGGAAAAGCACACCGCAAAGCCCGGTATCCTTTACCTTTCAGAGGAGGGCTATGATCTGGCCTTTTCGTCCCAGCGGGCCTTGAGCCGCAACCGGATCATCCATACTCTGGCACCGCAGACCTTTGTGGCCCAATGTACCTTGGGCCGGGGCGGCACATGGGACGGCACGGCCAAAAATCTGCGCTTCGGTTGGAGCGCGGTGCTGTGCTTTGCAGATGGCTCGGAGGCTGCGACCCAATTGCAGCAGATGGGCGCATACCCGGTGGAGGAGAAGGATCTGGTCGATATTTCCGCATTGCGCACCAACACCGTAACCTTGTTTTAAACTGCCTGGGAAACACCGGGCAGTTTTTCTCTATTTTATGTAGAAATTTTCAGATACCTGTGTTATACTGATTATATTAGATTCATGCAAGGAGGCAAGCCAATGAGCAGAGCGGATGAACTGTACCGGCAAACGTGCCTGGATATTTTGGAAAACGGCTTCTATGATACGGAGCTGGAGGTGCGCCCCAAGTGGGCCGACGGCACACCGGCCCATACGGTCAAGAAATTCGGCGTGGTAAACCGGTATGATTTGAAAGAGGAATTTCCTCTGATGACTTTGCGCCGGACCTACTGGAAAAGCGCCCTGGACGAGCTGCTCTGGATCTGGCAGAAAAAATCCAACCGTATCGAGGACCTGGGCAGCCATGTGTGGGATGAGTGGGCCGGCGAGGACGGCACCATCGGCAAGGCCTACGGCTACCAGCTTGGTGTGAAGCACCAGTATAAAGAGGGTATGTTTGACCAGGTGGACCGGGTGATCTATGATCTGAAGAACAATCCTGCATCCCGGCGGATCCTGACCAACATCTATACCTTCGAGGATCTGCATGAGATGAATCTGTACCCCTGCGCATACTCCATGACCTTCAATGTTTCCGGAAATACCCTGAACGGCATTTTGAACCAGCGTTCTCAGGATATGCTGACAGCCAACAACTGGAATGTCTGCCAGTATGCCATGCTGCTGATGATGATGGCCCAGGTGGCAGGACTGGAGGCAGGAGAACTGGTTCATGTGATCGCAGATTGCCATATTTATGACCGCCATATCCCGGCAGTCAAGGCTATGCTGGAAAAGGAGGGCTACCCGGCCCCGAAGGTGACCCTGGATCCCACCGTCACCGACTTCTATGAATTTACAAAGAACAGCTTCCAGGTAGAAAACTACCAGTTCCATCCCTTTGACTTTGAGATCCCCATGGCGATCTGAGGTGACCTATGGAGCTGATCGTAGCAGTTTATGATGATTGGGGCATCGGTAAAAACGGGACACAGCCCATCGCTTTGTCTGCGGACCGGAAGTTTTTCCGGGAGACGACCCGGGGCGCAACGGTCATTGTGGGCCGGCGGACCAT
>JAZNDJ010000090.1:0-10003 GCA_045588045.1 Faecousia sp.
AGGGGCTGACGGCAAGGAATATATCGACATGACCTCCGGCATCGGTGTCAATGCCTTCGGCATTTGCGACGAAAGCTGGATCGCCGCAGTCACCGCCCAGCTGGGCAAGCTGCAGCACACCTCCAACCTGTACTACACCGAGCCCTGTGCCAAGCTGGCACAGCTTCTGTGCGAAAAAACCGGTCTTTCCAAAGTCTTTTTCTGCAACTCCGGTGCAGAGGCCAACGAGTGTGCCATCAAGTACGCCCGAAAATACTCTATGGAGAAGAAAGGCAGCGACTGCTATACCATCGTCACTTTGGAAAACAGCTTCCACGGACGGACGCTGACCACCCTGGCCGCCACCGGACAGGAACACTACCACGAGCTGTTCCAGCCTTTGACCCCCGGCTTCCGCCATGTGGCCGCCGGGGATCTGGCCGGGCTTGAAAAGCTGGTGGCTGAGACAAATGTAGCCGGTATCATGCTGGAGTGCATCCAGGGCGAAGGAGGCGTCGTTCCACTGGACAAGGAATTTGTCACCGGTGTGGCCGCCCTGTGCGCCCGGGAGGATATCCCCCTGATGATCGACGAGGTCCAGACCGGCAACGGCCGCACCGGCAAGCTGTACGCCTATATGCACTACGGCATTGCCCCGGACATCGTATCCACCGCCAAGGGTCTGGGCGGCGGCCTGCCCATCGGCGCGACCATGGTTTCGGAGAAGCTGCAGAATGTCCTGCAGCCCGGTGACCACGGCTCTACCTACGGCGGCAATCCTGTCTCCTGCGCCGGTGCGCTGAGCATTCTGTCCCGGCTGGACGAGGAATTCCTGGCGCAAGTACAGGCTAAGAGCGACCTGGTTTTCGCCACCCTGGAGGGGGCTGAAGGCGTAGAGGCCGTCACCGGCATGGGTCTGATGATCGGTATTCAGCCGGTCAAGCCGGCCAAGGATGTGGTAAACGCCTGTATTGAAAAGGGCGTGCTGTGTCTGACCGCCAAGGATAAGGTGCGGCTGCTGCCGGCGCTGAATATCCCCACCGAGCAGCTTTTGGCCGCTTTGGAGACCATAAAAGAAGCCTGCAAATAAGGAGGACTATCCTGTGAATTTTAAGAACCGAAGCTTTTTGAAGCTGCTGGACTTCACCCCGGAGGAGATCGGCGCGCTGCTGGATCTGTCCGCGGAATTTAAGGCCAAAAAGAAGGCCGGTGTTCCCCACCGCCTATGCGAGGGTAAGTCCATCGCCCTGGTGTTTGAAAAGACCAGCACCCGGACCCGGTGTGCCTTCGAGGTAGCCGCTGCCGATCTGGGCATGCACCCGGTGTACTTAGACCCCAAAAGCTCCCAAATGGGCAAAAAGGAGTCCATTGCCGATACCGCCCGGGTCCTGGGCCGGATGTTTGACGGCATTGAGTACCGGGGCTACGGCCAGGAGATCGTAGAGACCCTGGCAGAGTTTGCCGGCGTTCCCGTCTGGAACGGTTTGACCAACGAGTTCCACCCCACCCAGATCTTGGCGGATTTCCTTACCATCCGGGAGCATTTTGGCGAGCTTAAGGGCAAAAAGCTGGTGTACATGGGCGACGCCCGGTACAATATGGGCAACTCCCTCATGGTAGGCTGTGCCAAAATGGGCATGGACTTTGTGGCCTGCGCCCCGGAGCAGTATTTCCCCGACCCGGCGCTGATCGCCCAGTGTCAGCAGATCGCCGCCGAGACCGGCGCTTCCCTGTCCTTCTGCACCGATCCCATGGCCGCCGTCCAGGGGGCTCATGTGATCTATACCGATGTGTGGGTGTCTATGGGCGAGCCGGACGAGGTTTGGAAGGAGCGGATCGCGGACCTGTCCCCCTACCGGGTGACCCAGGAACTGATGGACGCGGCGGGAAGCCAGTGCCGCTTCATGCACTGCCTGCCGGCCTTCCACGATCTGAACACCGACATCGGCAAGGAGGTCTTTGAAAAATACGGCCTCGACTGCATGGAGGTCACAGACCAGGTCTTTGAGAGCGGGGCATCCATCGTCTTTGACGAGGCAGAAAACCGGATGCACACCATCAAGGCTGTCATGGCCGCCACCTTGGCATAACCAACAACGCCCCGGATTTCCGGGGCGTTTTCGTTGACAGAGAACACAAAATTTGATATCCTTTGGTGGTAGTACTGACGAATTTACTCTAAGGAAACTTTGCTATGTCAAAAACCTTGAATATGACCCAGGGCAACCCCCTTCGGCTTCTGTTCCTGTTTGCCATGCCGCTGATGTTCGGCAACATGTTCCAGCAGCTTTACACGGTGGTGGACACCGCCATCGTAGGCCAAGGCGTTGGCATGGATGCCCTTGCGGCCCTAGGGACGGTGGACTGGCTGAACTGGCTGTTTTTGGGTATTGCCCAGGGCTATACCGGCGGCTTCGCCGTCCGGATCGCTCAAAAATTCGGCCAAGGCGACCTGCCGGGTATGCAAAAGGTCGCCGGGCAGTCCGCTTTCCTGTCTGCCGTGATCGCCATTGGCGGCACGGTGCTGGGGCAGATGCTGCTGCCGGCATTTCTTATGCTGCTGCGGGTGCCCACGGACCTGCAGCCCATGGGCACCCTGTATATGCGGATCCTGCTGGCCGGTTTCCCAGCGGTGATGTTCTTTAACTACTGCTCCGCGGTGCTGCGGGCGGTGGGCGACAGCAAGACTCCATTGGTGGCCATGATCGTGGCCTCGGTCACAAATATCGCCCTGGATGCCTTGGTGGTATTCGTGCTGGAGTGGGACATTGCCGGCGCGGCAGGTGCCACTGTCGTTTCCCAATGTTTGGCGGGTCTCATTTGCGCGGTAAAGATCGCAAAGACACCGCAGCTTCACTTCTCCCGACAGGCTCTGAAGCCCCAGTGGGCACTGTGCAAGGATCTTATGCTGATCGGCTCCCCGGTGGCAGCGAAGAATATTATCATCGCGCTGGGAGGCATAACGGTACAGACTGTGGTCAACGCCTTCCCCATTAGCTTCATTGCCGGCTTCACCGCCACCAACAAGCTCTACGGACTTTTGGAAATCGCCGCCACCTCCTACGGCTACGCCGTGACCACCTATGTGGGGCAGAATTACGGCGCTATGGCCCTTGGGCGCATCCGGTCCGGTATGCAGGCGGCCACCGCGCTGGCCGTCGCCACCTCCCTGATCATTGGCGCGCTGATGCTGGTGTTTGGCAGGCCCATCACCATGATCTTCATCTCCCGGGAGGACCCGCTCCTTGCCGCCGAGGCCGGGGATATCGCCTACCGGTATCTGTGCTGCATGAGCATTTCTCTGCCGGTGCTGTACCTGCTGTACGTGTACCAATCGGGTCTGCAGGGCGTGGGCAACACGGTGGTGCCCATGGTCTCCGGAATTTTGGAATTTGCTCTGCGAGTCAGCCTGTCTGTGGCCGTGGCTGCCACCGGCTGGCGTTACGGCATTTTCGGTGCAGAGGTCTCCGCCTGGTGGGGCGCGGCCATCTTCCTGATGCTCGGCTACTTCCGCACCTACCGAAAGCTCAAAAAGAAGATCCCGAATGCTTAGCATTCGGGATCTTTTCTTACAGTTGCTTCAGCAGCTCGCTGCCGTCTTCCATAACGTAATCCGGCTTGTCGGGAGATTCCTCCAGGATCTGGTATGTGGTCTCGCCGCTCATGACCAGGATGGTCACCGTACCGGCATTGATGCCGCTCTTGATATCCGTGTAGATCCGGTCACCGATGACCACAGTCTGCTCCTTGGTGCAGCCCGTCCGGGCCATGGCCAGCTCCGGCATCAGCGCCTCGGGCTTTCCGATGACCACAGGCCGCTTTCCGGTGGCGTTGAAGATCATGTCACACACGCTGCCGCAGTCCGGCACACTGCCGAACTCCGTGGGACACACATAGTCCGGATTGGTGGCGATGTAGGGCAGCTCCCGGGTACACAGCATATAGGACACATCGTGGAGCTTCTTGAAGTTCAGCTCTGTATCGAAGCCCATGACGATGCATTCCACCTTGTCCAGGTCCTCTGTGACGGTAAAGCCCTGGCTGCGCAGCTCTGCCTTAAGGGATTCGGTGCCGCAGACGTACAGAGTGGCTGTGGGATGGTTACTCTTCAGATAGTAGGCCGTAGCCTGGGAGGAAGTGATGAACTCATCTTCCTGGGCTGGGATGCCCAGCTTTGCCAACTTTTCGATATAGGCCTGGACGCTCTTAGAGGAGTTGTTGGTCATGAACATATACCGGCCACCGGTGGCTTTGATGCGCTGCAGCAGCTCGACGGTAAAATCGAACAACCGGTCTCCCAAATACAGTGTGCCATCCATATCGAACAGGAAAAGCTTCAGATCTTTGATGTTGGATTTCATAATAGCCTCTTACTTTACAGTCTTTGTGGCAATGATGTCTGCGCCGAACACATCCCGGATCAGCACATCGCCTGCCTGAACAGGGGCCTGGATCTCGGTGGACTTCAGCACCTCCATGACCCGGAAAATGTCTTCCTTCTTCACCGGCTTGTGGGTCTTAACGCTGACCATTGTATCACACCGGTTGGCGATGCGCAAGATGCTGGTGACGGTTCTGACCGGGCACAGGCACTCGTTGACGCCGTACTCAGCACCCTTGGGGCAGGCGTTGCCCTCCACCTTTGCTTCGCCGCCGCATACCTCCACCGTAAGAGAGCAGCCACGGGGGCAGATGATACAGGTTAAATTTCTTTTCATGCCTTCTCCTCCAAACTTACGGTGATCTGGCCGTCGCAGGCGGCCAGCTTATCGGCCTTCACGGTGATCTTCTCCATCTCACCGGGGGCAGTCTTCAGCTTCACGGCGGTGGCGATCACCCGGTCGCCGCACTTTACATTCAGACGGACCTTGCCGGTGGGCGCTGCCACACGCATAAACAGGGAGACATCCTTGCCGCAGTCGGTGTGGACCACCTGGGGCAGCACATAGCGCACGCCACCCTCTGCCTTCACAGGCACGGTCTTGGCACCGGCCAGCCCGCCCTTGACATAGGCAGCCGCGCCCTTGCCGGCGATCTCAGCCTCGTCGGAAACGTAGTCCACCAGGTCGTGGACGTGGAGTACGTTGCCGCAGGCGAAGATGCCCTCCACAGCGGTCTGGCGGTTTTCGTCCACCTCTGCCCCGTTGGTCAAATTGCTGATCCGGATACCGGCGCACTTGGTCAGCTCATTTTCGGGAATCAGACCCACAGACAGCAGCAGGGTATCGCAGGGGATGTACCGCTTGGTCTCCTCGATCACCCGGCGGTCGCTGTCCACCTGGGCGATGGTGACACCCTCCAGCCGCTTTTCGCCGTGGATCTGGGCCACGGTGGTGCTCAGGTACAGAGGAATATCGAAGTCCTCCAGGCACTGGACGATGTTACGGGTCAAGCCGCCGGAGTAAGGCATCAGCTCGCAGACAGCCTCCACCTTGGCACCCTCCAGGGACATTCTTCTGGCCATGATCAGGCCGATATCGCCGGAGCCCAGGATGACGGCCTGCTTGCCCACCATATAGCCCTCGCAGTTGATCAGCTTCTGGGCGGTGCCTGCACTGTAGATGCCGGCTGGACGGGTGCCGCAGATATTCAGCGCACCCCGGCTGCGCTCGCGGCAGCCCATAGCCAGGACCACAGCCTTGGCCTTGATCTTCAGCATGCCATCCCGGCTCTGAGCGGTGACCACCTTATCGGCAGACACATCGGTGACGGTGGCCTCGTAGAACACCCGGATGTTCCGCTGTGCCACCTGCTGTGCATAGCGGGCAGCATACTCGGGGCCGGTCAGCTCCTGGCCCATTTTGTGCAGGCCGAAGCCGTTGTGGATGCACTGGCGCAGAATGCCGCCCAGGTCCTCCTCACGGTCCAGGACCGCGATGCTGGTAATGCCGCTGTCGTATGCGGCGATGGCTGCTGCCATACCGGCAGGGCCGCCGCCAACCACTGCAATATCAAATTCCATCATAGTTTCCACCTCTTACAGCTTTCCGATGACCATTTCGGAGCCTGCTCCGTTCTTGGTCACCTGCTCTTTGGCAATGCCCTTTTCCTCAGCGATCAGCTTCATAACGTAAGGACCGCAGAAGCCACCCTGGCAGCGGCCCATGCCGGAACGGGTGCGGCGCTTCACGCCGTCCATATCCCGGGCAGGAGGATTGTGGGTCAGGGCGTAGCGGATCTCGCCCTCGCTGACGCACTCACACCGGCAGACGATCTTGCCGTAGGCGGGGTTTTGCTTAATGAAGGCGTCCTTCTCCTCGTCGGACATTTTGCGGAAGGTGTGGGGATCTTCCCGGTTGCCGTCGAAGGCAGGGTTCCGCTCCAGGGGAATGCCGGCACGCTTCATCAGCGCCACCACATACTCGGCGATGGCCACACAGCAGGTCAGACCGGGAGAATCGATGGCTGCCACATTGAGCAGGTTCTCGGTCTTTTCGCTGAAGCCGATGATGAAGTCGCCGCTCTTTTCAGAGGAACGCACACCGGCAAAGGAGGTGATCACATTGCGGAAATCCACGCTGGGTACACTCTTTCTGGACAGCTTCATGACTGCGTCGATGCCGGGCTGGGTGATCTGCTTGCTATCGGGGGTCTCCACCTTGGCGGCGGTAGGACCGGTCAGCAGGTTGCCATCCACCGTGGGAGAGATCAGGATGCCCTTGCCCTCAGCGGAGGGCACCTGGAAAATGGTGTGGCTGACACGGCTGCCCTCAGTCTTGTCCAGCAGCAGGTACTCGCCGGCACGGGGGATGATGGTGAAGGAATCGTCACCGGCCAGCGCCGCGATCCGGTCGGAATAGCCGCCGGCGCAGTTGATCAGGTACTTGGCCCGGACCGTTTCGCCGGAGGCCGCCTCCACAGTAAAGGTGCCGTCCTCCTTGGTGATCCGGCATATCTCGAAGTTCAGCTTCAGCTGGGCGCCATTATCCATGGCGTTGCCCACAGAAGCGATGGTCAGCTCATAGGGGCACACGATGCCCGCATTTCTGACCCACAAGGCAGAGGTGACCTGCTCCGAGAGCATAGGCTCGATCTGTCTTGCCCGGTCGCCGGTGATGATCTCCATGTCGGGGATCTGATTGGTAATACCCCGGTCGTACAGCTCCTGAACGGTCTTGTCCTCTTCTGCGCTGAAGGCGCAGACCATAGAGCCGTTGCGGATGATGGGCACATGGAGCATCTTGGCTGTGGCAAACAGCTTCTCCACACCCACAGTGTTCAGCTTGGCCTTCAGTGTGTCCGGCTCAGGATCGTAACCGCCGTGGACAATGCCGCTATTGGCCTTGGATGCGCCGCAAGCCACATCGTTTTCCCGCTCCAGAATACACACAGACTGCTTGTACTTGGTCAGTTCCCGGGCAACCATGCCACCAATGACACCGCCGCCTGCAATCGCTACATCAAACATCGTTGTTTTCCCTCACTTCCATAAAATAAAAGGAACGGAAATGCAGGCAGTAAACCATACTGCCCTGTCACTCCGTTCCTCTAAAACTCTCGGATGATTATTCGTACCAAAGGGGCTCCTTGCCGGTGGACACCGCAAAGGCCCCCAGCTTCAGCGCTTCGGTCACTTCCTGTTTTGTCTCCACCAGACCGCCTGCGATCAGGGGGATGCTGCCGCCGGAGAAGCGGCGGATGATCTTGCCCACAGTACCCGGCATGATCTCCATAATGTCGGGCTTGGTGTTGGACAGGACCTCATTAATGCTCTCCACACCCTGGGAATCGTAGGCAAAAAACCGCTGAATGGTGATCATGCCGGCATCTCTGGCCGCCTTGATCAGATTGCTCTTGGTGCTGATGATCCCATCCGCGCCGCACCGGGCCAAAAACCGGATGCCGCTGCGGTCCTTGCCAATACCGTCGGTCAGGTCGATGTGAATGAATATGTATTTATCCGCTTGCTTGGCTGCCTGGATCCGCTCCGCGATGGTGGAGATATCGCCGCCCAGCAGGAAGATCACATCCACCGGCGATGCCAACGCCTTTTCAAACAGCCGGTCCTTCACCGCCGCAATGACCGGAGCATCCTCCAATCGGGCCAAAACCGCATCCTTCACATTCCCTCACCTCCGAAAAATAGAAAAAGCAAAAGAATGCCCCTGGGCCATTCTTTTGCTTACTCTCAATCTCTAGGCTTATTATAGCAAATTCATTCCACTTGTCAACGGATAATTTACAATTTTTCTCTGTCTTTTTCAGCAAAAATCACACTTTTACAGGGATCGCTCCAAAATTCGGGCGAAGATTTCAAATCCCTCCCGGTCTTTTTGAGAAAAACGCGCCAGTACCGGGCTGTCGATATCCAGCACGCCTACCAGCCTGCCGCCTGCAAAAAGCGGCACAACGATCTCGGAATTGGAAGCGCAGTCGCAGGCGATATGTCCGGGAAATTCGTGGACGTTGGGTACCACCACCGTCCGTCCCTCTGCCGCGGCTGTGCCGCAGACACCCTTCCCCAGGGGGATCTCGATACAGGCAGGCTTACCCTGGAAGGGCCCCAGCACCAGTCTGTCCCCTTCCAGCAAATAGAACCCTGCCCAGTTGATATCCGGCAGGCTGTGATACAGCAGGGCCGCTCCATTGGCCATGTTGGCGATGGGGTGGGGCACGCCCTCGGTCAGGGCCTTGAGCTGTTCATGGATCGCCGCGTAGTCCGTCATAGTCCTTGCCTCCTGTGTGTTATACGCTCATGGTATCATGTTCCGGGCCGGATTGCAACGGTCAAAAGCAGAAGCGGCGCACCCGGAGGTGCACCGCTTCGGCAAAACATGTATGTAGGGAAAGGATCCTTATTTGGTCTTGCCGCCACAGTTGCCGCTGCAGCCGCTGCAGTTACCGCTGCAGGTCTTGCTGTGCGGGCAGCCAATACATTTGACACCCTTCTTTTTCTGCCTGTATACGTAGAACCCTGCGAGGCCTACGATCAGAACGATGACGGCGATGGTGATGATGGTCTCAGGCATAATTACTTACCCACACGCAGAGCGCACGCTCTCTTCAGCTTCCGGTCCGCACGAATGCACAGGGAAGCAACGATTACCACCATCACGGCTACGGCAATGCCGCCGCAGATCGCGCCTGTCATATTCAGCGCGCCACCAACGATCAGTGTTCCCACCGTGTAGACCAGGTAGCCTACGGTGAAGCCCACAGCCAGCTGCAGGCCGATGCCGCCCCAGAGCCACTTGGAGCTCTTCATCTCAGCATTCATAGCGCCGATGGCTGCAAAGCAGGGCGGTGAATAGAGGTTGAACATCAGGTAAGCCAGGGCGGCCACCCGGGTCAGACCCACCATGGTGTCAGCGACCGCATCACCGGTAACGCCCTCAGCGATGGCCAGATCATCCAGGTTGATAAGATTCTCCAGGCCCACAAAGCAGACAGCCAGGGTGCCCACCACATTTTCCTTGGCGATAAAGCCGGTGATGGCAGCCGCCGCCAGCTCCCAGCTCAGAACGCCTACCACCGGCACCAGCAGGTATGCGAAAGGACCGGCGATGGTGGCCAGAATGGAATCGGAAGCATTGTCAACAGGCTGGAGGTTCCAGCCGAAGGTCTGCATGATCTGCACCGCGGTGTTGCACAGCAGGATGATGGTGGCGGCCTTGACGATGTAGGACCAGCCACGGCTGCACATGGACTTAAAAGCAAACCAGAAAGAGGGTGCCTTGTACTCCGGCAGCTCGATGATGAAAAAGGATTTGCGGCTTTTGTGGCCTGCGATCTTATTCACCAGCAGAGCGCACAGCAGGATCAGGATGATGCCCACAAAGTACATCAGCGTACCCACCCAGCTTGCGTCCCCGAAGAACGCCCCTGCAAACAGGGCGATGACAGGCAGCTTTGCGCCACAGGGCATGAAGGGAGCCAGCATGGCGGTGGCATTGCGCTCCCGCTCATTGCGGATGGTACGGGCTGCCATAACGCCGGGGATGGCGCAGCCGGTGCCAATGATAAAGGGGATCACAGACTTTCCGGAGAGGCCAACCTTCTTGAAGATGGGATCCAGAACCACAGT
>JAZNDJ010000091.1:0-10226 GCA_045588045.1 Faecousia sp.
ATGCAGAAGCTTAATCATCCGTTACAAACAAACATTTAACACTTAATTTTAGGAGGAAATTACAATGGCTAGTGAAAAAGTCACTGCTCTCGTTGAGGAAGTTAAGGGTCTGACCGTTCTGGAGCTGTCCGAGCTGGTTCACACTCTGGAGGAAGTTTTCGGCGTTTCCGCTGCTGCTGCAGCTGTTGCCGCTCCCGCTGCCGCTACTGCTGAGGCTGCCGAGGAGAAGACCGAGTTCGACGTCATCCTGAAGTCCGCTGGCGCTTCCAAGCTGAACGTCATCAAGGTTGTCCGCGCTGTTACCGGCCTGGGCCTGAAGGACGCCAAGGATCTGGTCGACAACTGCCCCAAGACTCTGAAGGAGGCTGTCTCCAAGGAAGACGCCGAGAAGATGATCGCCGAGCTGAAGGAAGCTGGCGCAGAGGCAGAGATGAAGTAATTTTTACTTCAATTATACACAGAAAACAGCTGCCGATCCCGGCAGCTGTTTTTGTTTTTTACCTCATTATTCCCCGGGAGGCACTATGGAAATCGTTGAAAACATATTTTCTGCCATGGGCCTGGACTTCTATGGTTTTATCAAGATCGCCCTGGTTTTGCTGGTAGGCTCTGTGCTGCTCAGTCTTTTTGGCCGGTTTGTCTTTGGCAAGCGGTCTATGGTGAGCTGCGCCGTTTCGTCAGCAATCGGCATTCTGTTTGTGTATGCCGTTGCGGTGGTTTTGAAAAGCTCCGGGCTGCAGCATGACATACTGATCGCTCCCCTGCCCTTTATCGATATCGCCGGTACAGAGCTTGTGCTGTTCAGCTTTCGGGGGACCCACTATGCCACCATCTGCTCGGAAATTCTGAGCATGGTAATACTGGCTTTTTTGATGAATCTGGTGGATGGCTGGATGCCAAAGGGCAAAAACCTGATCACCTGGCTGCTTCTACGGTGTCTGACCGTGGCCATCGCCTACATTCTGCACCTTCTGACGGTTTGGCTGTTCCATGTGCTGCTCCCGCAAGGGCTTGTCACCTATGCGCCTACGGTGCTTTTGGGTCTGCTGATCATTATGCTTCTGACCGGCGGGCTGAAGATCATAGTGGGTGCATTCCTGGCAACAGTCAATCCCATTATTGGCGGGCTGTATACTTTCTTCTTTGCTACAGTGATCGGCAAGCAGGTAACGAAAGCCGTTCTGACTGCGGCTCTGCTGACCGGGCTTGTGCTGCTTTTGCGGTACTTGGGCATTTTCTCTATTTCGATTGTCCTGACAGCCCTGTATGCCTATGTTCCATTTGCCCTTGGCCTACTGATCCTCTGGTATATTACAAATCGCCTGTTCTGAGAAAATCCCCTCCGACCGGAGGGGATTTGCCTTTTACGGGCAGCCGTGCTATAATGGCAAAAATGGAGGTATGCCCAATGAAACGTAAGCTTTTATGCGGACTTCTAACAGCCCTGCTGCTTGCAGGATGTGCATCGGTTTCCGATGACATGCCGACTTCTGTCCCCACGACAGAGCCAACCGTTCCGTCGACACAGCCGCCGGAGCCTATCGATCCGGTGGTCGCCCTGATGGATACCATGTCCGATGAGGAGCTGGTTGGGCAGCTGTTCCTGGCCCGATATCCCGGCCCCGATGCCGCTATCCAGGCAGTGGAAGGCTATCACATCGGAAGCTTCATTCTGTTCAGCAAGGACTTTGCCGAGAATACACCGGAAATGATCGCCGCAGAGCTTGGAAACCTTCAGGCCCGCTCCCGACTGCCCCTGCTGATCGCCACCGACGAGGAGGGCGGCACAGTTACCCGGGTCAGCCGCTACAGTCAGTATCGAAGCAGCAAATTCCCTTCCCCCAGAATTCTGTACAATCAGGGCGGTTTACCGTTGGTGCTTCAAAACGAAGAAGAAAAATGCCGGCTGCTGCTGCAAGTGGGTGTCAATGTGAATATGGCACCCGTATGCGACGTCACCACGAATAAGGATGCCTTTATGTACAGCCGTTCCTTAGGACAGGATGCTCAGACCACCGGCCAATATGTCAGCTCCGTGGTGCAGACCATGTCTACAGAGGGCGTAGGCAGCGTTCTGAAGCATTTTCCCGGATACGGCAACAACACAGACACCCACATCGGAACTGCCGTAGACAGTCGTCCTCTGGACTCCCTGGAGCAGACAGATCTTGTGCCCTTCCGGGCTGGCATCAAAGCAGGCTGTGACGCGATCCTGGTCAGTCATACCATCGTGGCCTGTTTGGACGAATCAACACCGGCCTCCCTGTCCCCTGCCGCCATTGGCTATTTGCGAGACACCATGGGGTTTACCGGTGTGATCGTCACCGATGATCTGGTGATGGAGGCCATTACCGATGTTTACGGTGTGGGAGAATCTGCCGTCCTTGCCGTCCTGGCGGGCAACGACCTGCTGTGCTGCAGCGATTATGCCGAGCAGTACAGGGCCGTGTTGACTGCCGTTCAGGAGGGTCGGATCACATTGAAACGGCTGCGGGAATCTGTTGAACGGATCCTGCGGTGGAAAATAGAGCTGGGGCTTTTAGAGCTTCCGGAATAGAGCATAGAGCAGAAGCGATCACCGCTTCTGCTCTTAAGTTTATTCTGCTTTTTCGATGGCTTCGATCGCGCCGTCCACGGTGTCCGTCTTGACCGTTTCCATCAAGCCGCTGTCGTAGCTCTGGGCCACCATGGGGTCAATGGGCAGCCGGGCAAGGATCGGCAGGCCAAAGGCCTCCGCAACTTCCTCCAAACGACTTTCGCCGAACACGTTGATCCGCTTGCCGCAATCGGGGCATTCCAGATAGCTGTAGTTCTCCACAAAGCCTAAAACCGGAATATGCATCATGTTAGCCATCTTCACAGCCTTTGCCACGATCATAGAGACCAGATCCTGGGGACTGGTGACGATGATCACGCCGTCCACCGGCAGACTCTGGAATACAGTCAGCGGTACGTCGCCTGTTCCGGGGGGCATATCCACAAACATATAGTCCACATCTTCCCAGATCACATCAGTCCAAAACTGCTTGACAGCACCAGCGATCACAGGACCGCGCCAAACCACAGGGTCTGTGCTGTTGTCCAGCAACAGATTGATGGACATGACCTGGATACCGGTGGTGGTCATAGCCGGGTACAAACCCTCCTTGGTAGCGCCCTGGCACTCAGAAACGCCAAAGGCAGTGGGCGCAGACGGGCCGGTGATATCCGCATCCAGCACAGCTACCCGCTTGCCCTTGCGGTTCATGGCCACGGCCAGCATGGATGTGACGGTGGATTTACCCACACCGCCCTTACCGGACACCACAGCGATCACCTTTTTGACGCTGGATTTGGGGTTAAGCTGTGCCAGCAGGCTTTCCTGCTTGCGCTCGCCGCAATCGCCGCTGGAACAGCTGGAACAATCTCCGTTACAAGAACTCATGATTCGATTCTCCTTCGCTAAAAGATACGCTTATTATAGATCTTTCGGTAAAATGTGTCAACCGTCGTTAGGGTTCGATCGCTTCACTGGCCGTTTCCCACTGCTCCATCAGCTCCATCAGTGTCACCTCTGCCGACTCCTTCTGCTGAAGAATACGGGTAAGCTCCTGGTAATCCGCTGCCGCCGCTTCCATGGCCGCATCCAGCCGGGCAATCTCCTTCTCTTGCTTGTCGATCTCCCGTTCCAGGCGGCGGACAAGCTTTTCCGATTCCTTGGTGCCGCCTTTGGGCTTTTCCTTTTTGACCTTCGGCGCTGCCGCCACCGGCAGGCGCTGGGCCGCTTCATGCTCGATTATGGCGCGGTATTTACTATAACCGCACTTGAAATCCCGAATGGTTCCGTCCTCAAGCAGCCAGATCCGTTCGGCAAACTTCTCAATAAAATAACGGTCATGGGACACGAACAGCAGAACGCCCTCAAATTCCTCGATGGCAGCCTCTACCCACTCCCGGGATGCAATGTCCAGATGGTTGGTTGGCTCATCCAGGATCAGAAGGTTGATCTTCTCACCCATGAGCATACACAGCCGCAGACGGGACTGCTCCCCGCCGGAGAGGTTGCCCACACTTTTGAACACATCCTCGCCCTGGAACAGAAATGCACCAAGACGGTCGCGGGCCATTTGGGGTGTACAGTTCTTCTCATAGAGCATGGTGTCGTAAAGGCTGCGCTCCGGGTGGTCGAAGTGTATGATCTGTGGCAGGTAGCCCCACTTTACGGTAGGTCCAAACCGGATCTTACCCTGGCAGTCCTCTTCGCCCAGCAGGCACTTGATAAAGGTGGACTTTCCTGTGCCGTTATCACCCAGCAGGGCGATCCGCTCGCCGCCTTCCACATTCAGTTCCACATCTGAAAACAGAGTGCGGTCTCCAAAAGACTTGGAGACATTCTTCATATCGAACACCATGTCGCCGGAAAAGGCTTTTTCTCCGAAGGTGGCTTTCATGGTCTTTTCCGTTTTGGGCTTCTCGGTTTTGCGGATCCGCTCCATCCGGTGCTGGATGGACATGGCCCGGCGGTATAGGGTGCGGTTGTTGATGCCCCAACCCTTCATCCGCTCCACGGTATAACCCAATTGCTTGAGCTTGGCCTGCTCCTGCTCATACTGCTTAAGCTGCAGATTAAAGCGGGCCTGCTTTTCATCAATGTAAAACGAGTAGTTGCCGGAATAGAATTCTCCGTGTCCGTCCACGATCTCAATCACCCGATCCGCTACCCGGTCCAGGAAATATCGGTCATGGGAGATAGTCAGCACTGTGCCCTTGAAGCTGTTGATATAGCCCTCCAGCCACTCCACACTACGCAGATCCAGGTGGTTGGTCGGCTCGTCCAGCAGCAAAATGTCCGTCTCCTCCAGCAGCAGCCGGGCCAAATTCACCCGGGTCTTTTCGCCGCCGGAAAGGCTATCAAAAGCCTGCACCCGCTGGTCCGGGGTGATGCCAAGGCCGTTACAGACTTTGTCCACCTGCACATCCATCTCGTAGCCGCCACCTGCCTGAAAACGGTTGGCAAGGGCATCGTACTCGGCAAGCTGCTCCTTAGTGGCATGGGCAGACATCTGCTTTTCCAGCTTTTCCATCTTGCCCCGGATCTGTTGCAAAGGAAGATACGCGCTGCGCAGGACATCCTCCACAGTATATCCTTCCGGAAAATGGGGAATCTGAGAGATCAGGCCCAGCTTCTTGTTGGGATTGACGTAGACCTGTCCGTCGTCATAATCCATCTGACCTGTAAGAATATTAAACAGGGTCGTCTTGCCGCAGCCGTTACGGCCGAGGATCGCCACACATTCCCCCTCCTGGATCTCAAAGGTCAGCCCTTCCAGAAGATTCTCGCCGATCACAAAGAACTTTGTTAAGTTTTTGACAGATATGTCGATCATAGCTTACTCCAAAATGCTGTCAAGGATCGATTCAAGCTCTTGCCTTGAATACAGCAGATTCAGTGCCTGAAGCATAGCATTGCAGCTCATGTGCGCCGGGAGCTCCAAGTATTTCAAAAGCAGTTTCCGCTTGCGGCTGCTGTCAGCACCTCCGGAGAGGCCCCAGTCCGCCAGATCCTGCTTGGTGAGTCCTTCGCTTACTGTATATGCTTCCTCGCCCTCGAAGGTCGCCCCCGCTCTGCGAAGGCATTGCACGATCACCTCCGGCGTCATCCCCTCCACGCCCAGCTTTCCCTCCTTGCCCGGCGCAGCCTTGCGCCGCTCCTTGCCGGGAATATCGGGAATATAGGCATGCTTCAATTGGGACGGTGGAATAGCACCTTTGAGGTAATTGCGGATCACAAAACCGGCACCGTCAGAATCCGTAAAGACGATCACCCCACGGATCTGCGCTACCCTTCGCAGCAGGGCAAGCTGGGCCTTATCGCGCATGATCCCAAAGCCGTTGGTCTCAAAAATATGGGCCTGGACCACTTGGGAAAGGGTATTCTTATCGTAGCGGCCCTCCACGACGATGGCTTCCCGGATCTTAACCATTGCGGGCCTCCGCTGCAAGCTCCATAATGAGCATTTCCAAGAGCCGATGTCCGTCATCAAGAGATGTCTTCATTGCACGGTCCGTTTCCAAAACAAGCTGGGCTGCCTTGGCACAGAAAGCCGGCGAAAAACCTTTGGCAACACGCATTGTCTTCTGGGCGGCATAATCACTCATGCGGCACAGGCGCATCAGCTCCGAAGCATTGGAGCCGTTTTCCATCAAGGTGCGGGCCGTGCTGATCCGGCGGAAATGACCTCCGATGGCACCCAGGACCTGGATGGGATCCTCCTGCATCTTCATAAGCTCCTGGAGCTTTACCAGGGCTGCGCCGTACTCCCCCTCGCTGAACAGGTCCGTCATTTGGAATACGACGGCGTCCAGCACCGGCTCTGTCACCGTATCGATATCACTCTTTGTGATGGTGTCTGCGCCGGAAAAGGCGCTGATCTTGGAGATCTCGCCAGCCAATGCCGTCATGGTGCCGCCGGTCAATTCGATCAGATAGACACACAGCTGGGGACTGATCTTCTTTTGATTGGCGGCAAAATGCCGGGTGATCCAGTTCACCAGCTCCCGCTGATCCTGCTTGGGAAACTCCACGACTGTTCCGTTGGTCTCGATGGCTGCCCAAAACTTTTTCATCCGGGTATCCGGTTTCCAGGCCACTGCACTATAGGTGAAGATCACCGTGCAGTATGCTGGGATATCGGCAAATACACCCATCAGCTTGCTGCGGTCATCCTCCGGCAGTTTGAAAATATCGATATCGTCCACCACGATCAGGGTGCTTTCGGCCATCATAGGCAGGCTTTCCACCGCATCGACGAAGCTGCGCAGGTCAAAGGTCTCCTTTGTCAGTCTGTGAAAATTGAAGGATTCCGTCAACTCGTCGATAAGCAGCTTTTTGATTTGGCCCAGATAATGGCTGCGCAAAAAGGCTTCCTCGCCATGAAAGAAATACAATCGTTCCAGATTCCGCTCCCGGATAGCAGTTTTCAGCCGCTGCAGCTCCTGGGAATTGGATTCCTTTTTCATCGCCATAGCCTCACCCCCTGAATAAGATCGTTCCGTGCAGATCTGTTCGCCAGACCTGCTTGCAAAAACGGGAAAGCTTTTCCAAAGTCTCCTGCGACGGATGGCCGTAATTATTATCCGCGCCGACACTGATGACCGCTGTATTTGGCACTGTTTCCACCAATAGGTCTGTACCAGTGGCATTCTTGGCGCCATGATGGCCTACCACCAGCAGTTCCAATTCCGGCAGGCTGCCATGCGTCAGAAGCTCCGCTTCCCCGGCAATGCCCCGGTCACCTGTGATCAGTATATCACAGTTTTCCGTCTGAAACAAGATGCACAGACAGCTTTCGTTATCGCCTGTGTCCTCCGATGCAGCAAAAAGTGTAACTGTGCAGTGGCTCTCGTGCAGGACCGTGTCCTCCCCAATCAGGCGGATGGTCTGCCTGTGCTCTGATTCAAGGGTTTGGCGGACATGCCCCTGATCGGCAATATCCGGCAGGTACAGAGTTTCGGCATTGATCCGGGTCAGAAGGTAGGCCATACCCCCGACGTGGTCCCGGTCATAGTGGGTCAGAAACACCCCATCGAGCTTTGTGATGCCCTGCGACAACAAAAGGCTCGCCGCTTCGTCTGCCACAGCCGTATCCGAATCGCCGCCGCAATCCACAAGGTAATTATCGCCTCCGCACTGGAAAAGGATACACTGCCCCTGTCCCACATCCAGGACCGTTACCCGGCACGGATCCAGCCTCGGCTCCAGATAGGATGCCGCCAACGCAACCGTCAGTCCGGCAGCTATGCATCCTGCCAGGATCGCCGGATGCTTTTTCTTTATCAGCAGGTAGATCCCCAGGAGCACATAGGAAAACACAAGCCACAGCACAATATAGATGCTGGCCGTATAAACAGCGGCCAAGGGGAAGGACGCAACGGCTTCCGACACCGTCAGCACGTATCGGATCGGCCAGGATACGACCCAGGCGATCACCCTGCCCAGTGGTTGCCAAAATGCACCGGCAGCACAAGCAGCCATGATGCCGTAAAAGGCAAAGGAGATCACCCACAGGGTTAAAATGTTTGTCAGCACACCAAGGATACTCACCGTTCCGAAATACCATGCGCAAAGAGGCGTGGTAGTGATCATAGCACTTAAAGTGACAGAAATGCTGTTTGCAAGGAAGCGTATGGATTTTGCCGGGGCTGTTTTGCCCTTTGCAAGCTTTTCCAGCTCTCCCCGAAGAATATAACGGCGGATCGGATCTGCAAACAGGAATATGCCGATCATGCAGGCAACGGAAAGCTGCAGACTGACAGATACGATGCTCATGGGATTGACGGCCAGCATGGTCAGCACCGCCGCAGCCAGGGCTGACGGCGGGTCATATTCCCTGTTGAGCATCAGCGCCACCGACATAAGACCCTGCATGATGCAGGCACGGACGACTGATGGAGTAAACCCCGCCACAGCCGCAAAGAGGATTAGCGCCGGGATCCCGACTAATCCGGTCAGATAACGTCTGCGTCCGGTTACCAGGTAAATAACAGAAAACAGGATCGACACATGCAAACCGGACACCGCTACGATATGACGGATGCCGCTGACCGAAAAGGCGGTGTTCTGACTGTAGGTCAGGGCACGGCTGTCACCCAGCAGCAGGGCCCTTGCAAAGCCAAGGGTATCGGCTGGAAACAGTCTGTCCAAAAGATTCATGATATCCTGCCGCAGCTTTGCGGGATAATACTTTATTGGCAGTGTCTCGGCCGTTTCCAACACTGCGTCCGCCTCTACATAACCATTGAAAAGTGTGTCAGTGCCCCGGTTATTCTGCTGCAGGCGTACCCTGCCGGTAACGGTATCGCCGGGAGAGACGTGCACGTCGCCAGCAAGGTATGCATGGATCCGGTAGGTCTTGCCATTTAGCTCCAGCTTACCGTCAGCAGAAACGCCGTAGCCAGTCTCAGAGCCATAGTCCGTCAGCTCCACTGTGGCAACAACCGATTTTCCGTCATACTGCCGCGCAGTATTCAGATAGAATGTATCAAAAACCCAAAACCAGCCAAAGCTGACTGCGCAGCCGCAGAGGATCAGACCTGCAAGCTTGGTGTACTTCGTCCGGACAAACAGAAGAGGTATCCCGCCAAACAGGCAAAATGTTCCCAACAGCAGAAGCCACATACCGGAAACCAAATAAGCACCTGCCCCGCAGGCAGCGGCAAAACCCACCGCAAACCATACAAGCTTTCGCACATTCTCCCCCCTCTCTATGGAATAAGGGCACTGTCAAAAGACAGTGCCCTTTTCAGAAAATCAGATCTTAGAGGCCACGTAGTCGTCGACCTGTGCAAGGGCATCGTCGACCTTGTTGATGTCCTTGCCGCCGCCCATGGCAGAATCGGGCTTGCCGCCACCGGAGCCGCCGCAGACGGTGCAAACCAGCTTCACCAGTTCACCGGCCTTCAGCCCCTTGGCCACGGCATCCCTGCCGCAAACAGCCAGGAAGGTGATCTTATCACCGCTGACAGAGGACAGCACCGCCACCACATCGGAGGCCTTGTCCCGCAGGGTGTCGCCCATCTGGCGCAGCTTGCCTGCGTCCGCATCGGGGACATTGGCTGTAACAACATGGAAGCCGCCAACCGTTCTTGCACCGAACAGGAATCGATCCGCCTCACCGGCAGTCTCCCGGGCCTTGAAGGATTCGATGGTCTTTTTCAAATTCTTGATCTCCTCAACCTGGCTTTCCAGTCGGGTAGCAAGCTCAGCAGGCTTGGTCTTCAGAATGGAACAGGCATCGTAGACCCGCTGACGGGCAAGCTCCATCTCCGCAAGGCACGCCCTGCCGGTAATGGCCTCGATACGGCGAACACCGGATGCAACGCTGCCCTCGCTCTCGATGCGGAAGGGGCCAACCTTGGCGGTGTTGTCCAAGTGGGTGCCGCCGCAAAGCTCAATGGAGTAGCCGCCCATATTGACCACACGGACAGTATCGCCGTACTTCTCACTAAACAGCGCCATTGCACCCATAGCCTTGGCTTCGTCAACGGGCATTTCCCGGATGTCGATTCCGTAGCCTTCCAGGATTGCACTTTGAACCAGCACATCGATCTTTGCCAGTTCCTCGGAAGTCACAGCGGAATAGTGGTTAAAGTCAAAACGCAGACGGTCAGGCTCAACCAGGGAACCGGCCTGGTGGACATGATCGCCCAGCACGGCCTTCAGAGCCTTCTGCAGCAGATGGGTTGCA
>JAZNDJ010000092.1:0-13579 GCA_045588045.1 Faecousia sp.
CATCATTGTATGCTTGTCTGCGGTCATTGGTATCGCGGTGGGCTATCTGGGGTTTTAAAAAGCGTCCATTGGACGCTTTTTTCCGTTGTATACTATATAAAAAAGAAAAACCTTGCAAACAGGCATAAACTTGGTATAATAGTGGTTAATACTGAAAGAGAAAACTGACAAAGGAGAGGATATGATGTCCGCCAATGGACGCAAAGGTGCATACAAGCACCGGTCCTTGAGCCCTACCCGTGTCATTGCGTTAAGCTTCGCGGCGATCATTCTCTTGGGAACGCTGCTGCTGATGTTGCCCATATCTTCCCGCAGTGGGCAATCCTGCGGCTTCCGCCCCGCACTGTTTACGGCCACCTCCGCCACTTGTGTGACGGGACTGGTCCTTGGAGATACCTGGACCATGTGGTCTGCATTCGGACAGGCTGTGATCCTTGCCATGATCGAGGTGGGCGGCCTGGGCTTCATGACAGCCGCATCGGTGGTATTTTTCCTGTTTCGCAGAAAGGTCGGCCTGCGGCAGCGCATGGTCATGGCCCAAGCTCTTAGCCTCAATGAGATGGAGGGCGTGGTGCGGCTGCAAAAGCTGGTGTTATTCGGAAGCCTTTCTATCCAGGCTGTTGGCGCACTGATCCTGTTTGTACGCTTTCTGCCGGAATATGGCCTTTCCAAAGCTGCAGCCTGGGGTTTGTTCCATTCCGTGTCCGCTTTCTGCAACGCCGGCTTTGATATATTCGGATCTCTGGAGTCCGGTGCCGGTCTGACGCTGTTTAACGACGATCCGGTGGTTTGTCTGACCCTGATGGCGCTGATCGTGATCGGCGGCCTGGGCTTTTTCGTTTGGGAGGAGATCGCAAGACTCCACAGCTTTAAGAAGTTCAGTGTCTATACAAAGCTGGTGCTGCTAACCACGGCAGGTCTGCTGCTGACCGGAACGGTTTTGATCCTGCTGCTGGAGTGGAACAACCCAGCCACCATCGGAAATATGCCTTTTGGGCAGAAACTCCTCAACAGTGCTTTCCAGTCGACGACTTTACGCACAGCCGGCTTTGCCACCCTGGACCAGGGCGCTTTGTCAGACGGCAGCAAGGCGGTATCGCTTGTTCTAATGATGATCGGCGGCTCCTCCGGCTCTACGGCCGGTGGCGTCAAGACCGTGACATTTGTGGTGCTGCTGTTATTTATGTGGACTCGTATCCGGAACAGAAGCACGGTCAGTATCTATAAGCGGACGATCCCCGGTGAGAAGGTTATCGATGCCATGAGCATCATCACCATCGTGATCGGACTGGCTATCGGCGGTGCTGTATTTATCTGCGCTACATCGCCCTTGGGCTTTATGGATGCGCTGTTTGAGACGGTGTCGGCCCTTGCAACAGTGGGACTTACCTCCGGCGGAACGCCGAATTTGAGTATTCCCGCACAGTTTTTGATCATCATTTATATGTATTTTGGCCGTGTTGGCGTGCTGACCATCAGCCTGGGCTTCCTCATGGGGAACAAGGCAGAGGATCGGTTCCGCTATGCGGACACGAATTTGCTAATCGGTTAGGGAGGATGCGTATGAAATCCTATATTGTAGTTGGATTAGGCCGTTTTGGCAGTGAGGTTGCCCGCAGACTGTGCGAGCAGGGCTGTGAGGTGCTGGCTGTTGACAGCAACAATGAGCTGGTCCAGCAGATCAGCAGCGAAGTGACCCAGGCGGTGATTGGGGATGCCCGGGATAAGGGCATGCTTAAGGCCTTAGGCGCCAAGGATTTTGATTGTGCTATTGTCGCCATTGGTGACAGCCTGGCCGACTCGGTTCTGGCCACCATGAATCTCAAGGAGATCGGTGTGCCCTATGTTGTTTGCAAGGCTCACGATGAGACCCACCGTCAGGTGCTCAAGAAGCTGGGCGCTGACCGGGTGGTGATCCCGGAGAAGGAGAATGCTTCTCGACTGGCGAAAAGCTTGTCGTCCCATAACGTTTTGGATTATATTGAACTGTCTGAGGACTACGGTATCATTGAACTGCCGGCCCCCGAGCCCTGGACGGATAAGAGCTTGATCGAGCTGAATGTCCGGGCAAAGCAGGGCGTTAATATTTTGGCGGTCAAGCGCGGCGACCGGTTTGTGGTCTCGCCTGCGGCAGACTTCCGGATCGCCGCCGGGGATATTTTGGTAGTCCTGGGCGATACAGCCGCATTGAACGCGGTGCAAAAGCTGTAATGGAGCGGATCACATCGCGGAAAAATCCGCTTTTACAGCAAGTCCGCCGTTTGCTGTCATCCAAAAAGGAGCGGGAGCAGAGCGGCCTGTTTGTGGCTGACGGTACGAAGCTGCTGCAGGAGGCGGTCAAGTGGTGCGATGGGCTGGACACGGTCATCGTTTCTGATGGCGTGCAGGTCCAGGTCCCGGATCATGTCCGCTTGGTCACAGTACCGGAGGATGTGATGGCATCCATCTCTCCTATGGAGGCACCCCAGGGCGCATTGTTCCTGTGCCGCCTTCCGGAAAAAGAACCGTTTCGCCCTGTGCCGGGTATGCTGCTGCTGGACGGCATCCAGGACCCCGGGAACTTGGGCACGATCCTGCGTACAGCAGATGCCTTGAATGTACCGGTAGCCCTGCTGGAGGGCTGTGCGGATCCCTATAGCCATAAGACTGTCCGTGCCGGTATGGGTGCAACTTTCCGCACCCCTGTACAGCAGACCACCTGGCGCGAAGCCGCCCAATGCTGCAGCAAGGCCGGGATCCCGGTAGCGGTCACTGCGCTCAGCGATCGGGCTGTGGACCTGCGACAGGCGAAGCTAAGCGCTATGGCGGTGGTCATAGGCAGCGAGGGCAGAGGTGTGCGGCAGGAGATCCTGGAGCAGGCTCAGGCAGAGCTGATCATTCCAATGAGTGACCGCTGTGAATCGCTGAATGCTGCCGTTGCAGCAGCCATCGTCATGTGGCAAATGGGGCAGTAACTATTTAAGATCGGATCGGGTGAGAGTATGCTGGTATACTGGATATGGCTGTCACAGCTTCCTGAGTTGTCTATGCGCCAAAAAGCAATGCTGCTACAGCGTTTTTCTGATCCGGAGGACCTGTATCATGCCGAGCCAGAAGCACTTTCGGGTATAGAACCTCAGACGGCCAAAGCCCTTGCAAATAAGGATCTGACAGAGACAAGGAAGATTCTGGCCAAGTGCACCCAGAAGGGTATCGACATTATCACCTTCCGCGATGCACAATACCCGTTTCGTTTGCGAAACATCCCGGATCCGCCGATCGTGCTCTATTGCAAAGGTCATGTGCCGGATCTGAACAGCCGTCCTGCCATTGCTGTGGTCGGCACCAGAAAGGCTACGCCATACGGCATAGCCACCACCAGAAAACTGTCCCGGCAGATCGCCTGCTGTGGTGGAATCGTGGTCTCCGGCGGTGCGTCCGGCATTGATTCGGCAGCCATGCGCGGTGCATTGGAAGTCGAACAGCCGGTCATTTGCGTTTTAGGCTGCGGCGTGGATGTGGTATATCCAAAGTCCAATCGCCAGCTTTTTGCCGATACAGTCCGTAATGGCTGCCTGCTGTCGGAATACCCACCCGGCGATCAGCCGGAGCGGTGGCATTTTCCTCAGAGAAACCGGATCATCAGCGGCATTGCCAACGGTGTTCTGGTCACGGAGGCTCCCGAGATTAGCGGCGCACTGATCACAGCCCGCCAGGCATTGGAGCAGGGCAGAGATGTTTATACAGTTCCGGGCAATATCGATGTGGCCACCAGTGTAGGCAGCAATGCTCTGCTGCAGGACGGAGCCACTGCCGTTTTCTCGGCCTGGGATATTCTGCGGGAGTATGCGGCCCAGTATCCCGACACGGTCAGCAACCGCCCCATCCCTGTCCGCGACGATGAGAAACCAACCGATATTCAGAAGGTCGCCCAGCCCAGGCAAACACCGCTTTCCAAAGCATCTGACAAAAAAGACATTGACAAGAAGCCGGCAAACTCTTATATTGGCATAGAAAATCCGTCTGCCGATCTGACCGCGGAGGAACAGCGTCTCCTGGACGCGTTATCGGTCCAGCCGCAACCGGTAGACGATGTGATCGCCCAGGCAGATCTGCCTGCGGCCAAGGTGCTCAGCATGCTGACGAAGCTGGCACTGAAGGGATTGGTCATTAACCACCCGGGCAGACTGGTGTCTGCCAGTAATCGAAGAAAGTAGGAGCAATACATGTCTAAGGCATCCAATTTAGTAATCGTGGAGTCACCCTCCAAGGCGAAGACCATTGGCAAATATCTTGGCCCGGACTATACCGTCAAGGCCAGCATGGGCCACCTGCGGGACCTGCCTAAGAGCACCATGGGTGTAGATATTGACAATGACTTTACTCCGGAGTACGTTCCGCTGGACAATAAATCGGAAGTCATCAGCGACCTTCGCAAGCACGCAAAAAGCGCAGACGCTGTTTATCTTGCAACTGACCCGGACCGGGAGGGCGAAGCCATCTCCTGGCATTTGAAGGAGCTCTTGGATCTTCCCGAGGACAAGACCTACCGGGTAACCTTTAACGAGATCACCCAAAAGGTAGTCCAGGAATCCATCGCCAACCCCCGGGATATCGACTACAGCCTTGTGGACGCCCAACAGGCGCGCCGGGTTTTGGACCGTATCGTGGGCTATCAGCTCTCTCCTCTGCTGTGGAAGAAGGTGCGTCGCGGCTTGTCTGCAGGTCGTGTCCAAAGCGTCGCTACCCGTCTTGTTGTGGACCGGGAAAATGAGATCCGCGCCTTCCAGCCGAAGGAGTATTGGTCGCTGAATGTGACCCTGGACAGGATCGGCAAGGCCGGTTCCTTCAAGGCCCATTACCACGGCGATACCAAGAAAAGAGAACTGAGCAGCGAAGCTCAGGCGGATGCTGTGATCCGGGATGTTACCGGCAAGGAATTTATCGTCATCAGCGTCAAGCGGGCGGATAAGAAGCGCACCCCTGCCCCTCCCTTTACCACCTCGACCTTACAGCAGGAGGCGTCCCGCAAGCTGAATATGACCCCCAAGCGTACCATGGCCATTGCCCAGCAGCTGTATGAAGGTGTAGACGTGGCGGGCCAGGGCACAACAGGTCTGATCACCTATATGCGTACCGATTCTCTGCGCCTTTCTGATGAAGCGATGGCAGCTGCCGCAAGCTTTATTAAAGATCGATACGGCGCTTCCCATTATTATGGAAAGTTCCGTGTTTTCAAAACTAAATCCGGTGCCCAGGATGCCCATGAGGCCATCCGGCCTACCCATGTGGAACTGGATCCCGATGCCATTCAGGATAGTCTGACCCGGGAGCAGTACCGGTTATATAAGCTGATCTGGAGCCGTTTTCTGGCTTCCCAAATGGCCAATGCCGTCTATGATACGGTGGCTATTGACAGCCAGTGTGCAGGCCATGTGTTCCGTTCCACCCACCAGAGTGTAAAGTTTGCCGGCTTCCTGGCAGTATACGAGGAGGGTCGCGACGAGGAGGCAGAGGCCGTGGGAAGCCCCTTGCCGGATCTGCAGGAAGGGGATAAAGCCCTTGCCTCCAATATTGAGAAAGAGCAACACTTTACCCAGCCGCCTGCTCGATATACCGAAGCGACCCTGGTCAAGGCTATGGAGGAAAAGGGTGTCGGCCGTCCGTCCACATATGCTACAGTGGTTTCCACCATTCAGGACCGGGAATATGTCAATAAGACCGATAAGCGTCTGGCACCCACCGCTTTGGGCGAGGTAGTCACAGGCTTGATGATGGACCATTTTAAGGATATCATCGATGTGGAGTTCACGGCCAATATGGAGAACCGGCTGGATGATGTGGAAGCCGGCAAATGCCAGTGGAAGCAGGTCCTGGCGGACTTCTACCGGTTCTTCCACCAGGAGATGGTGGATGCAGAGACTGCCTTGGAAGGTACGCGGCTGAAAGTGCCGGACGAAGTCACCGATGAGATCTGTGAGGAATGCGGCCGTAATATGGTTATCAAGATCGGTCGCTTCGGTAAGTTCCTGGCTTGCCCCGGCTTCCCGGAATGTAAGAACACCAAGCCTATTGTGGAGAAAATGCCGGGCCGCTGCCCCAAATGCGGTAGCACCATCCTCAAGCGCAAGTCCAAACGGGGCTATGCGTATTATGGCTGCGAGCGGGGCGCGGAATGTGGCTTTATGACATGGGATGTGCCTACGGCAGAGGATTGTCCCACCTGCGGACAGACCATGTTCAAAAAGTCCGGCAGAGGCCGCAACAAGCCCTTCTGTGTCAACGAGAGCTGCGCCAACTTCCTGCCGGAGGATAAGCGTGGCTACTATAAAAAAGCTGAAACAGCAGAGGACGGAGCGCCGACAAAGGCTACCAAGAAGTCTACGAAAAAGACAACTGCCAAAAAGACAGGGGGCACGAAAAAGTGACAAAGGTCAAAGTCATCGGTGCCGGCCTTGCCGGCGCGGAAGCCGCGTGGCAGCTTGCGCAGAGGGGGCTTCAGGTCACACTCTATGAGATGAAGCCCAATAAAAAAAGCCCTGCCCACCACGTGGATACCTTTGCGGAGCTGGTCTGTTCCAACTCTCTGCGGGGCGACCGGCTGGAAAATGCGGTAGGCCTTTTGAAGGAAGAGCTGCGCCGTATGGACAGCTTGATCATTGCCTGCGCCGATGCTACCCGGGTGGAGGCCGGCGGCTGTCTGGCCGTTGACCGCCAAGGGTTTTCGAAGCTGGTGACGGAGCGGATCCGTAACCATCCCAATATCACGGTGATCGCGGAGGAAGTGACGCAGGTTCCTGAAGGACCGGTCATTGTGGCCACGGGGCCGTTGACCTCCGATGCCATGTCAGAGGCCATCGGTGAATACTTCGGCACCGGTTACCTCCATTTCTTTGACGCGGCGGCGCCGTTGGTAACGGCTGAATCCATCGATATGGAAAAGGCCTGGTGGCAGTCCCGCTATGACCGGGGTACACCGGATTATATCAATTGCGCCATGAATAAAGAGGAGTACGAGGCGTTCCTCCGTGAGCTGATCAATGCGCAGGAGGCAGAGGTCCACGGCTTCGAGGATAAGAATGTTTTTGAAGGCTGTATGCCTGTGGAGGTCATGGCCCGCCGGGGCCCGGACACCCTGCGGTTTGGTCCGCTGAAGCCGGTGGGGCTGACAGATCCGGCCACCGGGAAGGAGCCCTATGCCGTTGTCCAGCTTCGGCAGGACAATGCCGCCAAAAGTGTGTATAACCTTGTGGGCTTCCAGACCCATCTGAAATTCGGCGAGCAGAAGCGGGTCTTTTCCATGATCCCGGCTTTAAGGAATGCGGAATATGTCCGCTACGGTGTCATGCACCGCAACACCTTCCTCCAGTCTCCCAAGCTGCTGGACCGCTACTATGCGGACCGCCGGGATCCGCTGGTGGCCTTTGCAGGGCAAATGACCGGCGTGGAGGGCTATGTGGAGAGTGCAGCCTCCGGATTTCTGGCAGCGGTCGCTATGGCGGCAAAGCTCCAGGGTAGGGAAGTGCCGGATTTTTCCAAGGAAACGGCCATTGGTGCTTTGGGCCTGTATATCAGCGACGAAAGCATCGAGCATTTCCAACCTATGAATGTGAATTTCAGCATCATTGCCCCGCTGCAGCAGCGGATCAAAAAGAAGGCTGAGAAGAACCTGGCCATCGCCAACCGGTCGCTGGAAGTGATCGATCGGCTGATCGCCCAGGGTATTTGACAGAAAGAAGGGATTCTATGATGATCGTTCTTGACGCAATGGGCGGCGATCATGCACCGGAAGCACCGGTGTTGGGCGCGATTCAGGCGGCAAAGGATTTTGGCGCGCAGGTCACATTGGTGGGCCGGGGCGAGGATATTCTGAAGGTCATGCGGGAGCACGGTATCCGGGACCTGCCTGCAGGAGTTGAGATCGCCAATGCGGACGAAGTCGTGGATATGCACGACGATCCTGCCAATGTGATCCGCAAGAAGAAAAATTCCTCTATGGTCATCGGCCTGCGGATGGTGGCAGAGGGACAGGGCGATGCCTTTGTCTCCGCCGGCAGCACCGGCGCACTCCTGTCCGGTGCGACACTGATCATTAAGCGGGTCAAGGGTATCCGCCGTGCAGCGATGGGGCCTGTGATCCCCAATAAGGCCGGCGGCAAGACTGTTTTGCTGGACTGCGGTGCCAATGCCGAGTGTACAGCGGAGTTCCTGCTGCAATTCGGACTGGTGGGCTCTTTGTATGCAAAGAAGTACTTAGGCATTGAAAACCCCAGAGTGGGCCTGCTGAATATCGGTACAGAGGATTCCAAGGGCACCCAACTGCAGAAGGACGCATACGCCCTGCTGCAGGAAGCCTCCAATCAGGGCTTGCTGAATTTCGTAGGAAACGTGGAAGCCAGAGGTGTTCCTTTGGGCGAGGTGGATGTGGCGGTGGCCGACGGCTTTGCCGGCAATGTGATGCTCAAGTCCATCGAGGGTACTGCCATGTTCATGGGCAGCATGATGAAGCATAAGATATTCAAACGGAATTTCCTGTCTAAGATCGGCTACCTGTTGTGCAAGAAGGGCGTGGACGAGGTCATGAAGATGCTGGACTACCGGCAGACCGGTGGCACCCAGTTCCTGGGTATCAAGAAGCCTGTGATCAAGGCCCACGGATCTTCCGATGTCCTTGCCTTCCGCAATGCGGTGAAGCAGGCGATGGATGCGGCTCAGTGCAATATTGCTGACGAGCTTGAGCAGGGCCTGCGTGCTTTGACACCGGCAAAGGAGTGTTCCGATGATTAAGGAGCTGGAAGTGGCTATCGGCTACAGCTTCCGCAACATCACCCTGCTGCAAAATGCGCTGACCCACTCCTCCTACGCCAATGAACGCTGGCATAACAGCCTGATGAGCAATGAGCGTTTGGAGTTTTTGGGCGATTCTGTGCTGGGTATGGTGGTGGCGGAGTATCTGTACCGGAATTTTCCCGACAGGCCGGAAGGGGAACTGACCCGTATGCGCGCAGATATGGTTTGCGAGCAGGCACTGGCTGTGGTAGCCAATAAGATTCGCTTGGGAGACCATCTGCTTTTGGGCAGAGGCGAGGAGCAAGGCGGCGGCAGAAACCGTGCGTCGATCCTGGCCGATGCGGTGGAGTCTGTGATCGCAGCGACGTTTCTTGATGGCGGTATGGACGCAGCGAAGGCATTTATCAACACCTTTATTCTGTGCGATGTGCCTGTGACAAGGCTGCACAACGCCGACTACAAGACGGCCCTGCAGGAGCAGGTCCAGCGGAAAAAGAACCAAGTCCTAAGCTATGTTATGGTGGGCCAGTCCGGGCCGGACCACGACAAGCGCTTTGATGTGGAGGTTCGGCTGAACGATGCTGTGGTAGGCCGTGGAACCGGTAGCAGTAAAAAACGGGCAGAGCAGGATGCCGCTCGAAATGCCATGGAAAATTTGTTTGAAGAATGAATAGCTACTGTGGAGCACTTGCCTTATTTGGCAGGTGCTCCTTGCGTTTACGCGGTATGGTACACGTCTTTTATGGGAGCTGTATGTGTAGATATAATAATTCTTTTAAGAATTCACTAAAATGCTTGCAAATTCGACATATAGTGGGTATAATAAACCCACGCTCGCAGATGCGGCTATTTTTTAGGAGTTGAAGTGAATGCAGACTGTAATGGAGCAGAGCGGCAATGCGCTGACAGACGGTTTTCATCCGTCCGAAAAAGAATATACCCCGCCTGCGCCGAAGCCTGTTTATGAGGTTTGCAAGCGGATCTTTGATGTGGTCATGAGTACGTTGGCACTGATCGTTCTGTGTCCTGTATTCCTTGGCGTTTTCATTGCGATCAAGTGCGAAGATGGCGGCGAAGTGATCTATAAACAGACACGGCTGACCAAAGGCGGCAAGCAGTTCCAAATGTATAAGTTCCGGTCCATGATCCCGGATGCGGAAAAGCTTGTGGATAGCCTGATGGACCGCAATGAGGTCAAAGGCCCAGCCTTTAAGATCACCAACGACCCCCGGATCACTAAGGTTGGAAGATTTTTGCGCAAAACCAGCATCGATGAGCTGCCCCAGCTTGTGAACATCATTCGGGGAGATATGTCCATTATCGGCCCCAGACCGCCCCTGCCAAGAGAGGTGGCCCAGTACACGCCCTACCAGATGCACCGACTGGATGTTAAGACCGGCCTGGCTTGCTACCATGAGGTAGAGGGTCGGAGTGAAAGCCGGGATTTCGACGAGTGGGTGGAGCAGGATCTGCGCTATATCCGCCAGCGCAGTATGGCAACAGACCTAAAGATCATTTTCATGACCATTAAAGTCGTGATCGCCGGAACGGGCGCGAAATAGATTCCAAGTAAGGCAGCCGGAAGCATTCCGGCTGCCTTTTTTGTCTATATTGGCGAAATATGTAGAATTATATTGAAAAATATCGGATTATAAATTATAATATTCAAGCTGTTGTAGGCGAATAATAGAATAGCTATGGCGATCATTGGAGGAAATATAATGAACAAGCCTTTGAAGAGTATAATAGCCTTGCTGCTGGTATCTGTGCTGTGCCTTTCTTTTGCAGCCTGTGGCCAGAGCCAGGATGCTCCGTCCACCGATCCTGCACCCTCTACAGACCCGGCTCCCCCCAAGGATCCGGAACCCACTAAAGTGACGGAGCCGGAAATGACGGTGGAGGAATTCTTTGACAAGTCCGCATTCATCGGTGACTCTGTCACCTTGAAGCTGCGCAACTACAATACAAAGAACGGTGTGTTGGGAGATACCACCTTCCTGTGCCAGGGCAGCTACTCTGTGGCCCACGCGGTCAACAATACCATGATGCTCAGCTATCAGGGCAGCGATATCAGTCCCCAGGCTGCGCTGAAAGCCTGCGGCGCGGACAGAGTGTTTATTCTGCTGGGTATGAATGATATCGGCCTGTGGGGTATCGATAAGACCATGGAGAATTGGGCGGTGCTGATCGCCAATATCCGCGCAGAGTGCCCCAATATCGACATCTACATCCAGTCCGGCACACCAATCTATACCGGCGGTGAGAAGGGCTCCCTGAACAACACCAATATGGACAAGTACAATGAACGCCTGGAGGCCTTTGCCGCGGACAATGATTGCTATTTTATCAATGTCAACACACCCTTCAAGGATGAGACTGGTGGTTTGGCCCCTAAGTACTGCTCTGACAAGTACGTCCATTTTACCGACCTTGCCTGTGAGCTGTGGGTCAAGATCCTCAGCCAGCTGGTTTGATAAGGAGAAACAGATATGAAGAAGCTTTTTCCGATCCTGCTAAGCCTTGTGATGATCCTGTCCATGGCAGCCTGCGGCGGCAGCTCCGAAGCGGGGCAGACCGCTGATCTGGATGTGTCCGCGGCCTACACCGGTATTTCCGAGGGCGTGACCTTGCCGGAAATGCTGGAGCTGGACCAGGACCTGATGCTGGATTACTGCGGTATCCGCGCAGAGGATGTGACCGAGGCAAAGGTGGTCATCTGTGCCGATAGCCTCCGTACCGATGAGATCTGGGTGGTTGAGGCCAAGGACAGCGCCACCGCCGCCACGGTCAAAGCGCTGGCAGAAAAACGCCTGGAAAAGAAGGGCGAGGAGAGCATCACCTATTCCCCCGAGCAGTACGCCGTGGTGGAGAAGGCTGAGCTTGTGTGCACCGGTAATTTTGTGGTGCTGTTGGTATCTCCCGATTCTGCAAAGATGGCCGAGAATTTCCGGCAGTACGCCGGCTTGTAAAGAAACATCATCAGCCTTTTGGGCCTTTGTTCCAAAAGGCTGATATCCTGTCATGGGAGGTTTTTTGCCGTGCTGTTTTCCAGCAACGTATTTTTATATTTTTATTTCCCTATTGTCCTGCTGCTGTACTACATCACGCCCCGTAAGATACGGAATCTGACCCTGTTTTTGGTCAGCCTGTTCTTCTATGGCTGGGGCGAGCCGGTGTATGTGCTGCTGATGCTGGCCACCATTGCCCTGAACTATATCTTCGGCGCGTGGATCCAGTCCCGGAAGGAGAAGGGGAAGGGTGCCAAGGGCGTTTTGGCGGCCGGTGTGGCAGGCAACCTGCTGATTTTGGGCTTCTTCAAATATACAGGACTCATTGTGGAGAGCCTGAAGGCCGTTCTGCCCTTTATGGCCGGTGTGGCTGTGCCCCAGATCAGCCTGCCGATCGGTATCTCCTTCTATGTGTTCCAGTCCATGAGCTATATCATCGATGTGTACCGGGATGATGCGCCGGTGCAGAAGAATCCCGTTACCTTCGGCACCTATGTCACCTTGTTCCCACAGTTGATCGCAGGTCCTATCGTCCGGTATTCCGATGTTGCCCGGCAACTTGTGAGCCGCCGGGAGAATGTGACCATGTTTGCTTCCGGTGTAAGGCTGTTTGTGGTGGGCCTGGCCAAGAAGGTGTTGCTAGCCAATCAGATGGGTGCCATGTGGGAAGCCCTCCAGACCCAGCCCGGTACCCTTGCCGCATGGGTGGGCATCGCGGCCTACTCTCTACAGCTTTATTTCGATTTTTCCGGTTATTCCGATATGGCCCGGGGACTTGGCAGAATGCTTGGCTTCGAGTTCCTTATCAACTTTGACTATCCCTATATCTCTCGGAGTGTCACCGAGTTTTGGCGTCGGTGGCACATCTCTCTATCCACCTGGTTCCGGGAGTATGTGTATATCCCCCTGGGCGGCAACCGTAAGGGTCTGCCCCGGCAGATCCTGAATCTGCTGATCGTGTGGGGCTTGACGGGCCTGTGGCACGGCGCAAGCTGGAACTTTCTGCTGTGGGGCCTGTACTACGGCCTCCTATTGATCATTGAGAAGGTGATCCTGCTGCGGGTGCTGAAAAAGACTCCGAGGCCGGTGTGTCATGTGTACACCCTTCTGATCGTGCTGATGGGCTGGGCACTGTTCTACTTTGAGGACATGGGTGCCCTTGGCGCATTCTTTGCCAGGGCCTTCTCCTTCGCCGCTACCGGCACGGCCGCAGTCAATACCATCCTGGCCTACGTGCCCCTGTTCCTGGTGGCGGCGGTGGCAGCAACGCCCTTGGGGGCATGGCTGTGGGGCAAGCTTGGGCAAAAGACTTGGGCCCGGTATGCGGGCATTGCCGTGGCGGCGGTGCTGATGCTTTTGTGTGTCACCGCCCTGGTCAGCCAAAGCTACAACCCCTTCATCTATTTCCGGTTCTGAGGAGGTGCAGTATGAAAGCAAAAAGATCCGATATCATCACCTGCATCCTTTTCTGCGGATTCCTGTTTGCCATGCTGGCGCTGTTCCTGCTGATTCCGGACAAGGACTTTTCTGAAAAGGAAAAGCGGTACTTGGCGGATTCACCGGAGCTGACATGGGAAAACATATCCTCCGGTGCCTATGGCGAGGAGGCGGAGACCTACCTTGCGGACCACGTCCCCGGCAGAGATTTCTTCGTGGGACTGAACGCTTACTATGACCTTTTGAGTAACCGTCAGGTTACGAAGGATGTGTACCTTGCACAGGACGACCGACTCGTGGAAGCCCCGGTCCGGTGGAATCCAGCGGCCGCAGAGCGGAATATGAATGCCATCAACCGGTTTGCC
>JAZNDJ010000093.1:0-7388 GCA_045588045.1 Faecousia sp.
TGCACAGACGGGAGGTCATTCTCTGCCAGGAGGAGAAGGTACCGCAGGTAGCCAGTGCATGGACCTCGATACGCTCCTTTGCACGCATCACGTCGATGGGGCCGATGGTAGCGGCACAGGGAGGCACGTTGGCGATGTCGCCAGACTGGCCGAAGGTGCCGTTCAGAGAGTTCTGCATGATGGTCATGGGGTGCAGCTTGACGATCTGAGCAGGCTGGTTCAGCCACTCCTCAATGTCGCCGCTGCCGATGAACTCGGGGATGGGATCCACGAATGCCATGTGGCCAGCCCAACCGGGAGAGGTGGAAGCGATGTCAGCGCCGCCTTCGGAGATATCGTTGATGATCTTGGAGTAGTCAGCGATGTTCTCGTTGGTGGGGAAGTGAACATTCTCCATGGGCATACGCAGCTTGGGATCGATCTGGTAGTACAGATACTTGATCATGGAGTGGGCAAAGCCAGCTTCGTAGGTGATGGGGGCAATGTTGCCGTCCTGATCAGCCCACTCGTCCTCTGCGAACAGATGGACCTTGGAGCAGTCGACCTGGAAATAGTTGATCAGCTGTGCCAGGGGGATGTAGGTGTCGGGCTCGGGGTTGCCCAGGATCATGGTGAAGGTCTTACCTGCTTCGGAGGCAGCCTTCAGGCGGGAGAACAGAGTTGCAATCAGAACGGGATGGGGGTTCATCATGACCTTGACGGTGAACTCAGGATGCCACCATTCCTCGCGCTGCTCCAGCTCCTTACCGCTCATCTTGCGAACGCGCTCGCAAACTTCCTTGTCCTTAAAGGGCACAAAGTCGTGAGGCTGGAAGTCAAACTTTGTTGCGGGATCGACAATAAATTCTTTCATTTGATTACTTCTCCTTTCAGAATTACGGATTTTATATTCATCTGGTGATCGCAAATCACCAGGTCCGCACGAAGTCCCTTTGCGATCCAGCCGCGGTCAAGCAGGCCGACTGCACGGGAGGGGTTGTAGGAGGCATAACGGAACACGTCCACAATGGATGCACCGGTATGCTTCATCATGTTACGGCAGGCAACCTCTAGGGTCAGCTTAGAGCCTGCGATCTCGCCTTCGAAGTCGAAGCACAAGTCCGTTACGCCTTCATAGCCATCTGGGATGGGGCCGTCAAAAACACAGGCATCGGAGATGAGGATCAGGCGATCCTCACCCTTGATCTTCCGGATCAGCCGCTGCATATAGGGATCCACGTGGATGCCGCGGCTGTCGCAGATCATTTCGGCGTAGATCTCACGGTTATAGTTTACAGTCTCGTCCACACAGACGCCGCGGACCTCCGGGTAGAAAATGCGGTCGCCGGTGGCGTTGGTGTGGTGGGTGCCGATGCACAGGCCGTAGGGCATCAGTGCTTCGATCTGCTGGGGAGATGCTTCGCTATGGCCCACCGCAAAACGGACATTGGGATTGGCCGCCTTGGCATCCTTGACAAACTGCTCGATGTTCTCCCGCTCAGGGCCGACGACCCACACATAAGCATCGGTGCCCACCTGCTGGATCAGAGGCATATAATCTTCCCGGCGGATGGGACCCTTCCAGGGATTATTCTCCCGGTCTGCGCCGAATTTGGGGTTCATGTACGGGGTCTCCATGTAGAAACCGGCAATGTTGGCACCTTCCGGTGTCTTCATAGCCTTTTGGACCAGGGCAGCCTGCTCCAAAAGCTGATCCTTATTCATGTTGAAATACAGGGTTGCCAGGATGCTGGTGGTACCGTGAGCCAGGTTAAACTGCGCCGCTTCGATGGGCTCATCGTAGAACCAATGTCTGCCGCCGGCATGGTTGTGGATATCCACAAGGCCAGGGCCAACGTACAGACCTTCTGCATCAATGATCTCGCAGCCTTCTGGAATGGGGGTATTGCGCATTTCGCCGAAGCCGGTGATCACACCGTCCTCCATAAACAGGACTGCATCCGGGATCAGATGGTCCCGCATGATCAAGGTTGCATTTTTAATAGCTACCATAAGCAACACTCCTATCTCATAAACTGGATTAGCACAAACACTCTTGCGAAAGGGACATTCTGCCACTCATACTTATACATGGATATCATATCCTTTTTCAACAATATTGTCAATCAGCAATTCCTACAGTTTCTTAACTTTATAAATATTGTCTAAAAGATTTTCGACTATTTCGCACCATATCAATTGCATTTTACCATTGGCTGTGGTATGATTTTTGTAGTCAAAAATAAAGAATTAGCAGGAGGTTTTCTCCATGAAGGAATACATCATTTCCCACTGTGTCGGTGATCCCGACTGGAACCGTGTACCGGCTTTGCAAATGCAGGAATTTTTGTTCCCCAGCAAAAGTGATGTGACGGCAAAAGCCCAGGTCTGCTATGACGACGAAGCCATTTATGTGCGTCTGGAGGCAACAGAATCCCAGATCCGTGCCACCCACACCGGTCCTCTGGACGAGATCTGTGAAGATAGCTGTTTGGAATTTTTTATCAGTCCTATGGCCGACGGGCGGTACTTTAACATCGAGGTCAACCCCAACGGTGCTATGTATCTGGGGTTTGGCTCGGGACTGCATAACCTCCAGCGACTCATCGGTGAGCATCCCGCCATTACGCCCAAAACGCAGCGCACCAATACCGGCTGGGTCGCAGAATATGCCATCCCCGTAAGCTTTCTTCGGCTGTTCTTCCCAGAATTTACGCCCGCACCCGGCAAGGCAATTCGCGCAAACTGCTTTAAATGCGGTGATCTGACCCCCATCCCCCACTGGCTTTGCTGGAACAAAATTCCAGAGGAAGTTGCCACCTTCCACTGCCCTCAACATTTCGGAACGATGTACTTCGGCTGAGCATCACCGGGACTCAGAAATGAGTCCCGGTATTTTGTGTATATTGCAGTCCTTTGTTGACAGCCACAGAGAAATTTAGTATAATTTTACTGATATGCGGATGGCATTTTGCCTCTGACATTAAAAAAGCAAAGGAGTATAAGGCTTTATGGATCCGAAATATGAAGCACTATTTACCCCCTGGAAGATCGGTAATGTGGAAATCAAAAACCGCATCGTCATGTGCCCTATGGGCGGCACTTCCCTGTTTGGCTGGTTTGAGCTGACCGGCTGCAAATTTGACAAAGAGGCTGCCAAGCTGTTTTTGGAGCGGGCCAACAACAATGTCGGTCTGATCATCCCCGGTATCGCGCCTCTGCGGGACACCTTCTGGGGCAAATGGCTGTGGCAGAATCCCAAGATGTTTGAGGACCTGAAGGAATTTATGGATGAGATCCACAAGACCGGCGCAAAGCTCTTTATTCAGCTGACTGCCGGTATGGGCCGCAGCTGGGCAATCACCGAGCTGATCGCACCGATGCATAAGAACAAGTTTACCCGTACACTGATCAAGCCCGTGATCGACACCAATCATGAGCTGGCCAGCCCCAGCCCCCTGCCCTCCCGCTGGGATCCGGAGATTACCACCCCGGAGATGACGGTGGAGCAGATCCACGAGATCATTGAAGCCTTTGCCAAGACCGCAAAGCTGTGCAAGGATGCCGGTGTCGACGGTGTGGAGATCCACGCTGTCCATGAGGGCTACCTTCTGGACCAGTTCACCATGGAATGGACCAACAAGCGTACCGACGAGTACGGCGGCTCCTTTGAAAACCGCTACCGCTTCCCTGTGGAGGTAGTCAAGGCCATTAAGGAAGTTTGTGGTCAGGACTTCCCTGTTTCTCTGCGCTACTCTGTGGAATCCAAGGTCAAGGGCTTCCGCCAGGGTGCTGTCCCCGGCGAGGAATACACCGAGGTCGGCCGCTGCATGGAGGAATCCGAGAAGGCTGCCAAGTACCTGCAGGACGCCGGCTACGACATGCTCAACGCCGACAACGGCACCTACGATAGCTGGTACTGGGCCCATCCCCCTATGTACATGCCCCAAAACTGCAATCTGGACGATGTTGCCCACATTAAGCAGTTTGTGGACATTCCTGTGGTCTGCGCCGGCCGTATGGAGCCGGATGTGGCTGCACAGGCCATTGCCGAGGGTCGCATCGATGCCATGGGCGTTGCCCGGCAATTCCTGGCAGATCCTGCTTGGATCACAAAGCTGATCGAGGACCGGTTGGAGGACATCAAGCCCTGTATTTGCTGTCATGCCGGTTGCTTCAACTTCTCCTCCTCCAAGGGCCATGCCAACACCCAGGATCTGACCGATACCATGGGTCTTGCCCGCTGCGCCATCAATGCTGAGACCATGCAGTCCACCAAGCATTACATCGCCCCTGCCAAGAAGATCAAGAATATTGCGGTCATCGGCGGCGGTATCGGCGGTATGGAGTCTGCCCTTGTGTGCGCCAAGCGGGGGCACAATGTAACCCTGTACGAGAAGTCCGACCGTCTTGGCGGTGTGTTTATCGCCGCGGCTGCCCCCTCCTTCAAGGAGAAGGACAAGGCGTTGATCGCCTGGTACTGCCGTGAGCTTACCAAATATCCCAACATTGAAGTGAAGCTCAACACCGCTGTGGAGGATGTAACCGCATTGGGCGCCGACGAGGTGATCGTTGCCACCGGTGCCAAGGCCAACCGCATTCCCGTTCCCGGCGTGGGCAGAGCCATCCAAGCCATTGACTTCCTGCTGGGTGAGCGGACTGTGGGCGACAATGTTGTGATCATTGGCGGCGGTCTGACCGGCTGTGAGATCGCATACGAGCTGTACCTGCAGGGCAAGCATCCTACCATCGTGGAGATGCAGGACGATCTGATCACCACCCCCGGTGTCTGCCTGGCCAACACCAGCTATCTGCGTGACTTCTTTGCGGCAAATAATGTGCCTGTCTATCTGGAGACCGGTGTTTCCGAGATCGGCGATTTTGTTGTGACCGTTAAGGATAAGGAGGGCAAGTCCATCGAGCTGAAGGCCGATGATGTGATCCTCTCTGTGGGATACAAACCGGCACCCTTGACCAAAAAAGGCAAGCATGTCCACATCGTAGGCGACGCCAACCAGGTTGGCAACCTGCGGACCGTTATTTGGCAGGCATGGGATGTCTGCATGAAGCTGTAAGGAGGCCTATCTATGTACTTAACCGACGAACAACAGGCAATACTAAACGGCTCCAAGGGCGAAACTATGGCCAAGGTCATGAAGACTTTGGTCATGTACGGCGACACCTTCGGCGCTGACAAAATGGTGCCTGTTACATCCGAATACAACCACTTGGTCACATCCTTCGGCTTGAAGATGATGAAGCCGGTCTTCGAGCTGATGCAGCAGCTGATCGATGCCGGTGCCATCTCCGGCCAGCAATTCTCCGTGGACCCCCGGCCTGTGGACAAGAATGTTCCGGCCAACTTCCTGCAAAATTTCATTTTCAACAAAATCATGTACGCCACCCAGGAAAGCTACGAGGCACAGCTTAAGGAGCTGGGGCTGATGAACGACGATGCCTTTACCTGTGCCTGCTATTTGGACCAGGTGGGCAACAAGCCCGGCAAGGGCGATGTCCTCAGCTGGGCAGAATCCTCCGCGGTGGTATACGCCAACTCTGTCCTGGGTGCCCGGTGCAACCGCAACTCCGGCATTATGGACATCATGGGCTCCATCGCCGGTTTTGTTCCCAACTTCGGTCTGCTGACCGACGAGGGCCGCAAGGCTACCTGGATCATTAAGGTGGAGACTACCAAAAGGCCTGAGGCGCAGCTTCTCGGTTCTGCCATTGGCATGAAGGTCATGGAGGATGTGCCGTATATCACCGGTCTTGATAAGTGGCTAGGCTCCGAGCTGACCGATGAAACCTGCGCCTATCTGAAGGATTTTGGCGCAGCCACCGCATCCAACGGTGCGGTGGGCCTGTACCACATTGAGAATTTGACACCTGAGGCTGTAGAACTGGGCCAAGGCCTTGTTCAGGAGAACGCCCAAGTCTATGTCATCACAGACGAGGAGCTGGCGCGGGTCCAGGCAGAGTATCCGGTAATCTGGAAAAATCCAGACGCCAAGCCAAAGCTATGCTTTGTGGGCTGCCCCCACATGAGCTTGCAGCAGCTGAAGGACTGGACTGATCGGGTGGAGGCCGGACTGGCAGCCTCCGGCAAAAAGAAGGTCCAGATCCCCACCGTGTTTACTACCGCACCTGCGGTGAAGAAGGAGTTTGAGCAGACCGAATATGCTCAGCGATTGAAGGACACCGGCGTTATCCTGTCCTATATCTGCCCGCTGATGTATATGAACAATCCTCTCTGCGGCTCTATGCCGGTGATCACCTCCTCCAATAAGCTGCGTACCTACACCACCGCCCGGTACTATACAGAATCCGAGATCCTCGAGAAGATCACGAAAGGAGTGTAATGGGTTATGAAAGAATTTAAAGGACGTATCGTTGCCCCCGGCACCGTCACAGCAGAGGCCCTCGTCTCCCACGGTGGTCTGAACACCCTTGCCTCCTTCCAGAAGGCTCTGCAGTTTGGCGACAAAACCGCCACCTGCGGTGATCAGAATAACCCGGATCTCTATGGCAAGCAGATGCTGGGCAAGGCCCTGTGCCTGCCTCAGACCATTGGTTCTACCACCGGCGGCCTGGTTCTGTACTGTGCCTGTGCTATGGAGCGGCAGCCTGCCTGTATGCTGTTCAGCAAACCCATCGATTCCCTGGCCGCAGCCGGCTCGATCCTGGCATCCGTTTGGCTGCCCGATGTGAAGATGCCTGTTGTGGACAGTCTGGGCGAGGAGTTCCTGGAATATGTGAAGGACGGCATGTCCATTACCATCCAGGAGGACGGCACGGTCTGCGTAGAGTAATTGACAGATAGAATATTCCCCGGATACAGCAAGTATCCGGGGAATTTTTTTGTTTAGTAATGCAGGATGTCTCCCATGCCGGGGATCGTAATACTTACTGGCTCTGCCTGGCGTATCACCGTCTCTACCGCAGGCCAAAGCCCGGCTTCATCCAGTTCCCGTGACGGCATGTGCAAAAGGACCACAGCCCCTGGGGTCAGGAATTTTGTCACAGACCATCCACTCAGGCTGTTGGCATAGGCATAGGGGGCAATCAGCACATCCGGTTTCGGAAGGTTCTCTTTGGTCTTCCACTGCAGCGGTGACGCATCGCCCATAAACAGGACCGTGCGGCTGCCCCGGATTAAAAAGCTGGTATGGCGCATCACCTTTCCCGCTGCGCCAATATGGCGGCTGGGGATCGGCGTTACGGTCACGCCGCCGGCTGTTATTGCCTCCATGGTGCTTGCGCACCCCGGCAGATCTCCGGGGCCCAAAATGACCCCGCCTGTCTGCTTCTGATATGCAGCAGCATAGTCGGGGTCATAATGATCTTTATGGGCATGGGTAAATGCAACCACATCCGGCCAGCTCTTTTGGAGGGCCTCTCGTTCCTCAGGG
>JAZNDJ010000094.1:0-18599 GCA_045588045.1 Faecousia sp.
TGATGTTGATACACACCTCGCCGCTTTCGCCGGGCTCCACCTCGTTGCCGTCGATGTCCAGCAGGTGGACGTCGTACAGGGGCACAGGCTTGCCCATAGCGCCGAACTTATGGCTGTCACCGGCCAGGTTGCCGATGATCAGGGTGCTTTCAGACTGGCCGAAGCCCTCCATGATCCGCAGGCCCGTTGCCAGCTCGAACTGACGGAACACCTCCGGATTCAAAGCCTCACCGGCGGTAGACGCATGCTCGATGGAGCTTAGATCGTACTTGCTCAGATCCTGCTTGATCAGCATTCGGTACATGGTGGGCGGCGCGCAGAAGGTGGTAATATGATATTTTGCAAACATAGGCAGGATCTTCTCGCCGTCGAACCGGTCGAAGTCGTAAACGAAAATACCTGCTTCACACAGCCATTGGCCGTAGATCTTGCCCCAGGAGGCTTTGGCCCAGCCGGTGTCGGAAATGGTAAAATGCAGGCCGTCGGGATTGACCCGGTGCCAGTATTTTGCGGTGATAAAGTGGCCCAGGGGGTACTTGTAATTATGGGCCGTCAGCTTAGGATATCCGGAAGTGCCGGAGGTGAAGAACATCAGCATGGGATCGTTGCCGCAGGGGGCATCTTCCGTCCGCTTAAAATGGGAGCTGAAGATGGCATACTCCTCGTCAAAGTCGTGCCAGCCTTCCCGCTTTCCGCCAACCAAAATCTTGTGGGCCAGGTTCGGGCTTTTAGCTGCGGCGGCATCCACCGCATCAGCCACATCGCCATCGGCAGTGCAGAGGATCGCCTTCACCTCACCGGCGGCAAACCGGTATGTAAAGTCCTTTTCCAGCAACTGGTTGGTGGCAGGAATGGCCACCGCGCCCAGCTTATGCAGGCCCAGCACAGCAAACCAGTACTGGTAGTGGCGCTTGAGCACCAGCATGACCCGGTCGCCCCGCTGAATACCCAGGGATTTGAAAAAGTTTGCCGCCCGGGCGGATTCCTTCTTCATATCGGCAAAGGTGAACCGCCGCTCGGTCATATCTCCGGCAATGTGGACCATTGCCAGCTTATCGGGGTTGCTGCTGCCCAGGGCATCCACCACATCAAAGGCAAAGTTAAACCGGTCCTCATTCTGAAAATCGATCTTGGTCAGCTTGCCATTTTCCACCGTAGGTGTAATGAAGCTGCGGTAGACCCGGGGCTTCTTATCCGGTGTCTGGGCCGGTGACAAGGGCGCTGTGGCCACGGCGCCCGCCTGCTCACCCTCACGGGCGGCAGAGTTGGACAGCACAATGGCATAGAAGGCGCAATCCTCACCGTCCACAGCGATCATGCCGTGGGGGGTGGAGGAATCGTAGTAGATACAGTCGCCGGCATGGAGGACCTCGCTGTGGCCGCCGATCTGGATCCGCATATGGCCACGGATCACGATGTCGCACTCCTGGCCCTCATGGGTGGTCAGCTCTATATCCTCATACTCCGCGCCGGGGCGGTAGTTCAGCTCCATGTACAGAGGCAGGGCAATACGGTTTCGGAAGCCGGCAGCCAAGTTGTAGCCGATCATGTGGTGGGCTTCCTCGATCTTCTGGCCGTCGCCCTTACGGGTCAGAGCATAAGACTGCAGCTTGGGGCTGTGACCTTCCAGCAAGTCGCCCATATCCACGCCGAAGCTTAGGGTACACCGGTACAGGAAGGCAATGCTCAAATTCCGGTTACCGGCCTCGCACTGCTCATATTCCTCCACAGACAGGCCGGTACGGTTTGCCATCTCCTCCACAGACAGACCTGTGATCTGGCGAAGCTCCCGGATTCGTCCGGCCATCTCTTTTATTTTATAGGTCATTCCAGTCATGTTCTGTTCCATAACGCACCTCACAAACGCAAAAAGCTCGTCTCAAAGATGATTCCTTGAGACGAGCTTATATACAGCCCGCGGTACCACTCAAATTGCATCTGCCTCACAGCAGATACCACTCATTGGGTGCCAGCACACCCTAAGCACTGACGCAGCTAACGCGTGGAGGTTCTACTTGCCAAGGCGTTCTTCCTCCCGGCTCCGGAGTGACAAGCTATCTGCCTGCGTTATGGCTTGCACCGACCGCCAATTCTCTGAAACGCTAGAGCAAATGCTATTCTCCATCTTTGCCTTTGATATATGGAATCATACCACATTTTGAATAATGTTGTCAATATCAAAGCTGATTTCGGATGATTTTACCGCTGATGGTCTTAGGCAGTTCCTCCCGGAATACCACGATACGGGGGTACTTGTAGGGCGCGGTGTGCTGCTTGACGTAGGCCTGGATCTCCTTCTTCAGCTCCTCGGTGCCTTCCACACCGGGCACCAGCACGATACTGGCCTTGACCACCTGGCCACGGACCTCGTCAGGAGCGGCAGAAACACCGCACTCCAGAACATAGGGAAGCTCCATGATGGTAGATTCGATCTCGAAGGGTCCGATCCGGTAGCCGGAGGACTTGATCACATCGTCGGCGCGACCCACATACCAGAAGTAGCCGTCCTCATCCCGCCAGGCCAGGTCGCCGGTGTGGTACATACCGTCATGCCACACGGCATCGGTCCGCTCCTGATCCCGGTAGTAGCCCAGGAACACGCCGCAGGTAGGCTTGGGATCGGTACGGATCACGATCTCGCCGTTGATACCGTCGGGAACAGGATTGCCGTCCGGGTCCACCAGGTCGATACCGTAGCCGGGGACCGGCTTGCCCATAGCGCCGGGCTTGAGCATGGTGCCCATCAGATTGGCGATACCCAGGGTCATCTCCGTCTGGCCAAAGCCCTCGGCGATCCGCAGGCCCGTAGCCTTCTCAAACTGGTAGAATACCTCCGGGTTCAGCGCCTCGCCGGCAGTTGTGGCGTGATGGATGGAGGAAAGGTCGTATTTGCTCAGATCCTGCTTGATCAGCATCCGGTACATGGTAGGCGGCGCGCAGAAGGTGGTGATGTTGTACTTTGCGAACATGGGCAGGATCTTCTCCGCATCAAACCGGTCAAAGTCATAAGTAAACACAGCGCCCTCACACAGCCACTGGCCGTAGAGCTTGCCCCACAGAGCCTTGCCCCAACCGGTCTCGGAAATGGTGAAGTGGAGGCCGTCCCGCTCTGCCAAATGCCAGTACTTGGCGGTAACATAGTGTCCCAAAGCGTACTTGTAGCTGTGCATGGCGATCTTGGGATAGCCGGTAGTGCCGGATGTGAAGAACATCAGCATGGGATCGTCGCCGCAGGGGGCATCGTCTGTACGGATGTAGCGGCGGCTGAACAGGCTGTATTCCTCATCGTAGTTATGCCAGCCCTCCCGGCTTCCGCCAACCAGGATCTTGGTCAGCTCCGTGCCGGTCTCCTGCTGGGCCAGCTCGATCTGGTGGGCGGTGTCCCCATCAGCGGTGCAGATCACAGCACTGACACCGGCGGCATCAAAGCGGTATGTAAAGTCATGGGCCACCAACTGATTGGTGGCAGGGATAGCGATGGCACCCAGCTTATGCAGACCCAAAATCGCAAACCAGAACTGGTAGTGGCGCTTGAGCACCAGCATGACCCGGTCGCCCCGCTTAATGCCCAGGGACTTGAAGTAGTTAGCGCTCTGAGAGGACGCATCCTTAATATCCTTAAAGGTGAAGCGGCGCTCGGTCATATCGTTGGCGATATGGAGCATAGCCAGCTTATCCGGCTCCCGGCGGGCAATGGCATCCACCGTGTCAAAAGCGAAGTTGTAGGAATCCGCATCTTCAAAGCTGATATCCATCAGTGCGCCCTTGTCATCCTCCTGGGTCTTGATAAACTTGCGGCACAGCAGCTTTGCAGAATCGCTCTTGGTATTTTGGCCGATGTAGAGCTTCTGATCTGTAGAATCGGAGGCCATGATCATAGCCAGGAACACACAGTCCTGTCCGTCAATGGCGATCATGCCGTGGGGGGTGGAGGACTTGTAGAAAATGCTGTCGCCCTCCCGCAGGACCTCCTCATGGTCGCCCACCTTGATCCGCATGGCACCCTTGATCACCAGGTCAAATTCCTGGCCGGCGTGGGTGGTGGTGTGGATGGGCAAATTCTGCAGCTCGGCGGAGTACTGGTAGGTGACCCAGTAGGGTGTTGCCAGCTTCTTGCGGAACATGGGCGCCAGGTCCTGGATGGTGATGCCATCCTCGCTGGCTGTGACCAGGCCCTTGTCTCTGCGGGTCACGGTATAGCCCGACAGCTTCGCGCTACGGCCTTCCAGCAGGACTGTGATCTCCACGCCGAAGATCTTGGCGCATTTATGCATAAAAGTAAAGGGCAGATCCATGGTGCCGGACTCATAGAGCCGGTAGGTCTCCTCGCTCACCTCTGTCAGATCGGCCATTTTCGCAACGCTGTAGCCCAAAATGTCCCGCATATCACGGATACGCATTGCTACATCCATAAGCTGTGTTGCAGAATTCTGGTTGGTCATAGTCGTCATTCCTTTCAAAATGAAAAATCGCCTCAAGAAAAAATTCTTGAGACGAGTAAATGTTACCCGCGGTACCACTCAAATTATGGCTTGCGCCATCCCTTCAGGCTCCAATAAGCCCTATCCCTTAACGCGGGCAGACGGAAGGACCTGTTGCGTGGCATTCAGCCCTTCAGCTCAGAAGTGATGGGTCTGTGGGTGTTTGGCTGCCGGCTCGCACCAAATGCCGGCTCTCTGAAAACCAAGGCTACCCGACCGTCTTCGTCACAGCCTTTTGAAATATTTCTGCTACTATACCATGTCCACATGCAAAAGTCAAATGTTTTCCTGCTAAAGAATCGACTTTTTTCAAAAAATTTTTTTGTAGTTTTAAGCAAAGTTTCTTTTTCCAGTTGACAAATCGGGCTGTTTATGGTTTAATGACATACGTACATATCTGAAAGACATTGAAGGAAATCTTCCCTTGATCGGATGCTTCAGAGAGCCGGCGGTCGGTGTGAGCCGGTGCGGAGGGTCTTGGGGATCTGCTTCCCGAGTCGGTCTTGTGAACGCCTGCGCCAGTAATGAGACCCGGTTTCCCCCGTTACGGGATAGGACTTGCTGGAGTCCGAGAGTGATCTCCCATTGGGAGGTAATCAGGGTGGTACCGCGAATGGAAATTCGTCCCTGAGACCGGTGTGCGGTCTCAGGGATTTCTTTTTTATTTTTAAGGAGTGAGCATGATGAAACAGATCAGGATCAGCGATGTGACCATGAAGCAGTCGGACCGGGCCGTGTGCCTGTCCTTCCGGGAAAAGATCGAGCTGGCAAAGCTATTGGACAGTCTTGGGGTCGCGGTGATCGAATTGGAAGGCATTGATAATTCCAAATCGGATGCTCTGCGGATCAAATCTGTGGCTACCGCCGTCCGGGAAAGTACCGTGGCTGTGCCGGTAAAGCTGGATGGGGAGAACATTTCCCAGGTGTTCCAGGCGCTGAAGCAGGCAAAACATCCCCGGCTCCAGGTCTGTGCTGCTGTCAGCTCCGTGCAAATGGAGTATCTGTACCATAAGAAGGCAGATGCCATGCTCGCCGCCGTCCGGGACTGCGTCGCCAAATGCAAAGCCCTCTGCGACGATGTGGAATTTATAGCCGACGATGCCACCCGGGCAGAGCCTGCGTTCCTGCAGAGCATCCTCTCCGCGGCCGCCCAGGCCGGCGCTACTACCGTTACCCTGTGTGACACCGCCGGTACTATGCTGCCGGAGGAATTCGGCGCTTTTGTGGAGCGCATCATCCGCGACACCCCTGCCCTTGCCGATGTGTGTGTAGGCGTTGCCTGCAGCAACACCCTGTCCCTGGCCGATGCCTGTGCCATCGCCGCTGTCTGCAAGGGTGCAGGTGAAGTGAAGGCTGCCGCCTATCCTGTGGATACCAGCAGCCTTTCCAATGTGGCCCGGATCCTTCATGACCGCACCGATACACTGGATGCCAATACCGGCGTCCGGGTGGCTCAGCTCAGCCGGATCATGGGTCAGATCACATGGATGTGCCAGGCAGACCGAAAAAAATCCTCCCCCTTGGACAGAGGCGCCCAGCAGGAGGATTCCGGCATCTTCCTGACCGCCCACGACGATATCACCGCGGTCAACAAGGCTGTGGAGCAACTGGGCTATGAGCTGTCCGACGAAGACAAGCCCAAGGTCTTTGACGCCTTCCAGGCCATTGCCGCCAAGAAGGAAAAGGTGGGCATCCGGGAGCTGGATGCCATTGTGGCCGCCGCCGCTATGCAGGTGCCGTCGGCCTACCGGCTGGAAACCTATGTGATCAACGCCGGCAACACCATTGCCTCCTCTGCCCATATGCGGCTGCGCCGGGGCGACCATGTGCTGGAAGGCGTATGCCTGGGCGACGGCCCTATTGACGCCGCGTTCCTGGCCATTGAGCAGATCACCGGCCACCACTATGAGCTGGACGATTTCCAGATCCAGGCCGTTACCGAGGGCCGGGAGGCCATGGGCCAGACCATCGTGCGGCTTCGCTCTGAGGGAAAGCTATACTCCGGTCGGGGCATTTCCACCGACATCGTCTGTGCCAGTATCCACGCCTATTTGAGCGCCTTGAATAAAATTGTCTACGAGGAGGAAGAAGTATGAATCTCTCCTTTTCAACCCGGGGCTGGCCGGAGCTTTCCTGGGAGGAAATGCTGGATCTGGCCCTGGATATGGGCTTCGGCGGCATTGAGGTCTACAATCTTCCAAAATTTGATCCCCTGACCGACCGCAGCGGTCCTTTCCACAAATATCAGATCGCTGCCACAGTCCGGCAGCTGCGGGAGAAGAAGCTGACCATCCCCTGCTTTGACACCTCCTACGACCTGTCCCAGGACGATACCTGTGTGCCTTGGTTGACCACCCTGCTGGAGATCGCCGGGGATGCCCATGTACCTTATGTGGCGGCTGTTGCCCTTCAGGACAATGAGGAACAGGTCCGGCAGAATCTCTCCCTCCTTTTGGAAAAGGCCCGGGAGAGCGGCGTGACGCTGCTGATGAAGTCCAGCGGCATCTATGCCGACACCGCCCGGCTGCGCCGTCTGCTGGATGCGTGCGCCTGCGACGAGCTGGCAGTGCTGTGGGATGTCCACCACCCCTACCGGGATTACGGGGAAAGCGGCGACACCACCATCAAAAACTTAGGCGACTATGTCCGCCATGTCCACCTGCGGGATTCCGACGACGAAGGCCAGTACAATTTGATCGGCGAAGGCACTATGCCCATTGACGATATCATGCGCGCCCTGTCCTCGGTCAATTACAACGGCTTTATCTCCCTGGAGTGGAAGCCGGACTGGCTGGAGGATATTCAGGACCGGGAGGTCATCTTCCCCTATTTTGTCAACTACATGAACCGGTTTGACAATCCCCGGGGCAAGAAAAAATCCCTGTATTTCAACCATGACGGTACCGGCCAGTATGTGTGGAAAAAGGATGAGCTGGTGGATATGACCTTTTCCCAGGTTCTGGACCGGATGGCAGAGGAATTTCCTGACCAGTACGCCATTAAGTACACCACTTTGGACTACACCCGGACCTATCAGCAGTTCCGGGACGATGTGGATCGGTTTGCCCGGGCACTGGTGTCCATGGGGGTGAAGGCCGGCTCCAAGGTAGCCATCTGGGCCACCAATGTGCCGGAATGGTTCATCACCTTCTGGGCCACAGCAAAGCTGGGCGCGGTGCTTGTGACGGTCAACACTGCTTACAAGATCCACGAAGCAGAGTATCTGCTGCGACAGTCTGATACCCACACACTGGTGATGATCGAAAGCTGTCTGGATTCCGACTACCGGGGCATAATCAATCAGCTCTGCCCGGAGATCGCAGGCACCAAGCCCGGCGAGCCCCTGCACTGCAAGCGTCTGCCTTTCCTGCGCAATGTCATCACCGCCGGCTTCCGGCAGCCCGGCTGTCTGACCTTCCAGCAAGCTATGGACCGGGCGGAGATGGTGAGCGCGGAGCAGGTGGCCAAAATGGCCGCCCAGGTCCGGCCCGACGATGTGTGTAATATGCAGTACACCTCCGGCACTACCGGATTCCCAAAGGGTGTTATGTTAACCCACTACAACGTAGTCAACAACGGCAAATGTATTGGCGACCGGATGGGCCTGTCCACGGCAGACCGTATGATGATCCAGGTGCCTATGTTCCACTGCTTTGGCATGACCCTGTCTATGACCGCCTCCATGACCCACGGTGCTACCATCTGCCCTATGCCTTACTTCTCCGCCAAGCAATCCCTTGCTTGCATCAACCAGGAGAAGATCACCTGCTTCAACGGCGTGCCCACCATGTTTATCGCCATGTTCAACCATCCGGACTACCGAAAAACGGACTTTAGCCACATGCGGACTGGTATCATGGCCGGCGCAGGTTGTCCTCCGGAGCTGATGCGCCGTGCGGCACAGCCGGATGAAATGAATATGCGGGGCATCGTCAGCGTCTACGGTCAGACAGAGTGTGCCCCCGGCAATACCATGTCTGCCTGGACCGACTCTCTGGAGGTCCGCACCGACACCGTCGGCTACGCCTTCCCCCATGTGCGGTGCAAGATCGTAGACCCGGAGACCGGCGAGGAAGTGGCGGACGGTGTCAACGGCGAGTTCTGTGCCAAGGGCTACAACACCATGAAGGGCTACTACAAAATGCCCCAGGCCACCAAGGACACCATCGACGAAGATGGCTGGCTTCACTCCGGCGACCTGGCCTGCCGGGATGCCGATGGCAATTACCGGATCACCGGCCGTCTGAAGGACATGATCATCCGGGGCGGCGAAAACATCTACCCCAAGGAGATTGAGGAGTTTATCTACACCCACCCGGCAGACCGGGATGTCCAGGTCATTGGCGTACCCGACAAGAAGTACGGCGAGGAAATCATGGCCTGTATCATACTGAAGGAGCCCGGCTCTGTGACCGAAGCGGAAATGACCGCCTTTATCCAGGCCAGCATGGCACGGCATAAGGTGCCCAAGTACATCTCCTTTGTGGACAGCTTCCCCATGAATGCCGCAGGCAAGATCCTTAAGTACAAAATGCGCCAGGAGGCTGCAGAGCGGCTTGGCCTTTCCGGCGACGGTGCCGATACCGCAGGTCCCGGCAAATAACAAAACCACACCCCTCTGCTTTGGGAGCAGAGGGGTGTTGCCTATGCAATTTAGCCGGTGTACCGGGACTGGGTCATTGCGTAGGGTTCTGCCATGGCATTGCCGACGCTCTCGATCAGCAGCAGCTTTTCCTGCTGGGTCAGCTCCAGCGGCTCGCCGGATTCCCGCAGCACAGTTTTAAACCGCATGCGGCTGCTGATGGGGGCGAATTTGCATGCTTCAAGCTTAGTGCCAGTCAAGGTGCAGTACCAAAGGTAGGCCACCGACACACGCACGAAGTCCGACGCATGGGCATAATCCCTGTACAAGTCTTTGGGCTCCAGATAGCTGGAATTCAGATTGTGCATCATGGTGGCGGAGGGGAACAGGTACTCCCAATCATGGCAGGGCATGATCTCTTCCTTGAGCACCTGGGCCACCTTTTTGTACATGGTGTCAATGCTGCCGCCGAAGTTGTCGTACAGCCGCTTTTTGGTGGTGTCGGTCAGCTTGGCCTCGTCGCCGGGAGGGCCCCACACCATATTCCATGCGAATTTGGGTGTCTTGCCCGGCTCTATATAATTGTCCAGAACATATCTCTGAATGGTATGAATATTCGCAACGTTATCCAGCAGATAAGGACCTTCCCCAACATTGGCACTTTCAAACAATCCCGCCTGCATGACCACGATATCCCAGGCGTGGCGGGTAATACCGAAGGCCATGGTCTGACCGATGGAGCCGTCATCGATGTAGATATCATGGGCCTGGTTGGGTTTGTGGGCCACGAAGTTGCCGTTACAGTCGGCAATGCGCCAGCAGTTATCCGCAGAAATATCGTACTCCAGATAGGCGTACTGGGGGGCATTCTCCGTCAGATATTTCACATGCTGACCCAGGCGGCAGCCGCTGTGGTACAGCACGCCGACGATCAGATCTTCCATGCCCTCGTTCCGGGCAACATCCGGCAGCATATAGGTGGCATCCATGCCAAGGCTGTGGCCGATCATCAAGATTTTCATAGCTTTCCTCCGTTGTGTTTCTTCAAAAATTATGTCTGCCGAAAAAGCCCCATCTTTCGATGGGGCTTTTTGATTACTGGTACTGGGACTGGGTCAGGGTGTAGGGGTTGGCGAAGGCATTCTGAACAGACTCGATCAGAATGTTCTTCTGCTCCTCAGTCAAGGTCAGATCCTCCTTCAGCTGCATCCGGTACACATTGTCAAACCGGACCTGGTGGCTGACAGGGGCAAACTTGCAGGTGGAGATATCCGTGCCGGTCAGCTCACAGTACCACATATAGGCAACCATCATCCGGCCATAGTCAGAGGCATGGATGAAATCGCGGTACAGATCCCGGGCATTCAGCACGCTGGTGTCTGCATTCTGGATAGCGGTACTGGCAGGCACGACATAATCAAACTCATAAGCAGGCAGGACGATATCCTTCAGAGTAGCGGCCTGATGCTCGAACATATCGGTGCTGCTGTCAAAGTTGTCGTACAGGTTGTTCTTGTAGCTGTCATTGAGCATGGTGTCATCGTTGGGGCAAGCCCAAACCATGTTCCAGGCAAACTCAGGTGCGCTGCCGGGCTCGATATCCTTTTCCAAAACATATTCCTGAATCTTCTTGATATCCTCGGAAATATTCACAGGATTGGCGGTATCCGCTTTGTTGGCAGATTCAAAGACACCGGCCTGCATAACCACAACATCCCAATCATGCCGGGCAATGCCAAACTCCATGGTCTGGCCGATGGAGCCGTCTTCGATGTAAGTATCGTGGGCCTGGTTGGGCACATGGGCGGTGAAGTTGCCGTTGCAGTCTGCGATCCGCCAGGAGGTATCGGTGGAGATGTCATACTCCAGGTAGGCATACTCCCGCAGGTTATTGGTCAAGAAGTTTACATGCTCGCTCAGACGGCAGCCGCTGTGGTACAGTACGCCCACCACCAGCTTTTCCATGCCCTCGTTCCGGGCAACATCAGGGAACATGTAGGCAGAGTCCATGCCCTGGCTGTGGCCGATCAGCAGGATCTTCAAAATGCCGTCATCCTCCACAGGCTCGGCCTGCTGGGCATCGTCGGGCTCCTTGTTATCGGTCTGTTCTGTTTGGCCGCAGGCAACAAACATCGTGCAGCACATAATGGCTGCCAAAAGCAATGCGATCAGTTTCTTCATAGTTTTTCTCCTTAAATTGGGATAATCCCATTGTACCCTTGCCCCCAAAGTTTGTCAATTGCAAATAGCATGAATTTTATTGCAAAAAAAGGTTAGGGCCGAAGCCCTAACCTCTTTTTATGCAGTTGACTGGCTGATTAATAGACAGAAGCCCACTCAGCAATGTTGTCGCCGTTGAATGCGAAGGGAGGGCCAACAATAATCTGGGTCTCGGCGGGATCACCGGCGGTGACAGCGTAGGTAGTGCCGTTATCTGCGGTGAACTCGGTGCCGGCAGCGCCAGCCTTGCCGTCAGCGATAGCCTTGATCATGTAAGCTGCGCAGTTGCCCACATCGATGGGGTTCCACAGATACATGTAGGGGCAGACCTTCTCGTCGCCGACGTATTCCTTCATCTCGGAGGGCAGGCCCAGGCCAGCGACCTTAACGGTGCAGCCTTCGGTGTTCAGAACAGTCTGAGCACAGGCCAGGATACCAACGGTGGTGGGGCAGCAGATGACCTTCAGGTCGGGGTACTTGGTCAGCAGATTCTGGGTCTCGGTGGTGGACTTGGTGGGCTCATCATCGCCGTAAACAGTCTCGACCAGAGTCAGCTTCTCGTACTTAGCGTCCTTCAGGATCTCTTCCATAGCTGCGATCCAAGCGTTCTGGTTGGTAGCGGTGGAGGAAGCGGACAGGATAGCGAACTCACCCTCGCCGCCGGTCATGTCCATGACGGAATCCACCAGGACCTGAGCGACCTGCTCAACACCAGCCTGGTTGACGAACATCTGGGAACCGGCAGTGTCGGAGTCCAGAGTGACGACCACGACACCCTTTTCGCGGGCAGCCTTAATGGTAGCTTCCAGAGCAGCTGCGTCGTTGGCAGCAATTGCGATGCCCTTGACGCCCTGAGCAACCAGGTCATTGACGATGTTGATCTGATCGTCAACAGAGGTGGTCTCGGGGGACTTGGTCAGGAACTCGACCTGCAGATCTTCGCAGGCGGCCTTGAAGCCGTCGATCATCTTGAGCATATAGGGGTTAGAAGCGTCCTTGCAGACGATAGCATAGGTAGTCTTGCCGGCATCTGCTGCGCCGCCTTCCTCGGTGCTGCCGCAAGCGGCCAGACCCAGGATCATGGTAAGTGCCAGGAGCAATGCAATAAGCTTTTTCATAGTTCTTTTCCTTTCAAAAATTTTTATATGAACGCAAATGCGTGCATACCAAAGAAATTACTTGACCGACTTTTTGCGGTTCTTGATGGCATCCTGGATGGTGGGATACAGGACCACCGCGATCAGCAGAATACCCAGGATGATACGAATGGTCTGACCGCTCAGATTGATCAGGTTCAGACCGTAACGCAGCAGACCGATGATGAAGATGGCGATGATTGCGCCCACCATAGTGCCCTTGCCGCCGGCGGTGGAAATGCCGCCCAGAACACACATGGAGATGGCTTCCAGCTCAAAGCCGTCGGCAACGTTGCTCTTGACGCTGCCCAGGTTTGCACAGTAGATCACAGCCGCGAAGCCGCACATAAAACCTGTGAGGGTAAAGACACTCATACGGACCTTCTGCACCTTGACACCGGCATAGGCCGCCGCCTTCTTATTGGCACCGATTGCAAACATCTGACGGCCAAAGATGGTCTTGTGCATCACCAGGCCAAAGATTACAGCCAGCACACAGAAGATAATGAACGGATACGGAATGATGCCAAACACGCGGCCATAGAAGATCCTACCAAACCACTCCACCTTCTGCATGCCGCCGGTGGCACCGTCGCCCAGGATCCGTTCGGACAGACCGCGGAAGATGATGTTGGTTGCCAGGGTAACGATCATGGGCGCCAGCTCCGTAAACTTGGTCATGATCAGGCCATTGAGGGCACCGCAGAGGGTGCCGGTAAGGATGCAGGCCAGGATGCCCAGCCAAATGTTATTGGTGGCATTGTAGACGATACCCAGCATAGTAGCCGACAGACACACATTTCCGCCCACAGACAGGTCGATGTCGCCCAGAAGCAGAACATACGCCATCGGCAGGGCGATGATGCCCTTGACCAGGAAGCCGTTAATGTTGGTAAACAGGTTGTAGGCATCTAGATAGTAGGGGGACAGGGAGGCGTTCATAATGTTGACGCCAAAGAAGATCAGGATCAGCAGGAATTCCCAGCGCAGCATCAGTTTTTTCACAGAACGCTCTGCTACATGGGAGATCGTTCTTCCGGACTTAGTTGCCATCAGATATTCCTCCCTTCCAGAGCCTTACGGGCTGCGTTGCGCTGGACGATCACATTGATCACCACAGCCAGCAAAATGACTGCGCCCTTCAGTGCCCGCTGCCAGAAGGCATCGATGCCCACCAGGGACAGGGATTTACTGATAACCGCAATGGTAATTGCACCCAGCAGCACGCCAAAGGCACTGCCCTGGCCGCCGTTCAGGCTGACACCGCCAATGACGCAGGCGGCGATCACGTCCATCTCCGCGCCGGTAGCCATATTGCCCTGCGCTGAAGCATAGAGGCTGGTGTACATGGCACCTGCCAGGCCGGCGATGCCGCCGTTAATGGAGTAAACGATGATCTTGACCCGGTCGATATTGATACCGGAGATCCCGGCTGCCTCGGTATTGGAGCCAACAGCATAGATCTGCCGGCCAAAGGTCGTCCACTTCAGGAACACGACCATGACCAGAAATACCGCGATCACGATCCAGAACAGGTTGTTGATGCCCAGGAAGCCGCCCTGTGCAAAGTCCTTATAGCCCTGCAGCATCTTGTCGGCAGGGACCCAAAGGGTGCCGGAGACAAAGTAGGTCAGACCGCGGTAAATATACTGCATGCCCAAGGTGGCAATAATGGGAATAACCTTGCCCTTGGAGATCACAAGGCCGATCACCAGGCCGCAAGCAATACCCACCAGGATGCTGAAAAGATACGCCAGCAAGGGGTTTGTGATCACGCCGTCACGCATCAGCAGACATGTGCTCATGCCGCTCAATGCCACCGTTGCGCCGATGGAAATATCGATACCGCCGATCAGCAGCACCAGCAGCATGCCAAAGGACAGCACCGCAATGTACGCATAGTTCTGGCTCAGCTGGGTAATGACCGTTCCACTGAGGAACGTGCCGCCGCTGCGCCACTGGATCACGGCGCACAGCAGGATCATGACCAGCAGCAAGCTTGCTTCACGGCTACGCAGCAGCTCACCAAACTTACCGCCGGTTCTGCGAAGTGTTTTTGTCTTCACTGTGACACACTCCCTTCTGCTGCAGCCTGCTTTGACATAGCCAGCTCCAAGATCTTCTCCTGGGTGGCCTCACCGCGCATCAGCTCACCTGTAACGCGGCCTTCACACATAACGATGATCCGATCGGCCATACCCAGGATCTCCGGCATTTCCGAGGAGATCATAATGATCGCATAGCCCTGCTGGGCCAGCTCACCCATGATCTCATAGATCGCCGCCTTGGCGCCAACGTCCACGCCCTTGGTAGGCTCGTCCAGGATCAGGACCTTAAAGTCAGAACCCAAAGCCTTGGCCACAACCACCTTCTGCTGGTTGCCGCCGGACAGGGAGCTTGCCTTGTCAAAAACGGTCACAGCCTTGGTGTCCACCTGTTCTGCCAGCTTCTTAGAAGTCAGATTCTCCTGCTTTTCATTGATAAACAGGAACTTGACGTACCGCTTCAGCTCCGGCAGGGTGATATTTCGGCCGATGCCCCAGTCCAGGATCAGGCCTTCCACCTGCCGGTTTTCCGGCAGCAGGCCGATGCCCTTCTTCATAGCTTCCTTGGGATTTTTGATCTTGACTTCCTTGCCCTCCAGGAATATCTTGCCGGAGGTGCGCTTCTCTGCGCCGAAGATGGTCTGCACCACCTCTGTACGGCGGGCACCCACCAAGCCGGTCAGGCCCAGGATCTCGCCCTTATGGACCTGGAAGGAAACGTCCTTGAAATAGCCGGTGCGGCTAAGGTTCTCCACCCGGAGGACCTCCTCGCCGATCTCCACCTCCGGCTTGGGGAACAGATCCTTGATCTCACGGCCAACCATGGCAGTGATCAGATCTGCGTTGGAGATCTCGTCAACGTTATATGTACCAATATAGTTGGCATCCCGGAAAACCGTGACCCGGGTAGCCAGCGCATACATATCTTCAAATCTGTGGGAGATGAAGATGATGGACTTGCCTTCATCCCGAAGCTTTCGTGCAATGCGGTACAGCTCCTCGGACTCCCGCTTTGTCAATGCTGCGGTGGGCTCGTCCATAATAATGATCCTTGCATTGACAGAAAGCGCCTTGGCGATCTCCACCATCTGCTGCTGTGCCACAGAGAGGTTACCCATAAGGGCACGGGAATTAAAGTCCGCGTTCAGCTCCTGCAGCAGGGCATCCGCTTCCTTGTACATTTCCTTCCACTGGACGACCCCGGCCCGGACCTTCAGGTGGCCGGTGAAAATATTCTCCGCAACAGACAGATGGGGGTATACGGTGGCATGCTGATAGATCGCTGCGATGCCGGCCTTCTGTGCATCGCGGGTGTTTTTGAAGCGGACGGGCTGTCCATATAGGAACATCTCGCCTTCCTCCGCCTGGTGCACACCCATAATGACCTTGATAAATGTGGATTTGCCAGCACCGTTCTCTCCCATCAATGCGTGGATCTCGCCCGGACCCAAGTCGAACTGCACCTGGTTCAGGGCCTTCACACCGGGGAAGATCTTGGTAATACCGCGCAGCTCCAGAATGGGCTCTGCCATTGGTTTTTCCTCCTCTTTCGCCGCGATCCGCGCGGCCGGTCGATCAGTTTGCTTTAGGCGGGACTCGATTCAACATTCACAATTCAGGTATCTCCTTTTTGTGTGATGTGCACAATTTTGTCACATTTCGCAGAAAACCCTATCAAATATCACCGCCTGTATGTATAATATCACTAAACCAAGACAATTGCAATCCTTTTTTCTTCTTTCGTATTTTCGATTTTTTCAAAAACGCATTTTGTCATTGGTACACAAGGAAAAACTTTTTTAAACTATTTTTGGAGGCGCACTATGGAACGATACGCATGGAAGGCTACGGTACTGCCCGGCAAACTGGAAGAGTATATCTCCCGACACGATAACATCTGGCCGGAAATGAAAGAAGTCCTGGCTGCCGCCGGCATCCGCAACTACACCATTTGGAATGTAGGCAATGAGCTGTTCGGCTACTATGAATGTGACAGTGTGGAGTTTGCGGCAAAGGTACAGGCAGACAGCCCTGTAGTAGACCGCTGGAACGAATACATGAAGGACGTGATGGTCATGGAAATGGACCCCGTCACCGGTGCCCAACCACTGATGAGACAGGTGTTCTTCTTCGGTTGATACAAAAGGCCCCCTCGACAGAGGGGGCCTTTGCTGTGTGCATATCTCTTAGCTGTAAAAACGGCGGGCACAGACGAAATGCTCGCTGAAGTATGTACCCTTCATGCTCATCTTGGTAACCGGATTCTCAGAGTTTCGGGCTGCAACATAGTAGCCGTCTCCCACGCAAACACCTACAAACTGGGCCGTGCCCTCCTGATTCGTCCAGAAGAACACCACATCACCGGCCTGGATCTCCTCCTTGGCCACCTCTGTGCCGTAAGCGGCCTGTGCACTGACGGAGCGGGGCGCGGCCACACCGTTGGTGCGGAAGCAGTAATAGACCAGGCCTGAGGGGTTGAAGGTATCCGGGCCACTGCCGTCAGAGGCATACGGTTTGCCCACCTGTGCCAAGGCCAGAGCTGCCACTTTTTCACCGACCGGGCTGTCAGCAGGTACGGTAGGTGCTGTGGTGGGTGCCGTCGTGGGTGCGGTGGTCGGCGCTGTAGTAGGCGCTGTAGTAGGCGCTGTGGTCGGTTCTGTTGTGGGCTGGGTCGTCGGTGCGTCCGTAGGCTCAGTAGTCGGCTCAGCGGTCGGCTGCGTGGTCGGCGTCTGCCCCTGAGCAACCGGCGGATCCGGCTGCAGTGTATCGTCTTCTGTGCCCGGCCACAGCATGATGCCTGCAACGATCACCAATGTCAGCGTCACCAGCAGTAAGATCACCGCGACCAGGATCAATCCTCCGCCGGATTTTTTCCTTACGTATTTTCCGGATGCCATAAGCTCCTCCTTTTTCACTGCAGAACGATGCCTGCCATTTCATAGACTTATTGCACCATTATAGCTAAGCTGACCCCCAATTGCAAGTGCTTTGTGGTGCGGACACGCATAGCTGCAGATCTCCTTTACCGTAATAAACGGAAAGTCCTTTTCCTCCAGCGGCACCGTAGTCGGTCCGATCACCTGCATAGCCAGACACATGCCTGTACCAAACACCAAGGCTATGAAGATACCAAAGGTATATGCAAAGATCTCCGCAGGCATTTTTGCCTTTCTGTCCAGCTTCTTCAAGGCAACGACCTTGGATGCGCTTTTTTCAGCCTTCTCACAGGGGCTATCTCATATTATACACATACCATATTCCCTTTTATTTGCAACGCATTTTTTGCAATTTTAATTTTTGGGCTTGCATTTTTCCGGAAATTACACGGAAATTTTGTAAAATTTGCTTATAAAAAATACCCCCGAAACCGTAGACAAATAAAAAGCGAAGGAGTATAATGGTTTTCGCAAGGGATGCTTTGTGTAAAAAATCCATCCCTTTATTCAATTTTGGAGTGTGATCAAATGTGAAACTTATCATTAAAGACAACTACGCTGAAATGAGCGCATGGGCTGCACAGCATATTGCCAATGCCATCAACAACCACAAGGAAAACCGTCCCTTCGTCCTGGGTCTGCCCACCGGTTCTTCCCCTCTCGGCACTTACAAAAAGCTGATTGAGATGAACAAGGCCGGCCTTGTCACCTTCAAGAATGTTGTGACCTTCAATATGGACGAATATGTAGGTCTGCCCAGAGAGCATGACCAGAGCTACTGGTACTTCATGCACGATAACTTCTTTAACCACATCGATATTCCTGCCGAGAACATCAACATTCTCAACGGCATGGCTGAGGATCTGGAAGCTGAGTGTCAGCGCTACGAGGATAAGATCGCTTCCTACGGCGGCATCGATCTGTTCCTGGGCGGCAGCGGCGTGGACGGCCACATCGCTTTCAATGAGCCCTTCACCAGCCTGACCTCCCGCACCGGCATCCGCGCTCTGACCGAGGACACCCTGATCGTCAACTCCCGTTTCTTCGATAACGATCCCAACAAGGTCCCCAAGACGGCCCTGTCCGTTGGTGTCGGCACTGTGTGTGACTCCAAGCAGGTGCTTTTGGTCATCAGCGGCCACAACAAGGCCCGGGCTCTGCGCCACTGTGTGGAAGGCGGCGTAGACCACGCTTGGACC
>JAZNDJ010000095.1:0-9211 GCA_045588045.1 Faecousia sp.
TGCCCGGCATCGTCTCCATCGGCGAGGTCCTGGAGGACGCCGGCTACAACCAGACGCTGCTCGTCGGCTCTGATGCGGAGTTCGGCGGCCGGGAATCCTACTTCCGCGAACACGGCAACTACAACATCGTGGACCTGAAGACCCTGAAGGAGCGGGGCTGGCTGCCCATGGATTATGAGGTCTGGTGGGGCTTCGAGGATGCCAAGCTCTTTGAATATGCAAAGGAAGAGCTGACCCGTCTTTCCCAGGAGGACCAACCCTTCAACTTCACCATGCTGACCTGCGACACCCACTTCCCCAACGGCTACCGCTGCCAGCTATGTGAAAAGACGTATTCCAAGCGCTATCCCAACGTGGTGGCCTGCGCTTCCCGGCAGTTGGACGAGTTTATCTCCTGGATCCAGGAGCAGCCCTTCTATGAGAACACCACCATCGTCCTGTGCGGCGACCACCTGACCATGGACCCCAAGTTCATGCAGGATGTGAACGAGGACTATGAGCGGACCATCTACAACTGCATCATCAACTCCGCAGTTACGCCTACCAACGAGAAAAACCGCCAATTCGGCACCTTTGATATGTACCCCACTACCCTGGCGGCAATGGGAGTGACCATTGAGGGTGACCGTCTGGGCCTTGGCACCAACATGTTCTCTGATCGGCAGACCATCACCGAGGAATTCGGTTATGAATATGTCAATCGGGAATTCCAGAAAAACTCCAGGTTCTACAACAAAGAACTTCTGGACATGTGACCAAAACGGCATCCGTTCAAACGGATGCCGTTTTTTGACGATTGCGCACAAGCAGGATCTGTGCTATACTTTCTGTAACACAGGAAAAGGACGCGCGCTATGAAGAAAACGATTTTATTTGATTTGGACGGAACGTTGACGGATTCCGGTGAGGGGATCATCAACTGCGCTGCATTGGGCCTACGGCATTTCGGCCTGCCTGTTCCGGACCGGCAGGCTATGCGGGTCTTTGTGGGGCCGCCGCTGCATCAGACCTTCATAGAATTTGGCGTTCCGGAAGATCGGGCAGACGAGGCGGTGGAGGTATTCCGCAGCCGCTACACCACGGTGGGAAAGTTTGAAAACACCCCCTATCCCGGAATCGAAGCCCTACTCCAAACCCTCAAGGCCCACGGCCATACATTGCTGGTGGCCACCTCCAAGCCGGAAAGTCTGGCTGTAGAGATCCTGGAGAAATTTGAGCTGTCCAAATACTTTGACCGAATCTGCGGTGCGACCCTGGACCGAAGCCGGATCTGCAAGGAGGATGTGATCGCATACCTACTGGAAAGCTACGACCGCAGCAGCACATTTATTATGGTCGGTGATACCCATTACGATGTAGTAGGCGCAGCCCATCATGGGATCCCCACCATCGGTGTCGCCTGGGGCTACGGTAAGGTAGCGGATATGGAGGCCGCCGGCGCTGTGGCCATTGCCAACAGCACAGATGCGCTTTTAAAGCTTTTGGAAGCATGAAAACGGTCCCCGTTCACCAAACGGGGACCGTCGTCTTTTAGAAGCTATCAGCCAGGGAAGGTATTGACAAACAGAATGACAATGGGCACCAGCAAGGAGAACAGGCTCACAAGCCAGGGATATACCACCCGCTTGGAAAAGGCCATCAGCAGCAGGCACACGCCTGTCAGGACCACCGGGATCAGCACAGCCAGAGGCTTATCCATCATCACGGAAAATTCACCTGTGGACTGCAGATCAAAGCCCACCTTGGCAGGCAGCAGCGCAAAGTTGCGGATCGCCAAAATGATCGCCGTTACAGCTACGGGGATCGCCAGCAAAAGACTCCGCAACCGGTAGATCCAGCGGCAAACTGCACGGAAACCGGAGCCGGACGCTTTATCCGCCTCGAAATTTTCCTTCATTTCTTTTTTCATATCTTGATACTTACCCATAAGGCACCTCCGCCTTTTGTCATTTTGTATATCATAGCACACTTTTGTGTCGGATGCAAGTCACAGGTTTTCTGTCCTGCTTATTGGACTTTTTGTGATGTATCCTTGTAGCAGATAAAAACAAGGAGGCAACACGATATGAAAACCGCTGTACTGTACCGCTGCAACATGGAACGCCGCCCCGCTGTCCGTTACCCCAACGCCGCCACCCGGCGGGAGACTTTGAACAAGCTACTGGATCATCTGCTGATCGGTGCCATGTGCGTTGCCGCCGTGGCAATTCTGCTGTTTTTGCTGACCCTTTCCTGATAACAGCATACCCGAACGCCGGCAATTTCATCATCACAAATCCAAAATTTCCGTCTGCGACAGCAAGTAGCAGGCGGAAATTTTTTCCTCCGCCGTTTCGATCACGCCCACACTGCCGCCGTAGCTGCCGCAGCTGCCGGGATTGAGCACCCAGAGGCCGTCCGGCTCCCGATAGCATTCGGCGCGGTGGGTATGGCCGTAGAGCACCGCCTGGGCTCCATGCTCGCGGGCGTCGGCCAGCAGGCGGTATGTGCCGGTCTTGACGCCGTGCTTATGTCCATGAGTCATAAACAGCTTCACACCGGCCACCGGATAGCAAAGGATGTCTGCCGTCCAGGGATTGCAGCGATAGCGGTCGCAGTTTCCCGGGACCTGATGGAAGCGGATGTTTGGGTTTTCCTCCTCCATTGCCTTACCATCCTGATAGTGGTCACCCAAATGAATCACATGATCCGGCTTTACCTTGGCGATACACAGACGCATGAAGCTCAGGGCTGCATGGGAATCAGATAATACGAGGATCTTCATAGTTCACCAACTGTTCCTTGTGTGCATATAGTAGTAGCAGAGCGGCTTGAAAGCCGTGTCCTTGCAGGTATTATAGCAGGCATTTTGACAGGAGGCAACGCAATGGATGCAAATTCAAATAAATTTTCCATGGAAGAAGCCCTGCGGCTGGTGAGCAGTCCTGCCGGCCAGCAGCTCTTGGCTCTGCTGCAGCGATCAAATGACCCAGGTCTTCGCCGGGCTATGGAGCAGGCCGCCAAGGGGGATTTCACCCAGGCCGGGCAGTCCCTGGGCGCTGTTGCCGCCTCGGAAGAAGTGCAAAAGCTTCTCAAGCAGATGGGAGGTTAGCATGGAGGATATCCAGGCCCAAATGGGCGCAATTTTGAACAACCCGGAGATGATGCAAAAGATCATGTCCATGGCGCAAGCCATGGGGCAAGCATCACCGGAGAAATCTGAGCCGGTTTCCGGCGGCTTTTCCCTGCCCAATATAGACATAGGTATGCTGCAAAAGCTGACAGGCTTTGCCCAGCAAAGCGGTATCGACGGCAACCAAAAAAATCTTCTCCGCGCCCTGGGCCCTTATCTGAGCCGGGATCGGATCGAAAAGCTGGAGAAAGCTATGCGGGCAGCCAAAATGGCCAGGATGGCATCCTCCGTCCTAGGGCAAGCAGGTCTGCTGACGGGAACAGGGAGGTAGCGCTATGTACAATCGATATATACCCCAGCCGGAGGGCTCGTACCCCCGCAGCCGGATCCAGGACCCGGTGCCGCCACCGTCACCGCCACCGCCATCGCCTCGGCCCGCACCACAGCCGACACCTGCACCGCCCCCGGAAGTGCCGCCTCCGGAGCCGGTACAGGACTTCTCTCCTCCCCCGGAATGTCCACCGCCGGAACCACCGCCACCGAAGCATTCTTCGCCGCGGACCCACCGGCAGGTACCTGTCTCCGACCCCATTGGACTTGGCAGCTTTTTCCGGCAGATCCTTCCAAGGGATCTGGACACGGCGGATCTTTTGATCATCCTGCTGCTGCTTTTAATGGCGGGAGATAATGAGGAGGACCGCAACAACGCGATGCTGACCATGGCGCTATATTTCTTCATGTAAAACGGACGGACAGGATAACCTGTCCGTCCAATGCTTATTATCTCGCCAGGAAGCCGATCTTCTTATAGACCTTCCGCAGGGTCTTCTCGGCCACGTAGCTTGCCTTTTCCGCGCCGGTGCGATAAACGCCCTCCAGGTATGCCTTATCCTTCAGCAGGCGGGCTGCCTCCTCCCGGATGGGCCGCAGGGTCTCAATGACTGCATCACCCACCACCGGCTTGAATTTACCGTAGCCCTGACCGGCGAACTCCGCCTCGATCTGCTGGAAGGACAGGCCGGTAACAGCAGAGTAAATGCTCATGAGATTCGCGACACCGGGTTTGTTCTCGGGGTCAAAGCGGACACAGTTTTCCGTGTCGCTGTCGGTGATGGCCCGCTTGAATTTGCGCTGGATGTCCTCCGGCCGCTCCATCAAAAACACGCAGCCCTCAGGCATAGACTTGCTCATTTTGCTCTCGGGAGCATTGAGGCTCATAACACGGGCGCCGGTCTCGGGGATGAAGGGCTCCGGGATCTTAAACACGTCGCCGTAGATGCTGTTAAACCGCTGGGCAACATCCCGGGTCAGCTCGCAGTGCTGCTTCTGATCGTGGCCTACCGGCACCAGGTCCGGCTGGTACAGCAGGATGTCCGCTGCCATCAGCGCCGGGTAGGTGAACAGGCCACCGTTGATATTCTCCGCATTCTTGGCAGACTTGTCCTTAAACTGGGTCATACGACTCAGCTCGCCGAACATAGTGTAGCAGTTGAGCACCCAGCCCAGCTCCGCATGCTGGTGGACATGGCTTTGGACAAACAGGGTGTTCTTCTCCGGGTCCAGGCCGCAGGCAATATACTGGGCCAGCTGTTCCAAAGTCCTGCGGCGCAAGTCTGCCGGGGTCTGCCGGACGGTGATGGTGTGCATATCTGCCATGAAGTAGAAGCACTCATAGGTATCGGCCCGGGAGCTCCAATTTTTGATCGCCCCCAGATAGTTGCCCAGGTGCAGGTCGCCGCTGGGCTGGATGCCGGAAAGCATTCTCTTCTTAACTGCTTCTTCCATAAAATTCGCCTCGTCTTTCGCAATTTCCTGTATTCTACCATATTGGTACAGAAAACGCAATGAGAAATTGACTTTCTGCCTGGGGATATGTTATAGTAATGGCAGATTTTTTGGATAATCGAGGTAACTGCTATGGATCACAAGACTCTTGCAAATCTGCTGTTTCCCAATGTCATAGACACCCCCGAAACACTGGAAGAAAAATATCCCCTCCGGGAGCTGCCCGAAGGTGCTGTGGTCACCCGTATGGCGCCCTCCCCTACCGGCTTTGTCCATCTGGGTAACCTGGTCATGGGTCTGACCGCTGAGCGGATGGCCCATCAGAGCGGCGGCGTGCTGTTCCTGCGGGTGGAGGACACCGATGCCAAGCGGGAGGTCCCCGGCGCTGTGGAGGTACTCATCAACACGCTGAAGCACTACGGCATCCAATTTGACGAGGGTGCCACCATTGACGGTGACAGCGGTGCCTACGGTCCTTACCGGCAGCGTCAGCGGGCCGCTATTTACCATGTGTATGCCAAGAAGCTGGTAGCGGAAGGGATGGCCTACCCCTGCTTCTGCACCGAGGAGGAGCTGTCCCAGATGCGTCAGCAGCAGGAGGCCAACAAGGAGACTACCGGCTACTACGGCAAGTACGCCATGTGGCGTGACCGCTCCCTGGAGGATATCCAGGCGCAACTGAACGCCGGTAATCCCTGGGTGCTTCGGTTCCGCAGCACCGGCAGCATCGAAAACCAGTTTAAGTTTGACGATCTGGTCAAGGGCAAGCTGACCATCACAGAAAATGATGTGGATCATGTGCTGCTCAAGTCTGATGGCATCCCCACCTATCACTTTGCCCATGCGGTGGACGACCATCTGATGCGCACCACCCATGTGGTCCGGGGCGACGAATGGCTGCCTACCCTGCCCTTCCATATCCAGCTGTTTAAGGCATTGGGCTTTAAGCTGCCAAAGTATGTCCACATTGGACCGCTGATGAAGATGGACGGCACCTCCAAGCGCAAGCTGTCCAAACGGAAAGACCCGGAGCTGGCGCTGACCTTCTACAAAGCCGAGGGTTTCCCTGTGGAGGCTGTGTATGAGTATATCATGACCGTCCTCAACTCCAATTTTGAGGACTGGCGTCGGGCAAACCCCACAGTCCCTGCGGACGAATTCAAGTTCAGCCCCAAGAAGCTCAATCCTGCCGGCAGTTTGTTTGACTATGCAAAGCTCACCGATGTGTCCAAAAACGAGATCGCCAGGATGGACGCAGATAAGGTCTACTGTCTGCTGACCCAATGGGCCGAGGAATTTGACTGTGACTTTGCCCAAAAGCTGAAGGCTGACCCGGATTACGCCAAGGCGATCCTTGCCATTGGCCGGGGCGGCAAAAAGCCCCGCAAGGACATGGCAACCTGGCAGGAGGCAAAACCTTATATGGGCTTCTTCTACGACGACTACCTCCAGCTGCCCCAATTTGACAATCGGTTTGAAAACGAGACCATCTCGACTGTACTGCAGAAATTCCTGGACCGGTTCGATCCTGCCGACGATTCCGCTGTCTGGTTTGACAAGGTCAAGGCTATCACCGAGGAAATTGGCTTCACCACCGATATGAAGGCCTATAAGACAGACCCTGCTGCCTTCCCCGGCACCGTTGCGGATGTATCTACCTTTATCCGCCAGGCCGTCACCGGAAAGACCAATTCCCCCGACCTGTACACCGTTATGCAGATCCTGGGCTATGATCGGACTGTGGAACGGATCCGGGCAGTCATGGAAACATTATAAGACCTCTTTGCCGCCTATGGAACACCATAGGCGGCATTCTCTTTTATCTGCCCGCAGAAAAAAACACATCCATCAAATCGATGGATGTGTTTTTTATGGGTGTTATTTACTTATTCGCAGTTCTTTTCTTTACGGCCAGAACAGCGATGGTGACGAGAGCGCAACCGCTGACTGCCAGCAATGCGATCCACAGGAACACAAGGCTGTTGTCGCCGGTCTCCGGGATCTCCGGTTCGGGCTCGTCATAGGTATTGGTGAACTGAATCGAACCGTTGGGCGTGTCATTGACAGAATAGGTAACTGCAATGCCGCCTTCGTCGTTGTCCGCTACCGTGACCTTGACGGTGAATACCGTTGCGTCATAAGTCATGTACTGAGCGGTACCGGCAATTTCCTTAACTGTGAAGGTGTACTGGCCGATGCCGTTGACCGTGGTATCATCCTGGTCGAACTTCAATGCAGCGAAGGCAAAGTTGCCGTTTGCATCATTCGTCACAGACTCAATCAATGTACCCTGAGCATCGTACAGACCAAAGGTAAATTCGCCTTCCTTGACTGCAGTGCGGTCACCAGTCAGGTACTTGACACCCCTGAGAATGATCTGATCCTCGCCTACCATAATGTAGGTATTGACAAACTCCAGATCGCTTTCTGCAGTGCCCTTGGTGTTTTCGCTGGTGGCGCTTTCGATCCGCAGAACGCCATGCTCATTGACCACCTTGACCGTCACCTTGTACTCTGCCACAGAGTAGCTGATGAAGCCCAGGAGCTTATCAGTCTCCTTAACGGTGTAGGTGTAAGTACCGGCCGCATCCAGGCTCAGCTCGGAGAAGGTGACGACACCGTTGGCATCGTTCTTCACAGACTCCAGCTTTTCGCCGTCTGCATCATACAGGGTAAAGGTGAAGTCATTACCAACCAGTCCCTTATCGTAGGTCTTCTTTGCCCGGATGGTATAGGGGATGGGATCGGGAACGAAGGTGTTGGTGAAGGCGATCTCCTCATCGTCGGCGACGGTGTAGGTAGCCTTCAGGTTCTCCGGATTGTTGGGATCAATGTCGACGGTGACGGTAATGTGATACTCACTTACGTCGTAGATGATGCTGGTCTCGGCATCCATGGGAGAATCCTTGGTCACGCCTGCAGGGAGCTGTTCCTTGATCACATAGTAAAAGGTGCCTTCCTGCTCGAAGGTGACAGGCGCAAAGGCAAAAGTGCCATCTGCCTTATTGGTGGCAGTCGTTGCGATACTCTGGGAGATATCGAATTCCGCATCAGCCTCGTAAAGTTCGAAGGTGAAGGTATCCGCCGCCAGGTCGTTATTCTCCAGGGTCTTGGTGCCGTCAAAGGTCAGCTGTGCGGGAGCCGGTGTGAACACATTGTAGAACTCCATACCGGAGATGGGGCTGGTAATATTGCCATTTGTATGGGAGTTGCCCAGCACCACATCGGACACCAGCTTGCCTCTGCCGTTGTCGGTCACATTGACCAGGACATAGTACACAGCGGGGTCATAGGTAATCCGGTCATTATCGCCGGGTTTCTCAACCACCACATAGCGATAACCGCCAACCTCATCAAAACGCTCGGTGAAGGAGAATCCAAAGCCATTGGTCGTCTCCACAGAATCCGTAGTAGCCTTCGGCTGTGTAGAAGTCAGGTTGAACTTGGCATCGGTCTGGTACAGTTCAAAAGTAAACTCGCCGGCGGTCTGATTTCTGCCGGAGAGGACCTTGTCACCGGAGATCACAGCGGAAGTGGGATCGGGGGTATAGTCGTTGACAAACTCCGGTGCGTTGACGGAGGAGTAGGCCACACTTGCCACCAGCTGACCGTCCAGATCGTCGGTGACGGTGACGGTCACATTGTACACAGCAGGATCGTAAACCACGCCGTTATGCTCATTATTCACGGCATTGGTGGGGATGCGCTCTCTGACGGTGTAGGTGTAAATCCCGACCTGGTCATATTCCAGATCAAAGGTCACATTGCCATCTGCGTCATTGGACACAGTCTGCAGGGCCTGGGTAGCGCCCTCCTCGAAGATGGAGAACTGGAACATACCCTCAGCCAGCTGGCGTGTGCCGGTAAAGCGCTTGGAAGCCATGATCTGCGCAGCGACAGGATCTGCCTTGTAGCTGTTGGCGAAGGTCAGATCGGCAGGTGCCAGATCCTTGTCCATAGCGCTGACGGAGGAAACCACCAGCTTGCCGGTTGCCTCGTCGACTGTAACCACTACGCGGACGTAATACACACTCTGGTCATAGGTCACGCCGCCCAGTCTGCCGGCCTTTTCTGTTACGGCATAGTAGTAGGTACCGACCTTGCTGTAGGTTTGCTTTTCAAAGGCAAAGGAGCCGTCTGCCACATTATCAGCGGTATCCAGCAGATCGTTTACGCTGTAGGTAACGGTTCTGCCGTCGAAGGTGGCGCGGTAGAGCTGGAAGGTGAACTCATCCGCCTTCAGTTCCCGGCCGGTCAGTTCCTTATGGCCGCTGATGGTCCATTCGGTAGGATCAGGCTTATAGGTATTTTCAA
>JAZNDJ010000096.1:0-11281 GCA_045588045.1 Faecousia sp.
ATCTGTAAACACCTTATTTCTTATCATTTGAAGCCGCTGCCACAGCGGCACAGTACACTTCTTTTGCACCGGCAGTCATGAGCATTCTTGCACATTCCGAGCTTGTGGAGCCAGTGGTGATCACATCGTCGATCAGCAGGAGCCTTTGGCCTGCCGCAGCTTTGCGATCCGCCATAGCATAGCTGCCCAGAATATTGGCCCGCCGTTCTGCAGCATCGGAGATACCGGACTGAGGCGGCGTATTGCGCATCTTCCTAAGCAACCGCAGACAAGGCAGTCCCAGCTCCTTTGCCACAGCGCGTGCCAAAAGCTGTGCCTGGTCATAGCCTCGGAAGAATTTCCGGATCGGACCGGTCGGCACCCAAGTCACGGCGTCAAAGCCGTCGGGAAACTCCTTCAGCAGCCGCATCGCCAGCAGCCGTCCGTATGCAGGTGCATAGTGCCGGGCATTGTAAAACTTGAATCGGTGGATGCTGCGGCGTACATCATCCTTATAATACCACATTGCAGTCCAACGTGCAACAAAAGGAATATTTCTTTTTGCTTTTGTGAATTCCGGAACGTTCTTTCTGCAACTGTGGCACAGATCCATTTCGCCCTTTTTCAGTAGGCTCCTGCACACAATGCACTTATCCGGAAACAGTAGCTTTAACATAGACTAGCCGTTCTTTCCCTGAAGCCGCAGCTTCAGACCGGTGTAGCGGCGGCCCACCTTTGCGTTTTGGGTCATGATCGCAACAGTCTCTTCCTTACCTACGATGATCAGCAGCTCTCTTGCCCGGGTTATGGCGGTGTAGAGGATGCTCCGGTTCATCAGATACGGAGAGCCGTTCCAGGCGGCCAGGATCACTGCCCGATATTCGCTGCCCTGACTTTTGTGGACTGTCATGGCATAGGCAGGCTCCAGTTCGCTGAGCTGGGTGAAATCATAGTCCACCTCCCGGTCGTCAAACACCACCGTCACCTGTTCCATGGGGGTGTCAATGACTTTGATAATGCCCACATCACCGTTGAAAATGCCGGTACCCACGGCACTGCCGTCGGTCTTTTTCCACGGGATATCGTAGTTGTTCCGGACCTGCATGACCCGATCACCCTCCCGGAAGGAGAAATCGCCCAGCTGCCGCTCGTTTTTCGTGGGAGCGGGCGGATTCAGACTGGCCTGCAGGAGCTTGTTTAGATGGGCTGTGCCGGTAAGTCCCTTTTTGGTAGGGGTTAGAACCTGGATCTGGTCGGCAGGGATGCCCATGTTTTTCGGGAGCCGGGTGGCACAAAGGCCTACGATGGTCTGCCCAACAGTTTCCTCGGATCTGCTACTGAGAAAGAAGAAGTCATTTTTTACATCCCGAAGCTCCGGCATTTGGCCGTTGTTGACCCGATGGGCATTCATGACGATCAGGCTTTGCTGGGCCTGACGGAAGATCTCCGTCAGCCGTACAGAGGGAAGCATACCGCTGCGAAGCATATCGTTGAAGGGGAAGCCCGGACCTACCGGGGGGAGCTGATCCGGATCGCCCACCAGGATCAGCCGGGTATTGTCCCGGACAGCCCGCAGCAGACTGTGCAGCAGCACGGCATCCACCATGGACATCTCGTCCACAATGATGGCATCGGCCTTCAGCGGATTGTCCTCGTCCCGGGCAAACACCAGCTTGTCGGAAAACGGATCCACACCGGCCTCCAAAAGCCGGTGGATGGTGGAGGCATCCCGACCGGTGACCTCTGTCATTCGCTTTGCAGCTCTGCCGGTAGGGGCAGCCAAAACGCAGTCAAGCCCCAACTGTTCGTACAGGGCCAGGATCCCGTTGACAATGGTGGTTTTGCCGGTACCGGGGCCACCGGTGATCAGCAAAAGTCCGGAAGCAGCGGCTGCACCAATGGCGTCCTCCTGCTGCCGGGAGTAAACAATGCCGGTCTGCCTGGAAACAGCTTGCACCAGCTTTTCCAGCCGAGGCGGAACATGGTACTGCTTTTGGGCAAAGTCCAGCAGCCGTTCGGCGCAAAACACCTCTGCCTGGTGCAGCTCCGGTAAATATGTAACGGTGATCCCTGCCAGCTGGCTTCGGATCAACCGCCGGACATCCAGCAGCCGCTCCAGTCCTGCCTGGACGGTATCTTCCGACAGGGAAAGCAACAGCGCTGTGGCAGCCACCAGCTTTTCCTCCGGAAGAAAGCTGTGCCCACCGGACAGATTGTACTGCAGCTCAAACAGAATACCGGCTTCCACACGGCGAGGGTCGTCTGCGCTGACACCGATCTCCACAGCAAACCGGTCTACGGCACTGAAGGGCGCGTCCAAGCCGTTGTCCATCAGCAGATACGGGTCGTCGTAAAGCAGCTCCACGGCGGTTTCCCCGTACATTTTATAGGTTTTTACCGCCAGATCCGTAGGTAAATGATGCAGGGTGAAAAACTCCATCAAATGGCGCATACCGATCTGAAGGCGAAATTCCTCCGCGATGGTCTTTGCCTTGGCATAAGAAATACCGGACACCTCCGCAAGACGCTCCGGCTCCTGCTCGATGATCTGCAGGGTGTGCGCACCGAACCGATCCACGATCCTGGCAGCCAACCGCGGACCGATGCCTTTGATGATCCTGCTGGACAGGTATTGCAGGATCTCCGTTGCAGATTGGGGCATAAGCCGCTCCAAAAACTCCGCTTCAAATTGCCGTCCGTAGCTGGAATGGGTGCTCCACTTGCCTGTGACCATAAGCTGTTCGCCTACACTGGGCATAGGAATGGTGCCCACAACGGTCACTGTTTGGTCATCCTGGCACCGCAGCCGCAGCACGGCATAGCCGTTTTCGTAATTCTGAAAGACAACGGCCTGTATGATGCCCTGTAAAATTTCCGTTTCCACCGCACTGCGCTCCCTTTGATAATTTTTATTATTTTACTATATTTCTGCCCAAATGAAAAGACCCGGATGTAAGTTTTTTGTATCCAATGGGAGGGAATGGGAATACTTTAAAAGGTTTACAAAACGTTAATCGGTGGCAATTAATTTTTATTGCAATTCTAAGCGAGAACCGTTATAATCAATAGAATAGAAAAGGAAATTCTAGGATACTTGGGAGGCAGTATGAAGTTTGTTTCATTACTTCTGTGGGTCACACAGTTTGGCTTCAGCGCTGCTTTTCCCGTGTGCTTTTTCCTGCTGTTGGCCAATTGGTTGCGGGATGCTTTTGACTTGGGTGTTTGGGTCTCGGTCCTGTTTGGAATTTTGGGCCTGCTGACCTCTGTTAGCACAGTGCGCTCCTGTATCCGCGCAATGCAAAAGGAAGCGAAGAAAGCCGGCTCTGAAAAAGAGCCGCCTACAGCTTTTAACAATCACGATTGAGACGGTGACGGAACTATGAAACTCCAACCTGCATCGAAAAAAGAAATAGGAAGGATCGCCCTGGGCAGCCTGGTTTGTCTGGTGTTGATGGTGGGCGTGTTTTTCGGCCTGTCGCTGCTTGGCGTGGGAACCTTTGATTATACCGTTATTTTAGGCGGTGTGGTCGGCTCCGGAGTAGCGGTTTTAAACTTTGTGCTCCTGTGCCTGACGGTGCAGAAGGTGGCAGGTATGGAAAACGGAAAGCCTCTGAAGGCCCGTGTCCAGCTTAGCTACCACCTGCGGCTGATTTTCCAGGCAGTTTGGATCGTGGTTGCATTCCTGGTGCCTGTGTTTAACGTATTGGCGGCGGCGATCCCATTACTGTTCCCGTCCCTGGTGCTGTACACATTGCAGATCCGGGGAAAGCTGGTCACCCCCAGCGACCGCAAGAATGCACCTCCCTCTGAAGAACCGGAGGAAGAGGACCGGCTCGATACCTTTGAAGCATAACTGTGAGGTGAATAAACCTTGGATATTTCCATCAATGGCGCAAGGATCCTGTATACCATTGAAAATGTTCCGTTGATCGGTAAGATCAACATTACCCAAACGGTCCTGGTAAGCCTGGTGGTCATGGCGATCATTACTGTTTTGTGTATTTGGCTCGGCTCGGGTCTGAAGGTCACAGGCATTTCCCGGAAACAGGCCGTGGCGGAAATGGCCGTCACATCCCTTATAAAATTTGTCCGGGGCAATATGGGTACGGAATTTGATCGGTATATTCCTCTGGTAGGCACGATCTTTGCCACCAGCGTGATCTCCAACCTGATCAGTCTGATCGGACTGTGGAGCCCCACAGCGGACTTAATGACGGAGCTGGGTTGGGCTTTGGTGGTGTTCGTGCTGATCACCTACAACAAGATCAAATCCGCCGGTATCGGAGGCTATCTGAAAAGCTTCCTGAAACCGATTTTTTTAATGGCCCCAATCAATGTGATGTCGGAGCTGTTTACCCCCATCTCCATGGCCTGCCGTCACTTTGGCAACATCCTGTCCGGCACGGTCATCAGCGCCTTGATCTATGCGTCCTTGGCGGTGCTTAGCCGCAGTGTGCTGGGGCTGATCGGCAGCAATTGGATCGTTGGGATCCTCGTTATTATGGCAGGTGCCGGACTGATCGTCTACAGCCGGGTGGGCAAGCCTAAGAAAAAGGGCTTGATTCTCCTGGGCGGCATCATTGCCGCGCTGCTGGGCGTGCTGTCCCTGCTGTCCAATCTGGGTGGCTTTTTTACGGAGATCCCCTGGCTTGCCGTTGGCCTGCCTGCCATTACCAGCTTCTACTTTGACTGGTTTGGCGGCTGTATCCAGGCATTTATCTTCTGTACCCTGACCACCATCTTCATCAAACAGGCCGCCGGCGATTGAGCCGCGCCAGTTGAATAAACACGTAAACAAATTCTTAGGAGGATTTTATTATGGAATATCAGCTTTTAGCAAAAGGTATCGCCCTGGCAGGTTGCGCCATCGGTGCAGGTCTGGCTCTGATCGCCGGTGTGGGCCCCGGTATTGGCGAAGGTAATGCCGTTGCCCGTGCCTGTGAGGCCATTGGCCGTCAGCCCGAGTGCAAGAGCGATGTCACCAGCACACTGATCCTGGGCGTTGCCCTCTCTGAGACCACCGGTATTTACGGCTTTGTTACCGGCCTGCTGCTGATCTTCTTCGCACCCGGCCAGTTCATGAAGTTCCTGGGCTAATCCTAAAAAGAGAGTAAAATTTGCCGTAAGGAGGCAAATATGGAAGAGTTATACCAATCCCTTGTGGCTGTGGAGCCCTTTACGTTGGTCGTAACCATTCTGAATCTGTTCGTCCAGCTTTTTATTATTAAAAAGTTTTTTCTGGACAAGATCATGAAGGTTTTGGACCAGCGCCGCGAGGCCGCAGATAAGGAGATCACCGAGGCGGCGGCCGCCCGGCAGGAAGCCCAGACCATCAAGGAAACATACGAGAATAATATGCGCCAGGCTAAGGCAGAGGCTGGGGAAATCTTGGCCCATGCCAAGAAAACAGCCGATGCCCGCAGTGAGGAGATCATCCGCGATGCTCAGGCACAGGCAGTCCAGCTTAAGCAGAAGGCCGCTGAGGATATTGCGCAGGAGAAGAAAAAGGCACTCAACGATGCAAAGGACGAGATCTCCGATATTGCCATGACCATTGCCGGCAAGGTGGTGGGCCGCAGCTTGAACCATGCGGACCAGTCTCAGCTTGTGGACGAGTTCATTGACGGATTGGGTGACGGACTATGACACAGATCGGCATCACCTATGCCCAGGCCCTGTATGACCTGGCCGCCCAGGAGGGGCTGACCGGGGAGCTTTTGCAGCAGCTACAGGTGCTTAACGCCAGCTTTGCTGAGGCCCCTGAGTTTCTTCGACTGCTGTCGGCACCCAATGTCTCCAAGCAGGAGCGGTGCCGCGTCATTGACGACAGCTTCCGGGGGAAAGTCCATGCTTATGTGCTGAATTTTCTGAAGATCCTGACGGAAAAGGGCTATGCCCGCTATTTCGGCGACTGCTGTAAGGCCTTCGAGGATCAGTATAACGCGGACAACGGCATCCTGCCGGTCCGTGCGGTCACAGCTATCCCTATGAATTCGGATCAGCAGGCCCGTTTGACAGAAAAGCTTCAGTCTATTACCGGCAAGACCGTCCGGCTGGAAAACCGGGTAGACCCGGCATGCCTTGGCGGTGTCCGGCTGAACTATGACGGCAAGCAGGTGGACGGCACCGTGAAAAACCGCCTGGATGCCATTGGCAATATTTTGAAAAATACCGTACTTTGATAAGAGAGTAGGGACACTATGGAATTAAGACCCGAAGAGATCACGAAGATCATTCGTGAGCAGATCAAAAATTATGAAAATAAGCTGGAATCCAGCGAAACCGGTATCGTCATCCTGGTTGGTGACGGAATTGCCCGGGTATCCGGTCTGGACCAGTGTATGGCCGGCGAGCTGGTAGAATTCCCCAATGGCTCTTTCGGCATGGCGCAGAACCTGGAGGAGGAGACGGTCTCTGTTGTGATCCTGGGTACCGACAGCGGCATCAAGGAAGGCGATACCGTTAAGCGTACCGGCCGGGTGGTTTCCGTGCCTGTGGGTGAGGGACTGATCGGCCGGGTGGTCAACGCCCTGGGCGAGCCGATCGACAGCAAAGGCCCTATCACAGCCGCCGCATACCGGCCTATCGAATCTCCTGCGCCTGGTATTATCGACAGAGAATCTGTCAATCAGCCCTTGCAGACCGGTATCAAGGCCATCGACTCCATGATCCCCATTGGCCGTGGCCAGCGTGAGCTGATCATCGGTGACCGCCAGACCGGCAAGACCACCATCGCCACCGATACCATTCTGAACCAAAAGGGGAAGAATGTGATCTGCATTTACGTGGCTATTGGTCAGAAGCGGTCTACGGTTGCGGGAATCGTGGACTCTCTGGAGGCCGGCGGCGCCATGGACTATACCATCGTGGTGTCTGCAACAGCTTCGGAGCTGGCTCCCATGCAGTACATTGCGCCGTATTCCGGCTGTACTATGGGTGAATATTTCATGCACCAGGGCAAGGATGTTCTGGTGATCTACGACGATCTGAGCAAGCATGCTGTGGCCTACCGTGCCATTTCTCTGCTGATCCGCCGTCCTCCCGGACGGGAAGCCTATCCCGGCGATGTGTTCTATCTCCACAGCCGTCTTTTGGAGCGGGCTGCCCACCTGTCCAAGGCCAATGGCGGCGGCAGTCTGACGGCATTGCCCATTATCGAGACCCAGGCCGGCGATGTGTCTGCATACATTCCCACCAATGTGATCTCCATCACCGACGGCCAGATCTTCCTGGAAACGGAGCTGTTCAACGCCGGTGTTATGCCTGCTGTCAACCCCGGTATCTCTGTGTCCCGTGTTGGCGGCGCGGCCCAGATCAAGGCAATGAAGAAGGTCTCCGGCTCTTTGAAGCTGCTGTACTCCCAGTATCGGGAGCTGCAGAGCTTTGCTCAGTTCGGCTCTGACCTGGATGCAGATACCAAGTCCAGACTGGCTTTGGGCGAGCGGATCGTGGAGGTTCTGAAGCAGAAGAACAATGCGCCCGTGGAGGTAGCCCATCAGGTGTGCATTCTGTATGCCGTCACCAACGGCTATCTGGAGACGATTGCTGTGGCCAAGATCCCCGAATTTGAGCTGCAGCTGCGGGAGTTTATGGAAAACCGCCACCCCGAGGTCCTGACCCCTATCCGCACTACCGGAAAGCTGGAGCAGGAGACCGAGGATGCTCTGAAGGCGGCGCTTGCCGAGTTCCTGGAGAATTTCCAAAAAGCAAATTAAGGAAGGAGGACCCCCATGGCTGGCGTTTCCACAAAGGAAATTAAAAACCGGATCCGAAGTCTGGAGTCTACCAAGCAGATCACCAAGGCCATGGAAATGGTTGCGGCCTCAAAGCTCCGTCGGGCGCAGGCCCAGGTCCTTTCCTCCAGACCTTACTTCGAGATCCTTTATACCACGATCAACAGCATCGTGGACGCAAACCGAGATTTTACCTCCCCATATCTGACCCAGCGGGAGGGGAAAAAGCCCGTATATGTTGTTATTGCAGGTGACAGAGGCTTGGCCGGCGGCTACAACAGCAACGTGCTGAAGCTGGTACTGTCTGAGATCCAGGGAAAGGATGCGGCTGTGCTGCCCATCGGCAAAAAAACGGTGGACTATTTCAAGGCCCGGAACATCCCGGTGCTGGATACCCGCTATGCCGAAGCTGCAGATGTATCCATCGGTGATTGCTTCACCATTGCCAAGCAGCTTTGTGCCATGTTCCGCAGCGGACAGTATGACCACATCCATGTTGCCTACACCAATTTTGTTTCCGTGCTGTCTCAGACCCCGGGCACATTGCGGCTGCTGCCACTTCTGCGGCGGGAGACTGAGGCGGATCGCCAGAGCCGGCAGGTGACCCTTTACGAGCCTAACAGCGAAGAAGTTTTCGATGCCATCGTCCCGGAATATCTGGGCGGCATCATTTACGGTGCCCTGTGTGAGAGCCGTGCCTCCGAGCAGGCCGCCCGCCGCACCGCCATGGACTCCGCCACCAAAAACGCGACGGAGATGATCGACGATCTGAGCCTGAAGTACAACCGGGCCAGACAGGCGGCAATCACCCAGGAGATCACCGAAATTATTGCAGGAGCGAAAAGGAGTTGATTCGCATGGTTAAGAATAAAGGAATCGTCAGCCAGATCATGGGTCCTGTGTTGGACATCCGGTTTGCTGACGGCCAGTTGCCGGAGCTGCTCAATGCTATTGAGATCCCCAACGGTGAGGATGTCGTCGTTGCGGAGGTGGCACAGCACATTGGCGACAATGTGGTGCGCTGTGTCGCCATGAGCTCTACCGACGGTCTGCAGCGGGGTATCGAAGCCATCGATACCGGCGCGCCGATCAGCGTGCCTGTGGGCGAGGATTGCCTGGGCCGTGTGTTTAATCTGTTGGGCCAGACCATCGACGAGGGCGCGCCGGTTTCTGAGGCTGAGCGTTGGCCCATTCACCGCAGCGCCCCGGATTACGACGAACAGGAAGCCGCCACAGAGATCCTGGAGACCGGTATCAAGGTCGTGGACCTGATCTGTCCCTATGCCAAGGGCGGTAAGATCGGCCTGTTCGGCGGTGCCGGCGTTGGCAAGACGGTGCTGATCATGGAGCTGATCAATAATGTTGCCAAGGCCCACGGCGGTATTTCCGTCTTCACCGGCGTTGGCGAGCGTACCCGTGAGGGCAATGACCTGTACCAGGAGATGACCGAATCGGGCGTTATCAAAAAGACCGCAATGGTCTACGGTCAGATGAATGAGCCCCCCGGAGCCCGTATGCGCGTTGGCCTGTCCGGCCTGACCATGGCGGAGTATTTCCGGGATGTAAAGCACCAGGATGTGCTGCTGTTCATCGATAATATCTACCGCTTTACTCAGGCCGGCTCTGAGGTCTCCGCGCTGTTGGGCCGTATGCCCTCTGCAGTTGGTTATCAGCCCACTTTGGCTACGGAGATGGGCGCGTTGCAAGAGCGCATTACCTCCACAAAGAACGGCTCCATCACTTCCGTCCAGGCGGTCTACGTTCCGGCGGACGACCTGACGGACCCGGCACCGGCCACCACCTTTGCGCACCTGGATGCCACAACGGTTTTGGACCGCGGCATCGCATCTTTGGGTATTTATCCCGCGGTGGATCCCCTGGATTCCACCTCCCGGATCCTTTCCCCGGAAGTAGTGGGCCATGAGCACTACGAAACAGCCCGCGCTGTCCAGCAGATCCTCCAGCGTTATAAGGAGCTGCAGGATATCATCGCCATCATGGGTATGGATGAGCTGTCTGAGGAGGACCGCCTGGTGGTCAACCGGGCCCGTAAGGTCCAGCGGTTCCTGTCCCAGCCCTTTGAGGTGGCAGAGCAGTTTACCGGTTACAAGGGCAAGTATGTGCCTTTAAAGGAGACCATCCGCGGCTTCAAGGAGATCATCGAGGGCAAGCATGACCAGATCCCCGAATCCTACTTCCTGTTCGTCGGCGGCATCGACGAGGTGGTTGAAAAGTTCAGAGGTGATGCCAAATGATTGGCTTCTCGCTGAAGATCGTCACCCCGGACGGCATCCAGTTTGACGGCACCGCCCAGCAGCTCAATGTCCGCACGACCTCCGGTGATGTGGCTATCCTGGCCCGGCACATTAACTATGTTGCGCCCCTGGGCATGGGTGAGGCCTCCGTCCTGGTGGATGGAGAAAAGCGATATGCGGCCTGTATCGGCGGAATGGTCAGTGTTGTGGACGGGGACGTGACCCTGGTTCCTACCACCTTTGAGTGGGCAGAGAAGATTGATGTGGACCGGGTACTGCGTTCTATGCAGCGGGCAGAGGATGTCCTGGCAAAGAGCGACGCCAGCGACCTGGAGATCAGCCTGGCAGAGGCACGGATGAAGCGGGCTTTGGTCCGGAAAAGTGTGGCATCCCACAACGCAAAGTAACATGAAAGAGTACTGTCCGGTGGACAGTACTCTTTTTTTACAGCGTTCTTTTTAAGTAGGCGATGATGGCTTCCATTGGTGGCGAGAGCCACTTGTCCTTGCGGTAAAGGACCTGCTTCCACAGTTTCAGAGACAGTTCCTCTACTTCTAGGCGTACGATCTGTCCGGCCTGCAGAGCCTCCTCCGTCACATAATCCGGAAGTAAGGACACGCCCAGACCTTCGGCAACAAGCCGGCACAACTGGTGGGCACTGCCCATCTCAATCACCGGCTGGATCTCTATGGAATTTTGCGCCAGCCACTCGTCCAAAAGCCGCCGATAGCTCATGCCCTTTTCTGTCAGCAGGAAGGGCTGCTGCGTCAATTCCTCTATGCGAACATGCTTGCGCTTTGCCAGCGGATTGCTTGCGTCCACAACAAAATGGACGCCAACCGTTTCCTCATGGGCAGTCACATAGGCGGTGTCGTAAATGTGGTTGTCCAGGGTACAGACAATATCCACCTCGTTGTGGTCCAGCATCCGGAATAGCTCCTTGGTACCACCGGTGATGACCTTCAGACGGACCTGAGGAAACTGATTTTGGAACTGGGAAAAGCGGTCGCAGATCAGCGGCTGACACAGGGAATCGGCGGTGCCCAGCCGGACGGTGCCCTTGGGGATCTGCGGAAGATTTCCTGTGTGGGCCATTTCCTGTGCCATGCGGCAGATCCGCTGAGCATAGCTAAGGACCTCTCTGCCGGCATCGGTCAGATTGACAGTATGTCCGATCCGGTCAAAGAGGGGAAATCCCAGTTCCTGCTCCAGTTGCTTGATCTGAAAGGAAATGGTAGGCTGGGAGTAACCCAGGTTTTCACCGGCTCGGGTGAAGCTTTTTGTCTCGGAAACTTCTATAAAGATTTGAAGACC
>JAZNDJ010000097.1:0-9602 GCA_045588045.1 Faecousia sp.
CGTCAACGATCGGGATCGTCATACTGGTGAGCTGGAGGTCAACCAGATCATCCATCATTTTGATATGATCTTCGGCGTACGAGACAATACCAAGGGCCTGTTCAACTTTGGTCCTACCAAACAGCAGCGCCGTGAGGGTGCGGCAGCCGTAGCAATGGCAGGCATGTTTAGCGCCGCCATTCAGGCGGCCAAGACCGGTGAGGTTTCCGAGGAAACTGCGGCGCAGGTAGCTGATGCTATGAATAAGGTTGAGGATGCTGCTACATCCGGCCTTGCAAAGTACACCCGCCTGGCTGATGAAGCCGAGGCTAAAATACAATAAATTCAGGAGGTAACGATCATGAAAAGAATACTAACAATCTTACTGGCTATGACAATGGTGCTGGCTATGGCTGCCTGCGGTGGCAGCGGCGAGAAAGCCAACAACGGCGAAAATAACGCACCCGCCGCTGAGCTGCAGAAGATGGAAATGACCACAGAGGCCAGCGGTCTTGAGGAGCTGACCAGGGTCACCATCGGCGCTCCCAAAAACATGAGTATCGAAGAGAACGACTGGAACATCGTATTCACCGACGAAAAGCAGGATGTATCTGTTGAAGCATATCTGCTCTGCGACTACAATTGCTATGACATCAATCAGGAGTATGCCAAGGAAACCTACGAAGGCTACGGCGAGCAGAAGTTTGGCGATTTTGACGGTTACTACTACATTTCCGAAAGCGGCTATTATGTGGAAGTGTTTGTATACCTGGGCTGTGTGGCAGAAATTGATGATGTGTACCTGAGCTTCACCATCGGTGCGCTGGAAGGAAGCTCCGACAATCCTATGGAACTGTTCAAGCTGAAGGATGTGCAGACGCTGCTGTCCTCTGCAGAGTTCTTCCCCGCCCAGGAGACCGAAGCAGCCGAATAACCGTATATCCTTGACTTTGGGATAACACAGGCATAAGTAAAACACCGCAGGTGACACGACTTGTATCACCTGCGGTGTTTATGAATCTGTTCAATTTATCGGACACATCCTTTGTTATATTTGGTATCACCAAGATTGGAGGTGCAGATATGGCAGAGAAGAAAAGCAGACGGATATATGCTGGATACTATAACCGTTACGATGGCACGCTGATTTATGTAGCTAGGGTTGTAACGGATATTGATACCGGTGAGGAGATCGTAATATGCCAGTATGCCAACTATTCTGATACCGGAGAGTATTACACCATTACGAAAAAATCTTTTTGTGAGCGGGTCGAGCGAAACGGCAAAATGGCATATAAATATTCCCGACGGACACAGCAGAAGATTGACTATCAAAGAGTTCAGATTCAGGAACTAAATCGTATGCCTGAACCAAAGATAAGACGACCGAAACCGCAACTTGACGAATATGATAACCGAGGCTACCGCAGATCCAAAACCTATTATGCTTATGCCAAGGATTTGTGCGAGCATTATCTAATCGACCACCGTAAGCATCAGCTTTGTATCGAAAGGAAAAAGTACATATGCATCTCTAAGGCAGAATTTACCGCTATGACGGAGGACATTGTTTTTCTACAGCAATGTCTTAAAACGGTACTGCGGGATTATAATGCGTTTTTTAAGGAGCGGTTTTGGGATCGGCTCTCCATCCGGAAATATGCCCAGGCGCATAATATTAACCGGGGCAGCGTGGATTACATCCAAAAGAAAATGTTCACCGCCCTGGCTGCAGAACTCAAAGCCCGGGACGAAGCGGACGGTGTATGCCGGTTGTGCGATCCAAATACAGCACCGAAATACTGGGATTGAAACAATCAAATATTTTCTGAACATTAGGCACTTACCCTTTGTGGTAGGTGCCTATTTTTTATGCCCACTTTAAGGTTTATGTCAATTCTGTGTCAGCTCCCAGCGCCGTGGGCTACCAGTGAGGAGAACTCAAAAACTGCCGGGTTATGCAGATTATGTCATTTCTCTGTCAAGTGCTAGTGTGCTCTGCGTATAGTGAGGGACTTAACCAGGGGTATGTCAGTTTTGTGACAGCCCCAGTGTCATGCCCAGGGGGTAAATGAAAGGACAAAAATATTTTTCCGTACAGACGGTTAACATTTGGGAGTTTCGTGTCCGTATTACAAAAAGAATTTTTTGAAAAACACTATACAAAAGGCCCCTTTTTTCTCCGTATTATGAGAGGAATAAAAATTTGCAAGAAAAAGGTTAAGTTTCTACTGATTTTTGTCCGTATAGTGAAAAGCTTAATACCTGACCCTGGGCAATTGCCCGGCCACACGCCAGAATGTTGGATTTGGCCTAAAACCCCGAATGAGGCGAGGACGATTCGATAGGGGTAGTATACCCTTTTCTAAAAACAAGGAGGAGATTTTATGACACAGAAAGAACGCAGAAGAGAAAACCGCAGAAAGAAGCATCAGCGGGAGGCGCTGATTGAAATGCGGAATATGTACGGCAACAAAGACCTGACCCCGTACAATGCTGTCCTGCAGATCCGCACCAATGGTAAGACAACCATCAAGTTAAGTTAACCGTCCACATAGGGTGGTTTTCTTATATCCATCTTTTGCGAGAGGAGGTGAGAAAATGAACAAGCAAGTAACCCCTTTTGTGCTGACTGTCTACCATTCTTTGGAGTGTGGCAATGCCAAGAACTGCAGGTATCCTCATACCGGCACCGGCAGCACACCGGAAGAATTGAAGCAACTGTTCCGGTATGACCATACCTTTATCCGGTTCAAGAACCACTACCGCGGAAATGACAATTTTGAAGAATCCGTGGTGGCGGCTGCAGATATCGACAACGATCACTCAGACGATCCAAAGGACTGGGTTTACATCCAGGATATTCCTAAACTGTTTCCGGGAGTGCGTTGTATCGTCTACACCAGCCGTAACCATATGAGGCAAAAGGGCAAGTATTCCCCACGCCCCCGGTTCCATGTGGTTTTCTTTGTCGATCCCATTACTGACCCCAAAGCCTATGCCGAACTGATGCAACGGATCCAGGCGGCATTCCCATTCTTTGATGAGAAGGCATTGGACGCTGGTCGGTTCTTCTTTGGTAATCCGGACACCGAGGTGTATATCTTCCCCGGCAGTACCGCCATCGACCGATTTCTGGACGAGCAAGCTGCAGAAGATGCCTTTGCCGAAATGGAGCGCACCATACCGGAAGGTAGCCGGAACAGCACGCTTTCCCACGCTGCCGGAAAAATTCTGAAACGGTGGGGCGATACAAAGGAGGCTGCAAAGAAGTTCCTGGAGGAAGCAGAAAAGTGTAGTCCGCCTTTGGATCGTGCAGAGCTGCAACAGATCTGGAACAGCGCCCTGAAGTTCTATCGGCGCAAGATAACCAAGCAACCGGACTACATTCCCCCGGCAGATTACAATGCCCCGGCAGAACCCAAGTGGGAGCCGCCGATTCCCTTCACCCAGCACACACTCCCCACATTTCCGGTGGATGCCTTTCCCCCGGCGATTCGGGACTATGTCCTGGCGGTAGCGGAAACTACGCAGACCCCGGTGGATATGGCGGCAACGGCAGCACTGGCGGTATTGGCACTCTGCCAGCAAGGCAAGTACCGCATCAAAGGTAAGGACGATTGGATCGAGCCGCTGAATCTGTTCACCGTCATCGTGGCGGAGCCTTCAGAACGAAAGTCTGCGGTTATCAGCCACATGGCAGGCGCAGTACATCGGTACGAAGCTGCATATAACCAGCAGCACGCTGCCGCCATTGAACGTAGCCGTGTAGAAAAGCGGATACTGGAAAAACAACAGCGCAACCTGGAGGAAATGGTTCTCAAAGGCAAAGCGCAGATCGAGGATCTGCAGGATGTGTCTATGCAGTTAGCCAACTTTCAGGAGGTAATGCCGATGCGGCTGTATGTGGACGATGTTACCACAGAGAAGCTGACCTCGGTTCTATCCGAAAATAATGGTACGGCGGCGATCCTCTCTGCGGAGGGTGGTATCTTCGATATGCTCTCCGGTATTTACACCAAGAATGTCAACATCGATGTATTCCTGAAAGGCCACAGCGGTGACACCATTCGTGTAGACCGTATCGGCAGAAACAGCGAAAGCATTATGCACCCGGCATTGACAGTGCTATTGGCGGTGCAACCCAATGTGCTGTCCGGCATGATGAGCAACGGCACCTTTCGTGGCAGAGGCCTGACAGCAAGATTTATGTACTGTATGCCCCAATCCCGTATAGGTGATCGCTTGTACCGCACCCAGCCAATCCCGGACGAGGTCTCCCGGTGCTATGAGCTTACCATACGCAACCTACTGGACGAAGGCACACCGCAGACACCGGAACTGCTCTACTTATCCCCGGAGGCGGACAAGCTGTTGGAGGCATTTGCCGGTGAAGTGGAGTCCAAGCTGAAAAGCGAATACTCCGATATCCCGGATTGGGCAGGTAAGTTGGTAGGCGCTGTGCTGCGGATCTCCGGACTACTATGCCGAGCCGCCAATGCCAAGTGTGCTGATTTCTTGGACCTTTCGGAATCCACCATAGTTTCCCCGGAGCAGATGACCGGCGCTATTGCCATCGGCAGATACTTCACGGAACACGCCCGTGCCGCTTACTCCCTGATGGGTGCCGACGATCTGATCAAGCAGAGTAAATATACGCTGGATGCCATCATCAAGAATGGACTCACGGAATTTACCCGCCGGGATATTATGCGGATCTGTCGAAGCTTCAAGAGAACAGAGCAGGTGCAGCCGGTGCTGAACCATCTGACAGATCTTGGTTATTTGGCTTTGAAGGAAGCAGAACAGCCTGTCGGCAAAGGCAGACCCACCAATCCCGCTTATCTTGTTAACCCCCTGCTATACCGGGATGCTGCGTGAAAAGGTATTTTTGTCCTTTTTGTCACGCGTCCCGAGAGTATAGATATTACATCAAGGAGGCATTTCCTATGACCCATCACATCCGTGACCCTTGCCATTAGCATTTATGTCCTTTTTGTCCTTTGTCCCTTAAGGGTAATAGATAGAAAAACAGTATAAATATATATTCGTTAAATTACTGCTTTCTATATATACCCCTATGAAAATACAGTTCTCTATCTTAGAGGACGCGTGACAAAAAGGACAAAAATCGAAAAACACCACAAAATCTATGAAACGAGGTATTGAACTATGAAAATCAAGCAGCTGATTTCTATCAGCAATGAGTATGCCGTTCTGGCCACCGATGACCGCGATTACAAGCACACTTGCTATGACCGCAAGCTGGATGATATGCATTTCTTCTGGGCTGTCCTGGATGGTGGCGAATACGAACATGACGCCATCGCATTGATCCAGGTTTCCGAAGATGGCAGCTATGAAATCTGCGAACGCAACCTGGTGGTGGAACGGCAGGTCTGTCCCATCTGCGGGCAGAAGATGTTCCCCAAGTACAGTGAGAAGCACACCCCCACTTCCTGGCAGGATTGTGCAGGCTGTGGTTATCGGCTGGATACCAGCTATGATGCCAAGGATACTGCCGGCTCCAGAATCCAGGAAATCATCCGAGGTCGTGAAGCCAATGATACCTGAGGAGCTGTCCCGGTATTTGTGGGAAGGCCTCGACTTGCAGCGATACTCCGTTGTCCGGATCGTACCGCAGGACGAAGATGATGCCGTTGTCATTATGTACAGCAACGAACCCAGTGACCCACACTGGTGCTTGCAGTACAAAGGCAACGGCCATTATTTTGCCACCGCCAAGGAACTGATGGACTACTACTGCAGCCGTGGTTTCAAAAAACTGCACGAGCCGATCCTCTAACCCCCGGGAGGGGGGTGGGGGTGGTCAAATCTCTACGACTATTTTATCGGACAACGGGCCTGGGGTCGCGTGTGCAAAAACGGCGAATTCAAAAGCAAAAATCTGAGAAATCAAAAATAAGGAGTTGATTCTATGTCGAAAGACGGTACGAATCGTGGCGGAGCTCGTCCCGGAGCGGGCAGAAAACCCAAAGCGATCTCGGAGAAAATCGCATCCGGGAATCCCGGTGGGAGGAAACTGACGGTTGTAGACTTCGGTGACGAAGCAGTCAACCTGAAGGGCAGCGAAATGCCGCCGGTAAAAGATTACCTCAAGGCAAAGCAGAAAGACGGCAGCGTTACCTGCGCCGAGGCGATCTACAAGGAAACCTGGGAGTGGCTGCACGAGCGCAAGTGCGATCAGTTGGTCACTACCCAACAAATCGAACAGTATGCCATAAGCGTGGCACGCTGGATCCAATGTGAAGAAGCGGTGTCTGAATTCGGCTTTCTTGCGAAGAAGCCGTCAGGCACCGTTATTTCATCCCCTTATGTCACCATGGGCCGGGAGTATATGAAGCAGGCCAATGCCGCCTGGTTTCAAATCTACCAGATCGTGAAGGAAAACTGCGCTGTGGAGTTCAGTGACAAGACTCCCCAGGATGATGTCATGGAGCGACTGCTCCGCGCCCGTATGGGGCAAAAATTCTATTAATTACAAAGGAGAAAACTACTATGAACGCAACTATCAATGTAAACGAAGCAATCCGCCGTCTGGAAGAGATGAAGGCACAGTGGAGTGGCAAGAAGGCAGAGCCCTCTGCCGAAGCAAAGAAGCAGGCTGCGGCCTACAACGCAGCATTCTGGGAAACCATGCACACCGGTATGCCCCAGAACGGTTTGAAGGTTGGCAGCGATGGTGCCGGTGGCTACTTGGTGCCGGATACATACGAAGAGGAGCTGGTACAGGCACTGACGGAGAAAAATGTGATTCGGCAGATTGCAAAAACCATTCCTACTACCCACAGAATGCAGATCCCTGTGGCAAACGGCGCAGGCTGTGCAGATTGGTTCCGCGAAGGTGAGGGTCTGAACTTTAACGAGGCATCCTTTGGTGAGGTGATCCTGGACGCATACAAGCTGAGCACCTCCATTCTTGCTTCCGATGAGATGCTGGAAGACGGAGCTATCAACTTGGAGGAACATATCCGTGGTTTCTTTGCCGAGCGGATCGGCGAAGCTGAAGAGGATGCCTTTATCCGTGGCAACGGCAAGGGTAAGCCTTTGGGTCTTATCTACCAGGCACCTATGGGTGCGATCTCCGAACTGGAGGGCGATATCACCCTGGATGACATTTTGAACCTGGAGTATTCCGTTAAGCAGGCGTACCGGGACAACGCAGTATGGTTGATGTCTGAAGATGCCTACCACAAGCTGCGCCGCATTCCTCACTATGACGGCAGACCTTTGTGGAACACCAATCTGCAGGAAGGCGAACCGGAGTATCTGTTTGGTCACCGGATCTACATCTGCAAGTCTATGGACGATGTGGCTCCCGGCAGCATCCCCGTAATGTTTGGCGATTTCAGATTCTTCTGGATTGGTGATCGGGGCAAGCGTGTCATCAAGCGCCTGGTAGAACGCTATGCAGATCGTGGCCAGGTAGCCTTCATCACCACCGAGCGTGTGGATGCCAAGCTGGTACTGCCCGATGCAATTAAGATGCTGAAGATCAGCGGTACTCCCGTGGCCGAGTCTGAAGAATAATTCACTTGGGAGGGTGGCTTTTCGGAGTCACTCTCCCTCCTGCAGTTAACACGGAAGGAGTGTCACTATGAAACTGCAAGATCAAATCGCCATTAACAATATGCGGCTGGAGGGACACAGTCCTTCCGAGATCGCTGCCAAGCTGGGTCTGTCTCCCAGCACCGTTCGATCCTACATTCACCGCCACCGGCATATTCCCGGCACCAAGGCTTGTAAACACTGCGGTCAGCCTCTGGTGCAACCCAAGGGTCGTCGAGAGAAGAAATTCTGCTCGGACAGCTGCCGGATGGCTTGGTGGAACAGCCACAAAGAGGAAGTAAATAAGCAGGCATACTACACCTTGACCTGCCAGCACTGCGGAAAGGAGTTTGATAGCTATGGCAATGCCAACCGCAAATACTGCTGCCGGTCCTGCTACATTGCATCCCGACAGCCATAATCCCTATGCCCCTAGCAATTTGATCCTTTACCGCACCTCCCTGGCGCTATACCGAAACCTCAAAAACCAGGGCGTTTTCAACGATGAGGAGTATTGTCACATACGCACCATATTAACCAAAAAGTATGGTCTATCTTCGGATAGTATTTTCGCAGAAAGTGCTTGATATAAGTGCCGGTCAGAGCGAATATGAACTACCCCAATATGATACAAAGGAGGAGTAATATGCGAATCGTAACCCAGACCCGTTTTCCCAAATTGAATATTCCCAAGCTGAAGCGGGTCGCCGCCTATGCTCGTGTTTCCAGCGGCAAGGATGCGATGCTACACTCGCTGTCCGCCCAGGTCAGCTATTACAGCAACCTGATACAGAACCACAGCGGCTGGCAGTATGTTGGTGTGTACGCAGATGAGGCTCTAACCGGCACCAAGGACAACAGAGAAAACTTTCAGCGGCTGCTTGCGGATTGCAGATCCGGCAAAGTGGATATGGTCATCACCAAGTCAATCTCCCGCTTTGCCCGCAATACCGTCACGCTGCTGGAGACCGTTCGTGAACTGAAAACATTGGGAGTGGATGTGTTCTTTGAGGAGCAGAACATCCACTCCCTTTCTGCTGACGGAGAACTGATGCTGACGATCTTGGCAAGCTATGCTCAGGAGGAAAGCCTCTCCGCCAGTGAGAATCAGAAGTGGCGGATCCGTCGCAACTTCGAAAACGGAATGCCCTGGAACGGCACGATGCTCGGCTACCGATACGAAAACGGCACCTTGATCATTGAACCAACAGAAGCAGAAATTGTCAGACGAATATTTACGGAATACCTTGACGGTTTTGGAATGACCGCCATTGCCAAGCGTTTGAATGCAGAAGGCATTCTGACCCGGTACGGAAACTCCTGGGGCAAGACCAGTGTTGGCACTGTGCTTCAAAACTACGCATATACCGGAAACTTGCTTTTGCAGAAGTACAGACGGGTGGATCACCTCACCAAGCGGGACGAGCCGAATAACGGAGTGTTACCGCAGTACCATGTGCAGGGTTGCCACGAAGCGATCATCCCTCTGCGGTCGTTTAACGCTGTGCAGGAGGAAATGAAACGGCGGGCAGAAAAACATACGCACCCCGGTGTGAAGCAAAAAGACTATCCATTCTCGGGAAAGGTGACCTGCGCTGGGTGCGGAAAGCACTACCGCAGGAAGGTCAAGGAAACCGGCCCCGTTTGGATTTGCACTACATATAACACCCACGGCAAGGCTGCCTGCCCCTCCAAGGCAATTCCGGAGAGCGTTTTGGAGGCCATCGTCGATGTGGTTGGCGGTATCGGTAAAATAACGGCTCTGCAAGCCTGCAATGATAACACAGTGGTACTTACTCTTGCCAGCGGAGAACAGATCGTTAAACGATGGCAAGACCGCTCCCGGCGGCAAAGCTGGACACCGGAAATGAAAGAAGCCGCACGGCAGAAAGATTTGGAAAGGAGGTCGCATTATGCAAATTCCTAAAAATATTACAGTGATCCCGGCAACCATTAACCCCATTACACGGTTGCCACGGGAATCCACCCAATTGCGGAGAGTCGCTGCCTATGCCCGTGTATCCACGGATAGTGAGGAGCAGCTGACAAGCTAT
>JAZNDJ010000098.1:0-16049 GCA_045588045.1 Faecousia sp.
CCCGGTGGACCTTCGTCCACCGGGGTTTTGAGCATATTGGCAAGAGGGGGAATTAATAGAACTTTCTCTTGTTCTTACGGGCAGCTTCAGACTTCTGCTTACGCTTCAGGCTGGGGCTGACATAATGCTCGCGCTTCTTATACTCAGCAATAACGCCATCCTTGGCACAGCTACGCTTGAAACGGCGCAGAGCACTCTCCAAAGATTCGTTCTCCTTGACGCGAATTTCAGACATGGTTTTCCCTCCCTCCGATGGCATCCGGCTCATTCCAGGATGCGTTCAGGGCCTGCAATCAGGCTAGAATAGTATAAGCCAAATTCCCCAAATTGTCAAGCAGGATTTCCCGGAATTTCACCCTATTATAAGAAATTTCTTACTTAACGATCAGATTGACCAGCTTATTCTTCACAACAATGGTTTTGACGATGCTGCCACCCTGCTTTTCCAGGAACCGGGCGATCTTCTCATCTGCCAGGACCTTTTCCACCACTGCCTCATTGGCCAGGTCCGCATCCATCTGCACGGTACCGCGCATTTTGCCGTTGACCTGGACCGCCATAGTGATCTCGGTATCCTTGCACTTCTCCTCGCTGTAGGTGGGCCAGCCTTCGTAGGCGATGGTGCTGTCATGACCCAGAATCTGCCAGATTTCCTCGCCCACATGGGGGATGATGCAGGAGATCATCTTGATAAAGCCCTCGGCATATTCTCTGGGGCAGGTGCCGTTCTTGTAAACCTCGTTGACAAAGACCATCATCTGGGCGATGGCGGTATTGAAGCCCAGGGATTCGTAGTCGGCGGTTACCTTCTTGACTGTCTGGTGGTAAACCTTGGTCAGCTTGCCATCGTCGGTATCGGTGATGTTGGCAGGCTCGGTAAAGAAGTTCCACACACGGTTGATGAATTTCTTGGCACCGGCCACAGCCGTGGTGCTCCAGGGCTTGGAGACCTCCAGGGGGCCCATGAACATCTCGTACAGCCGCAGGGTATCCGCGCCGTAATCCCGGACAACATCGCTGGGATTGACCACAAATTCCGGGAACCGCTTACCCATCTTGATGCCGTTCTCGCCCAGGATCATACCCTGGTGGACTAGCTTTTGGAAGGGCTCTTTTACAGGCGACAGGCCCATATCGTACAGGAACCGGTTCCAGATACGGGCATACATCAGGTGTCCCACAGCATGCTCCGGTCCGCCGATGTACAGGTCCACAGGCATCCAGTGCTTCAAAAGCGCCGGGTCACAGAAGGTCTTGTCGTTATTGGGGTCGATGTAGCGCATAAAATACCAGGAGGAGCCGGCAGAGCCGGGCATGGTAGAGGTCTCCCGGGTGCCCCGGAGGCCATCGCAGTCATACTGCTTCCACTCGGTGGCATTCTCCAGGGGTGCCTGGCCATTATGGCCCCGGTAGTCCTCCAGCTCCGGCAGGATCAGAGGCAGCTGCTCGTCCGGCAGGAACACTGTCTTACCGTCCTCGGTGTAGATACAGGGAACCGGCTCGCCCCAATATCTCTGACGGGCGAAGATCCACTCCCGGAAATGGTAGTTGGTCTTGCGTCTTGCGACGCCGGCCTTCTCCAGCTTGCAGGTAATGGCCTCCTTGGCCTCCTCCACCGTCAGACCGGTGAATTCCTCGGAGTTGATCAGCTTGCAGCCCTTGCCCAGGTAGTCCTGCTTTTCAAAGGCTCGCTCCGATACATCTCTGCCATCGATGACCTGGACCATGGGAATGTTATGGGCGATGGCATACTCAAAGTCACGCTGGTCGTGGCTGGGAACTGCCATGACCGCGCCGGTACCATAGCTTGCCAGGACGAAGTCGCCGATGAATACGGGGACTTCCTTGCCGTTAACAGGGTTGATGGCGTACACGCCCTTCAAGGGGCAGCCGGATTTGGTCTTGTTCAGCTCGGTGCGGTCCATGTCGCTCTTCTTCACGGACTCGTCGATGTAGGCCTGGACCTCGTCTTTATTCTCCACCCGGTCCATGAGAGACTGGACGATCTTGCCGTCCGGTGCCAGGACCATAAAAGTAATGCCGTAAATGGTCTCAATACAGGTGGTGTAGATGGAGAAATCTCCGCCCCCCACCAGCTTGAAGTCCACCTCTACGCCGGTACTTTTGCCGATCCAGTTGCGCTGGATCTCCTTGGTGGATTCCGGCCAATCGATCTCGTTCAGGCCGTCCAGAAGTTTTTCCGCAAAGGCAGGCTGGTCAATGACCCACTGCATCATGTTTTTCTTAACAACCGGGTAGCCGCCGCGCTCGGATTTGCCGTCGATGACCTCGTCGTTGCTGAGCACGGTGCCCAGCTCCTCACACCAGTTCACCGGCATTTCGATCCGCTTGGCATAGCCTTCCTCGTAGAGCTTTTTGAAGATCCACTGGGTCCACTTGTAGAAGCTGGGATCCGAGGTGGCGATCATCTTGGACCAGTCATAGTCAAAGCCCAGCTCCTTAAGCTGTGCGGAGAAGGTCTTGATGTTCTCCTGGGTGAAGCCGTTGGGGTGGTTGCCGGTGCTGACAGCATACTGCTCCGCAGGCAGGCCAAAGGAATCGTAGCCCATGGGGTGCAGGACGTTATACCCCTGCATCCGCTTCATACGGGACATGATGTCTGTGGCGGTATAGCCCTCGGGATGGCCTGCGTGAAGGCCGACGCCGGAGGGGTACGGAAACATATCCAGCACATAATACTTAGGCTTGGAAAAATCCCAAACATCCGTATGGAAGGTCTCATGCTCCTGCCAATACTTTTGCCACTTCTTTTCAATGGCACCAAAATCATACTGCATGGCTCAAACTACCTCTTTTCGTTATTCTTCCGTAATGATATCTTTCAGGTCGACCTGCTCAGCATCGGCCCACAGCCGCTCCAGCGCATAGAAGTCCCTTGCTTCTTCCGTAAACACATGGACCACGATCGAGCCGAAGTCCAGCAGTTCCCAGGAATTGCCTCTGTGGCCCTCGCGGCCCAGCATCGGCTCACCCAGCTGCTCCAGGGTATACTCGGCATGGTCGCACAGGGTCTTGACATGGGTATTGGATGTGCCGGTGCAGATCAGAAAATAATCCGCCAGGGTGCTGACCTCATTGATCCGCAGGAGCTTAATATCCTGGCCCTTCTTGCTGTCCAGGGCTTTTGTAACCTCGTAGGCCACTTCTTTTGCAGTTAACATAATATATTTCATCCTTTCAAGGAACAGTTTACAAATTGTTTTTCAGCCACAGGAGTGCCTCCTGGGATTCCGGAGAGATCTGTCTACCCTGCTGGCGCAGCACAAAGAGGGTCATCTCCAGGCCCATCTCCAAGGCCTTGTCGATGTCTGTAAAGGCAAGCTGCCGCAGCTCCTCCACCCCGTCAAAGTCTCGGTTTGGCTCCATGTAGTCTGCCACATAAATGATCTTTTCAAGCAGGTTCATATCGGCTTTACCTGTGGTATGGGAGCGGATTGCCTCTACCACCGCCCGGTTTTCCCCAAAGATCCGCTCTGCCACAAGGCTGCCTGTCAGGGCGTGAAGGGTCTTGGGATTATTGTTGGAAAATTCATCCAACCGGACACCGTATGTATGGCACAGACTCAGCTGCAGCGGACCGCCCAGGGCCTTGGTGATATCATGAAGCAAGCCTGCCCGGGCCGCGTCCGTTTCGTCTGCGCCCCATCTGCGGGCCAGTTGGGCAGCTGTATCCCGGCAGCCCAGCACATGGGCTACCCGGTTCTGCTTCAGCAAACCCACCACCACCTGCTCCAATCGCTCCATGGGCAGGTTGCGGTAGTCCTCACCCACACTGTACAGCCCCTCGGCGTAAATACAGTCGTGGACCGCCTGCGGCAAGTAAGGCTCTGCACACCGGAAGGCCATCAGCCGGCGAAGCTGGGTGGAGGAAATGGCTGTTACATCATTTTCCACCAGGCACACCGTAGCACCCAGCTTTTCCAGCTCTGCCTTCTTTTGACTGATCCGCTGATGCTCCTCCTGATCGCCCCGGTAAAACACCGCAAGCTTGGTTTGCTGTAGGATCTGCTCCCACTTGCGCCAGTTTGTGAAGGACAGGAACATATCCGTCCCCAGCAGCAGCACAAGCTCCGCCTGGGGATTCTGCCGGCGCAGGGCATCCACCGTTTCGAAGGTGTAGCTGACACCGCCCCGGTCTGTTTCCAAAGTAGAGATCTCCGCCTTGGCAACACCGTCGAAGGCAAGCCGCAAAAGCTGCAGACGCCGGTCCGTGGTTGGAGAATCTGCAGGCAGTACCTTATGGGGCGGCACGCAGGAAGGCATGACCAGCACCCGGTCCAAACCCATTTTTTCCGCAGCGGTCTGCACCACATGGACATGGCCCAAGTGGGGTGGGTTAAATGTGCCGCCGTAAATGCCGATCCTTTCCATGCGCCTTCCTCCTTCCGGTCAAAGCTGCTTACTTATTTTCCTCCCGGAGCTGACGCTCCCGGTCCCGCTCAATGGCCTTCTCGATGGCCTGCTGGCGGAAATACTCATTGCGCTGTTCCCGGACCTTCCGGGCTGCCTGCCGCCGCGCCTGCGCGCCCTTGCGGACAGGGTTGACCTTTTCCGGCTTGCGTTTGGCTCTGCCGGTCTGATTGCGCTCGGCCTGGAGCTTCTCGCTGAAGCGGTAAATGACAAATTTCGTACCGATCACCGCCACGCCGTCTGCACCGGTGGCGGCGCAGATCTCGTCGCTGACCTCCCGGGGGGTCATCATGGCACCCTCCAGGACCTTGCCCTTGACCAGCTCTCTAGTCAAAAGCTGATTCTCTGCCTCGGCGATGACTGCCTCGGTCACGCCGCCCTTACCCACCATCAGGGTGGTATCGAGGGTATTTGCCTGGGCGCGCAGCTCTGCTCGTTCTTTACTTGTCAGCATAGCCTGCCTCCTTCATTTTTTCGTAAAACAGTTTCAGTGCGTTTGCCCGGTGGGAGACCTGGTTTTTCTCCTCAGGACTCAGCTCCGCTGTGGTCTTGCCCAGGGGCGGATAGAAAAAGATCGGGTCGTAGCCAAAGCCGTTCTCCCCCACCGGTTCTCTGGTCAGCTGGCCGTGGATCTCGCCACGGGCCTGGATAGTCTGACCCTCCGGGGTGACGAAGGTTATAACACAGACGAACTGAGCCTGCCGCTGGCCGTCGGGGACATGTGCGGTATTCTTCAGCAAAAGAAGCAGTCTGCCCCAGTCATCCAGGTTCTCGTCAAAGCCGTAGCGGGCAGAGTAGATGCCCGGCTCACCGTTGAGCGCATCTACAGCGATTCCGGAATCGTCTGCCAGGGCCGGCAGACCGGTAGCCTTCATAACAGCCTCTGCCTTCAGATAGGAATTCTCCTCAAAGGTGGAGCCGGTCTCCTCCACATCAATATCCACCCCAAGCTCCGACTGAAGCACCAACTCGATGCCGAATTTCTCGGTGATCTTGCTGATCTCCTTAAGCTTGTGGGGGTTATGGCTTGCCAGTACAACTCTCATAGTAATGCCTCCACGAACGGGGCAGCCTCAAAGGGCATCAGATCCTCCGGCTGCTCACCCACGCCTACAAATTTTACAGGGATCTGCAGGGTGTCGGCCACAGCGATGACGATGCCGCCCTTGGCGGTACCGTCCAGCTTGGTCAGCGCAACGGCGGTAACACCGGCGATCTCCTTGAACTGCTTGGCCTGGATCAGACCGTTCTGACCGGTGGTGCCGTCCAGCACCAGCAGGACCTCCTTGGAGGACTGGGGCAGCTCCCGCTCCACGATCCGGGATATCTTGCCCAGCTCGTTCATCAGATTTTGCTTGTTATGCAGGCGGCCTGCGGTATCCACCAGGATCACATCCACATTTCTTGCCTTAGCCGACTGGATGCCGTCATAAACCACAGATGCCGGGTCTGCGCCCTCATGCTGCCGGACGATAGATGCACCGGATCGCTGCGCCCAGATCTCCAGCTGATCTGCAGCGGCGGCACGGAAGGTATCCCCTGCCACCAGCAAAACATTTTTGCCTTGCTTAACAAGGCCTGTGGCGATCTTGCCGATGGTGGTGGTCTTGCCGACGCCGTTGACACCGATGACCAAAACCACCGCAGGCTTGTGCTCCAGATCCAATTGCCCGGAGCCCACGCTGAGCATGTCCACCAGGATCTCCTTCAGGGCGGTCTTGGCTTCCTCTGTGGTCTTCATGTGCTGCTCTTTGACCGTCTTGCGCAGGCGGTCGGTGGCCTTGAGGGCAGTGTCCACACCCAGATCCGCCAGGATCAGGCTCTCCTCCAGCTCGTCGTAGAAATCGTCATCGATCTCGGAAAAGCCGGAAAAGACGCTGCCAAGGGTGCTTCCAAGGGCTTCTCTTGTTTTTGAGAGGCCCGCTTTGATCTTATCAAAAAAACCCATGTAATTGGCTCCTTTTATTCCATGATACCCAGGTATTGCTCCATTTGATTCAGGTCCAGGCGTAAAAGCTTGGAAACGCCTTGCTCCTGCATAGTGACACCGTAGAGCACATCCGATGCCTCCATGGTGCCCCGGCGGTGGGTAATGACAATAAACTGGGTATCTTTGCTCAGGTTGCGCAGGTAAGAAGCAAACCGCTCCACGTTCCGGTCGTCCAGCGCTGCGTCAATCTCATCCAACAGGCAGAAGGGCGTAGGCCGGACCTTCAAAATAGCGAAGTACAGAGCCGTGGCAACGAAGGCCTTCTCGCCGCCGGAGAGGAGGGTGATGGTCTTGACCTGCTTTCCGGGAGGCTGAACCCGGATCTCGATGCCGCAGGTCAGGGGCTCCTCGGGGTTTTCCAAAATCAGCTGGCCCTTTCCGCCGCCGAACATCTCCACAAAGACCTGGCCGAAATAGTGGTCGATCTTCTGGAACTCGGTGACGAAAATACTGGTCATTTCCTGGGTAATATCGCGGATGATGCTCTCCAGCTCCCGTTTGGAGGTCAGCACATCGTCCCGCTGGGTCACAAGGTAGGAATAGCGCTCGTTGACACGGGCATATTCCTCGATGGCACCCAGGTTGGGCGTGCCCAAGGCCGCGATCTTCCGCTTCAGCTCGCTGATGCGGCGGTTGCCCGCTGCCACGGATTCGATCTGACCCCGCTTTTCGCCGGCTGTGCCGGGGGTCAGCTCATAGGAATCCCAGAGCTTGTCGATGATGGTGCGCTCCTCCATGGCGGTGGTGACCTTCTTCTGCTCCAGCAGTGCACAGGCCCGCTCCATGTTGAGGATGTCGTTATTCTTCTCCTGCGCCTCCCGCTCGGAACGGGTCTTGGTGGCTTCCGCCTCAGCCCGTTGGAGCCGGGCATTATCCATAGACTTACGGATCCGGTCGGTATGCGCGTCATTTTCAAGCTGCCGCTGCTCCAGAGCCTGGATCTCCTGCTCCAGCCGCTGGGTCTCGGAACGAATGGCCTCCATCAGCGCCAGTTTGTTCTCACGGTCGCCCTCCATACCGGCACGGAGCTGCTGCAGGTTTTCGATATGACTTTGGGCTGTATACTTTTCGGCCTCCAATGCGGCCTCGTCAGTCTTCAGAACCGTCATCCGGTCCGTCAGCTCGGACATAGACTGGGTGACATCCTGCTGTGTACCCTCCAGCGCGGCGATCTGATTTTTGGTCTGGGTCAGTTGGGTCTGATAGACCTGGATCTTTGCCTGCTGGGCAGCATAGCGTTCCCGGTCAGAGGCTGTTCTGCTCTGAAGGGAATCCCACTCCCGCTGGGCGGCAGCAATGGCATCGCTGATGGCCGTGACCATGATCTCATGCTGCTTTTCCAAGCCCTGTAGCCGAAGCACCTGATCCTCTGCGTGGCGAAGCTGCTCTGCAGCCTCGTTCATCTGCTGCTCCACCTGCTCCACGGCCCGCTGGGCTTCCTGCAGGTCATGCCGGCAGGTCTGCTCCTTGGCAGTCAAGGTCTTTTCCCGGGTGATCAGCTTCTGCAGTTCATTGGCACGGCTGAGGATACCCGCTTCCTTATTGACAGAGCCGCCGGTCATGGAGCCGCCGGGATTGACCACCTGGCCGTCCAGGGTGACGATCTTAAAGCGGTTGGCATATTTTCTGGCCATGGCGATGGCCGTGTCGATATCCTCTGTGATCACCGTGCGGCCCAAAAGGTTTTCCACGATACCGCTGTACCGCTTTTCGCAGGTGATCAGCTCGCTGGCGATGCCCACATAGCCCCGGCAATTTTCCAAGCCGGTCTCCTTCAGGGTCTTGCCCTGGATCACGGAAATAGGCAGGAAGGTGGCCCGTCCGCCGCCGGTACGCTTCAGGTAGGCGATTGCTGCCTTTCCGTCGGCTTCCGTATCCACCACGATCTGCTGCATGGCGCCCCCGAGGGCGATCTCCATGGCTACCGTATAGTCGTCATCGGTGCGGATCAGCCGGGAAACCGGGCCATGGATATTCCGCAGACCGCCCCGCTGTGCCTCCTGCATGACCTGGCGTACGGATTTCTGATAGCTTTCAAAGTCCCGCTCCATTGCCCGGAATACACGGATCTTCGCCTGGACACCGTCCAGCTCCGATGTCAGCTCCCGGAGCTGTTGGGCCAGCTCCTCAGCGCGTTTGACGCGGCCTGTCTGACGCATAGTGTAACCGGAAATGGTATTGTTGGCCGCAGTCACATCCTCACGGACATTACGCAGCTCGTTCCGGCAGGCATCCAGTTCATCCTGGGCCGTTTCCTTACGGGCATTTCCGGCATCCAGGTCCGCTTTCAGCTCCTCCATACGGGTGCGGCTCTCCTGCAGGCTGGCATCCAGTCCCCGCACGTCCGCTTCCCGGCCTGCCAAATCGGCAGTCAGATTGCTCTCCGTCGCCCGCAGCTCCAAAAACTGCCGGGTAATGCCCTCGGAATTGGCAGTGATCGCCGCCAGCTCCTGTTGCAGGGCAGACAACGCCTGCCGCTTTTCGGTCAGGCCCTTTTCGATTTCTTCGATGCGGTGGCGGGCTTGCTCCATTTGGGCCGCAATGCCGCCGCTGCGATCCTCCTCGCCCCGAAGCTCTTCCTCGATGCGCTGAAGGTTTGCGTCGTTATTCTGCACATTGCCCCGGAGGACCGCCATTTGGCCATCCAACTGCTGGTGGGTCGCTTCCAGCATACTCACCTGTCCGCGGATATTTTCCAGCTCCTCGTCCCGGTGACGCAGGTCTGCGCCCAACTGCTCGGACTGAGCATAAAGCTTGTTCAGATCGTCATGAGCCTGCTGCAATACAAAGGACGCAGAAGCATAGTCCTCCTCTGCCTTCTTGGCCGCGGCGGACAGCTTATCCAAGGTGTCCAGCCAAACGGCAACCTCCACACCCTGCAGCTCGTCCTTCAGCTCCAGGTACTTTTTCGCCTTCTCCGATTGGATCTTCAATGGCTCTAACTGCAGCTCCAGCTCAGAGACCTTGTCTCCGATGCGAAGCAGGTTATCCTCCGTATGGGCCAGCTTCCGCTCGGTCTCCTCCTTGCGGTGGCGATACTTGGATATACCGGCAGCCTCCTCAAAGATCTCCCGGCGATCGGCGCTCTTCAGCGACAGGATCTCGTCGATACGGCCCTGTCCGATATTGGAGTAGCCCTCTCTGCCCAGACCGGTATCCATGAACATCTCATGGATATCCCGCAAACGGGCAGACTGGCGGTTAATGTAGTACTCACTGTCGCCGCTGCGGTAGTAGCGGCGAGTGACCATGACCTCGTCCGCATCATAGGCAAGGGCGCGGTCCGTATTGTCCAGAGTCAAGGTCGCCTCCGCAAAGCCCACTGCCGCCCGCTTTTGGGTGCCGCCGAAGATCACATCCTCCATTTTGGCACCCCGAAGGGTCTTGGTGCTCTGCTCACCCATGACCCAAAGGATGGCGTCGGAAATATTCGATTTTCCGGAGCCGTTAGGGCCGACGATGGCCGTAATATCGTCGCCAAAACGGATCACGGTCTTATCCGGGAAGGACTTAAAGCCCTGCACTTCCAATGATTTTAAATACACAGTCAAACCTCTTCACAAAAAATGTAAAATGAATCAGTTTATTATACCGATTATTCCCGAAAAAAGCAAGTCCTGTCTGCCCTTTTCCCCGCAAGATAAAAAGAAAATTGCGGCCTGCCACATACACGGCAGGCCGCAAATTCGGTTTTGCTTGGTGTAGGCCATGCTGACCCAACCCTTGGAGGTCTTACCCCAAGTCTCAGAGCCGACCTTCTTGGTCTCCAAAATCTGGATCTTGGCGTTCTTGTAGTAGTAGCCCACGATCTTTCCGGAGGTGCTGGCCGTGCTGCGTACGCGCAGGCAGCTTGCGGTGACGGTCTTGGTCACAGCGGTGTTGGTGCTGCCGGTGGGTTTACTTGCAGAGGACTGGCCGTCCAGGACCACGTAGTCCAGGCTGATCCACCCCTTGGAGGTCTTACCCCACACTGTACCGCCGACGGTCTTTTGCTCGGTAATGGTGACCTTGGCATTGTTGGACAGATACCCGGCAATGGCATAGGAGGTGCCGGGGCCTTTACGGATGCGGAGGACCTCGTCGACCTTGACTGTACCGGTCACAGACACAGGCTTTTGCTCCTCGGCAATGGGGTCGAGCACGATATAGTCCATGCTGACCCAGCCCTTGTCGGTCTTGCCCCAGGTCATAGAACCGACAGTTTTCTGCTCGGTGATGGTGACCTTCTGCTTGGGATACAGGTAGCCCACGACCGCCGCGGCGGTGCTGGGGCTCTTACGGATCCGGAGGCTCTGGGTCACATTGACGGTGCCGGTCCGGGTGGTGCTGGGGGTGGTTTCCGGTTTGGTCTCCGGCTTGGTCTCAGGTTCCGGTTTGGTCTCCGGCTTGGTCTCGGGTTCCGGTTTGGTTTCCGGCTTGGTCTCGGGTTCCGGTTTGGTCTCCGGCTTCTGCTCCGGCGCAGGCTCATTTTCATCCAAAACCACATACTCCATGCTGATCCAGCCCTTGGCGATCCGGCCCCAGGTCATGGTGCCGGCCACCTTCTGCTCCAGGATCTCCACCCGATCGCCGTTTTTCAGGCTGCCGGCAATGCTATAGCCGGTGCTGGGGCCTGTACGGATGTTCAGCTTGGAGCTAACCTTAACAGTACCCATTTGAGTGGCAGGTGTTTCCGGTTGGTTCTGCTCCGGCTTTTGGGTCTCCGGGGTCTGCTCGGGCTTTTCCGCAGGTTTTTCCTGGGTACCGGCGACCTTGTCGTAGTTGGTGTACTTCAGGCAGATCCAGCCGCCGGAGAACTTGCCCCAGGTATAGCCGGTGCCGGTAGCCGTCTCGGTAATGGTCATTTCATCGCCCTTGTCGGCACTGCCGATCTTGCCGTAATTGGTGCCGGGGCCTTTGCGGATGTTCACATTGTTATCGGTAACGGTGATCCGCACGCCCTCTGTGGTGTCTACAGAGGAATCGTTTCCAGCCTTGTCCAGCCAATGGGCGTACAGGGTAGTGTTTTTTACAGAGGCATCCAGGGTCGTGATCTTTTTACCGCCGGTGGCAGAGGTGTACCAGCCACCAAAGGTATAGCCGCTACGCTCTGCGGTAGCAATCACCGCGGCGGTCAGATCCGTGTCATAGCCCTGGACCTTGTTGCTGGACGTGCCGCCGTTGCCGTTGAAGATCACGTAGGCATAATCTGCCGGTGCCTTGTTGGAATAAATACCGTTCAGGTACATATTCGCCTCGCATAGACGGCGTCTGAGCAGGAAGGTCTTGACCTCGCCGCCGGCGTTACACCACATGGCGAAGGCGTGGATCAGATCGTTGCCGGTAGCACCCTTTGCCACAGCATTATATAGTGTGCCGGAAGTGTTTGTGCTCCAGGCTGCGCCGCAGTTGTATGTAAAGATCACAAGTGCGTCGAACTGATTTTGGGTCAAGGTCTTACCGGTCTTGGCCGCATATTTCAGAACATTATTCTCGTAGCTGTTCAGATGCTTACGAAGCAGGGCCTCTGCTTCCTCCTCCGGAATGCCGTTGGCCTTATATTCTTCCAATTTGTCATCGGGACAGCGGGTGCCGTAACCGACGGTCCACTGGGCGTAATCCCAATAGGGCTTTTTGCTGAAGCCTTCCTCCGCCTTGAGGAATTTAATGCCGTCTGCACTGGTGGTCAGTGTTGCTGCCGATACACTTGTCACGCCCGTAAGCGCAATACCAAGGACGACCACTGCAGCCAACAGAAGGCTGATCACTCGCTTGCTCACAGTTTTTTGCTCCTTCCCATACTTTTCGACAGTATTATAGCAAAAAGCCGATATTATTGCAACCCCTTTTCCGAAAAAAATTACACTTTGTTACTTTTTACCCTAACGAAAAGTTTGGATTTCTTCCATATTCTTCCTATATTCTTCGGTTTTTTCTACATATTGTAAATTTTATGTTTACTGGACACAAGATACTGTAACAAATCTTCACCGTTTTTCCGAAAAGAAATTGCTTTTACGCAGTAGCTGTGATAAAATCAACACATCCTATCATGCGGGAGGTGGAGTTATGGACAAGAAAAAAGCCCTGGTCGCCATGAGTGGCGGCGTGGACAGCTCCGTTGCGGCTTTTCTGACGCAACAGGCAGGCTTTGCCTGCATCGGTGGCACCATGCAGATGTGCAGTCCTGCCCTCTCCACCGCTGATCCGGCGGCAGATGCCGGTGCTGTCGCGGACAGACTGGGGATCCCCTTTTACGTATTCGACACCACCGGGGAATTTGAACATCGGGTGGTGCAGCCCTTTATCCGCAGCTACGAACAGGGCCACACGCCCAACCCCTGTATCCGGTGCAATCGGCACATGAAGTTTGGACTTCTGCTGGACAAGGCCGAAGAGCTTGGCTGCAGCCACATTGTCACCGGTCACTACGCCCGGATCCGGGAGGAAAACGGAAGATACCTTCTATATAAAGCCGCCGACGAGGCCAAGGATCAGACTTATTTTCTGGCCTGCCTGGATCAGACCCAATTGTCCAAAATTTTGTTCCCCCTTGGGGAGCTGACCAAGGAAGATGTCCGCCGGATCGCCGCAGAGCAGGGCTTTCTCAACGCCCGCAAGCGAGACAGTCAGGATATCTGCTTCATCCCCGATGGGGATTACAAGGCCTTTATGGAGCGTTACACCGGAAAGCAGTATCCTGCCGGAAAGTATTTGGATCTTGCCGGCAATGTGGTGGGTACGCACGCCGGTGCCGTCGGCTACACCGTGGGTCAGCGGAAAGGCCTGGGTATCGCTATGGGTGCGCCGGTATATGTGTGCAGCAAGGATATGGAAACGAACACCGTCACTGTCGGGCCAAACGAAGCACTATTCCGGCAGGTCCTTTGGGCGACCGACTGGAACTGGATGCCCTTCCCTGCCCTGACCGCGCCCATCCGCGTCACTGCCAAGGTCCGCTACCGCCACGCCCCCCAGCCGGCAACGGTTTTTCCGGAGACAGACGGCACGGCGCGGGTGGAATTTGACCAGCCCCAGCGGGCCATCACCACCGGTCAGGCCGTGGTGCTGTACGACGGAGATACGGTGGTCGGCAGCGGCACCATCACAAATGTGGAATAAAAAAGAACGGCCCTGTGGCCGTTCTTTTTTACTTCTTATAATCAGGAAAATACTCGTTTACAAAGTCTACATTCCCTACCTGGAAGCTCTTTCCGTTCAGGTGTGCCAAGCTGCCGGCATCGGTGGTAAACCGGAAGGTCAGCTTGTAGGAGTACAGAGCCTGGTAACTGCGGTCAAACCGCTTATCCAGCTTGCCGTACTTGCCGTCGCCCAAAAGAGGGTGTCCCGCATGAGCGAACTGGGCGCGGATCTGGTGGGTGCGACCGGTGATCAGCTCACACTCCACAAGAGACAGACCCTGCCGGCTGGCCAAGGTCACATAGTTGGTCTGACAGGTCTTGGCACCGGGCTTGGGAGTGTCGGAGACAAAGACCCGGTTCTTCTTAGCATCCTTAAATAGGTAGCCCTTCAGAGCGCCCTTTGCTGGCTTGGGAATACCCTCCACAATAGCCAAATACCGCTTATCCAGCTCCCGGTCCTTGATTTTTTGATTCATGACCCGCAGAGCCTCAGCAGTCTTGGCGGCGATGACGATGCCGCCGGTATGGCGGTCGATCCGGTTGCACAGGGCCGGGGTGAAGGAATTCTCCCCCCGGGGACTCCATTCCCGTTTTTGGTATAGGTATGCCTGGATATGGTCGATCAGCGTCCGGCCATACTCTGCGCCGTCGTGGGGATGGACCGCAAGGCCGGGCCGTTTATCCACCAGCAGGATCTGATCGTCCTCGTAAACGATGTTCAGTTTCGGAGCAGCCACCGTCAGATAGGCGTTGTCCTCCCGGGGCTTTTCGAAAAATTCGTCGTTGATATATAGCTGCAGTACATCTCCCGCCTGCAGACGGGTATCTCGCTCAGCCCGGGCACCGTTTAATTTGATGCGCTTGATGCGGATATACTTCTGGGCCAGAGATGCCGGAAGCAGAGGTACCGCCTTGGCAAGAAACCGATCCAACCGCTGGCCTGCATCGTTACTGCCGATGGTAAATTCCTTCATAGCTTACAGACTCCCGTTTTGGGATCGGGCAAAGTGCTCGTCCATCTGCTGGGTGAATTCCAAAGCCGGATTGTAGCCCATCTTCCGCTGGCGGTTATTCATAGCCGCCACCTCCAGGATCACCGCCAGGTTTCGGCCCGGTGTGACGGGGATGGTGTTCATGGGGATCTTGACCCCAAGGATCTCTGTGTGCTGATCCTCCAGGCCCAGGCGGTCATAATCCTTCTTCTGATCCCAAGGCACGATGTTGACCACCAGGTTGATCTCATTTTCCAATCTGACAGCACCCATGCCGAACAGCTTGGCGACGTTGATAATACCGATACCGCGCAGCTCCACATAATTACGGATCAAGGCCGGGGCTGTACCCACAAGGGCATTTTCGGATATCTTGCGGATCTCCACCGCATCGTCTGCGATCAGACGGTGGCCACGCTTGAGAAGCTCCACAGCGACCTCACTTTTACCCATGCCGCTCTCGCCTATCAACAGCAGTCCCTCACCGTAAACCTCCATCAGCACGCCGTGGCGGGTGATGCTGGGAGCCAGGGCCGCCTTTAGGTAGGCAATGATATCCGAGACGATTGTGCTGGTGGCCTCCTTGCTGGAAAGGACGGTAACATTGTGCTTCCTCGCCATCTCCATGCACTGGGGACACGGCGCAATATTCCGGGCGATCAACAGAGCCGGAAACTTGTAGGAAAACAGACGGTCAAAGATCATGGCCCGCTCCGTCTCATCCAGCTTCTGCAGATAGCTTTCCTCCATATTGCCCATGACCATCAGACGCATGGGCTCAAAATGGTCAAAATAGCCTGCAAGCTGCAGGCCCGGACGGGCCACATCCTCCACCGTCAGGCAGACGACGTCATAGTCTGTAGCGGCATACGCCACCTCCAGCCCAAACTCCTGGACCAGCGTTTTCAGCGGAACACTGCGAATGTCGAACATAGTCCCCGCTCCTTTCCTGTCTTTTACCAGCATTATACCTGCAAATACGCCCAATGGCAATATTATTTTCAAGCAAAGAAAAATTTTTATAAAAAGGTCTTGCTTTTTTTGACAAGCTCTGCTATTATATCTTAGCGCGTGTTTTAGGCGCAATTTTCGATGAGTCATCATGCGGATAGGAGGTGCAGTGAATGGCGAAGTGTGATTATTGTGGTAAGGGCGTTACCTTTGGTATCAAGGTCTCCCACTCTCACAGACGTTCCAACCGTACCTGGAAGCCCAACGTTAAGCGGGTCAAGGCCATTGTGAACGGTACTCCGTGCCATGTGTACGCTTGTACCAGATGCCTCCGTTCTAACAAGGTCGAGCGCGCTGTCTAATCAAATACCGACCAATTACGGCATTGCGAAAGCAATGCCGTTTTTTCATACCTGTTAAAAGAATTACCCCATTCCAAACAAGAAAGCATAAAGCAGCCGTTGTACGGACGCTCTCTCCACCGCTTCGCTCCCCTCCATCAATGAGGGAGGGGTTTTACGGATTGCCACAACCAGTCTGCGGACTGGTTTCGCAATGACAACG
>JAZNDJ010000099.1:0-3596 GCA_045588045.1 Faecousia sp.
CGCTTGTTAGGGATACCTGTTTTCTTACGCTTTGTACTTGCTCCATCACGATGCCTCCCTTCTTTTTCGTGCATCTGTGTGAGGCGGCATCTCCTGCTCTCCGTACTCGTTTTCACCGTGGTAAAACAATGCCGCCAGATGATTCCGCAGATCGTTGTATTCTTTCGACCGGAGCAGCTCGGAGCGATCCCGGGGCCGTTTCAGTGGGTTTTCTATGACTTCCGCGACAATCCTCGGTTTCATAAATACGATCCGGTCAGACAGCAGGATGGCCTCGTCAATGTCATGGGTGATAAAGAGAGTGGAGATCTGTATGCGCTCCATGACACTCTGATACCAGCGGTGCATTTCCCGTTTGGTCAGTGTGTCCAGAGCGGAAAAGGGCTCATCCAGCAGGGCCACGTCCTGAGAGAACAGATAGGTGCGCAGCAGGGCCGCACGCTGCCGCATTCCTCCCGACAGCTGGGCAGGATACTTGTTCTGCGTCCCTTCCAGACCAAACTGTTCAAACAGCTCACAGGCCTTTGCTCTGGCCGCACGCTTTTTCATACCCCGGAGCAACAGGGGCAGAGCCACGTTGTCCTGTATGGTGCGGTAGGGCAGCATCAGATCCTTTTGGAGCATATAGCTGATGTTCCCCGACGTGCCGGTCACGTCTTCTCCATTCAGAAAGACACGACCTTCGTCCGGCAGGATAAGGCCGGAAATAATGTTGAACAGTGTGGACTTTCCGCCGCCGCTGACTCCCAGCAGCGAGACCAGTTCTCCATGACGGAGCGTCAGGGACACATTCTGAAGAATCAGTTTGCCGTCAAAGGACTTGCTGATTCCTTGTACTTCCAGTTTATTCATAGATATCCTCAGGCAAAAAGTCGTTGGTAAAGCCCATTTCAGGCGAAATCTGACTCTCCAGAAGCTCATGTTCGTTCAGCCAGTTAAAATAAGCACCCCAGCGCGCCGGGTCGATCTGGCCCCAGCGCGGAGCGTCAGCGATGTACTCCTCGGCCAAATACTCCTGGCTGGCATAGACCAGTTCTGAATTTGTTTTCAGTTCAGGGGCCGCATTCATGAGAATGTCCGCCGCTTCTTTGGGCGAGGATACGGCAAATTCGTAACCCTTGGCCAGGGCGGCAAGAAAGGCTTTCACGGTCTCAGCTTCCCTGGCCAAAAAGTCATTGTTAGCAACGATAACGGGCGTATAGAAGTCAAAGACCGGATCAATGTCGGCAAAGGCAAAATAATCTGTGTCAAGTCCAGCCACTTCACAGGCCTTGCCGGCCCATGCATAAAACACCCAAATCGCGTCCACCGACCGACTCTCCAGTGCGGACACCTCATCGGTCACCGTGGAGGGGATCAGCTCAACCTTCGAAAAATCGCCGCCGTCAGCACTCATCACTTGAGCAAGGGTGGCCTTCTCCACGTCCATATCCCAGGTGGCATATTTTTTCCCCTCTAAGCCGGCAGGCCGGTGCAGTCCCTCCCCTTTCCGGGCTATGATACCCGATGTATTATGCTGAATGACTGCCGCAACCGCCGTGATAGGCAGTGGATGGGCACCGGCATAGGCAGGCGCCAAAGAGTCCTGAAAGGAAACGCCGAACTGGGCCTTTCCGGACCCGACCAGCACCTCTGCCCCGCCCTCCGGGGGCTGTACAATCTCCACGTCCAAGCCGACCTGCTCAAAGTAGCCCTTTTCCAGGGCCACATACAAGCCGGTATGATTTGTGTTGGGAGTCCAGTCCAGTACAAAGGTGATTTTCTCTTTATTTGTTTGATGCTGTGCGGTCTGGCCGCAGGCCGTCAGGCCAAGCAGAAGCAAGGTCGCTGTCACAGCGCAAATCAAGCGTCTTTTCATAGTTTATCCTCCTACGTCATTCACTACCGGTCCGTTTTCGGTACGGCAGGCACAGCCGCTCCAAACCATTCACCAGGGCCATCAGGCCAAGAGATATAATGGCGATCAGAAAAATGACGGCAAACATTTTATCAAATGCAAAGGCTTTTTTGACCCGGGTCATGTAGACACCCAGTCCGCCAAACCCACCCAGCCATTCGCTGATGACCGCACCCACCACACAGTAGGCGGCCGCGATTCGCAGACCGGAAAAGAACTGCGGCAGCGCAGAGGGCCACTTGATATACCGGAAGATCTGGCCCTGATTTGCGCCCATAGAGCGCAGCAAGTGAACAGCATCTTGGTCCACGGCCCGAAAGCCGTCCAGCAGGCCAACAGTCACAGGAAAAAAGGTGGTAATAACGATCAAAATGATCTTAGGCGTCATCCCGTAACCAAACCAAAGGACCAGCAGCGGAGCGATGGCGACCGTGGGCACCGTCTGGGTCAGCATCAGCACGGGATAGATGGCCCGGCAGGCAAGCTCAAACCGGTCCATGAGTACTGCAAATGCGACACCAAGCCCAACCCCAAGGGCAAGACCCAAAAACGCCTGCTTCAATGTGATCAGGCTGTGTTCCGCCAAGGCCGTCCGCTCGCTCCAAAATGCCTGTACTACCGCTGCCGGCGAGGGAAGCAGATATCCGGGAACAAATCCAGCTGTACAAACCAGCTGCCAAATCAGCAGGATAGCCGCAATGACAAATACAGCCGGTGCCTTATCCCTCATGGTGCTTGGTGACCTTTCTGTCAATGGTCAGGATCTCCCCCTCCGGCTCCCACACCACCCGGATATAGGCAGACACCTTGGGTGCGCCGGCCCGAATGGCGATATGCTGGCACTCCTTGACGATGTCCATGAGCTGGTCGTAATCCTCCCCCTCGATGGCCGTCTCAAAGGGGCCGACATAATAGTTGAGCCCCGTGCTCTTGATATAGTCGATCACTTCATCCACGATCCGCACCAGTTCCTCGTCGTTGGCTGCCGATGGCAGAACCTGAATGGCTACACTTGCCTGCATAATAAAACATCCTTTCTGAACAAAAATGCCCCCACCGGATCTCCCGGCAGGGGCATTGTAATATACACCATAACGATTTGCCGCGCTGCGCAAATCTCTATAATGCAACCATATGCTCCCTACGCTGGCATGATCCAGATCAGGTTCATGGGTCACGGAAAACATCCGACTCTCAGCCCGTCAATTCGGACTCCCCATTGTGCTGGCAAGTGTAACGCGTTTTTTGTCGTTTGTCAAGAGTGAATAAAAAACTTTTTCACTTTAATGTGAAAAATTGCGTTTTAATGGTTGCAATTCGGTTCGGATGAGAGTATAATAAGTCCATCTTTTCTGTGAGGTGTGCCAAAATGCAGCACAACACCGTCACAATTGCATCCGTGTATTTTACGTTTGGCTGGGCTCGATTTATGGGCACCGGCTTTTTTGGCATGGACAAAACGATGAACGGATGAGTGGCCCGCACAGGTGGGATAGCAGTACCAAAGTAAACTTTGGGCGCTCATTGTTCGTCAATGAGCGCCCTTTTGTTTTCCCTGCAGGGGATGAGAAAGGAATGATATTTGTATGGTCATAATCATGAAACCGGGCACGCCCCAGGAGGATATCCACGAGCTGGTCATCCGGCTGGAGCAGCAGGAGCAGGTGCAGGTGGGTATCACCCACGGCGTGGGCTGCTC
>JAZNDJ010000100.1:0-39308 GCA_045588045.1 Faecousia sp.
CGGACGTGATCCCAGTCGATGAAGTAGACGTGGGCGAACTCGCCCAGATCCAGCTTGCCGTCCTTAATGGTCAGGGTCTCGCTTCTGCCGAAGAACACGGAGCGCAGGTGGCCGTCGGTGTTCATGGAGGTGAAGTTGCCGGGCTCGTCAACATAGCGGCCGAACTGAGCATGGATGGGGCCGGGATGACGGTAGTCGCCCTCGTTGGCGAAGTCGGGGATCATGTCGCGCATGATGTCCAGCAGGTCGTGCTGCAGGAACTCCAGATCGAAGGAATCGAAGTCATGGGAGCACTCCTGGATCATGACGGAGCAGGTGGTGTGGTGGGAGACCACAGACACGGTGCCGTTCTTGATGCCGGACTCCTCAACGATCTTGTGGACATCGATAGAGATGTCGTGGAAGGTGGGGATCCAGCCGCGGGACTGGAGCTGAATTTCTTTCTGGATCATTTTGAATTCCATTTTTGTTTCCTCCTAATATGTAAATTAAAATGGTTGACATTAACCACAGGGGATTCGAACCCCAACAGGTTTACAGCAACCAGCTTACGCCGATGCTGCAGAAAATCCCTTGAAAATACCAATGGGTATTCCCTGCGTGATTTTCTTTGCCTGGGAAAAAGCTGGCGACTGAAAACTGCGAAGCACCTCTCAGCGTGAAATTTTTGTTCGATTTTTGGTACGAATGACGCGGCCTTGCTGACGCAAGGCAAGGAAGCCAAAGCAAAAAGCGGCAAAAAGGGCCGCTGAGAGGCTATTGCGGTTCGAGTCCTCTCTGCTTAGGCGTGACGCTCGTCCCAGGCCTTGCGGCAGGCGGCGATCATCTCGTCCACCATGGCGGGGCGGTCAGCGGCCTTAGCCACACCGGAAGAAGAACCGGTGGCATCGGCACCTGCGATGATGGTGTTGTACACATCCTCACCGCCGGCGATACCGGCAGCGGTCAGCACCAGAATGTCAGGATTCACATCCTTGACACAGCGGGTGGCGGCCTCCACATACTCGGGGCCAACGCTGACACCGGTGCCGATCAGAGCAGAGGGCTCAGCAACGATGATGTCGGGGTTCAGGGTAGCGATCTTGGAGGCATCTGCCTCGGAATCGGCGCAGACGATGGTGGTCAGACCCACTTCCTCCGCCCGCTTGATGGTAGCAGCCAGGACCTCAAAGGACAGGGGCTTCTCCACATGGTTGAGCATAACGCCCTCTGCACCGGCGGCCACCAGGCTCTCCGGCAGAATGTCCGCAAGGCCGCGGCCTACGGGGATGGGGTCCATGTGGGGTGCGAATACATGAATGCGCTTGGTATTTTCCTTGACCCGGCGGATGTCCACCACAGGGCAGGTGAAGATGACATCCACACCGTACTTTTCCGATGCGGCGTCGGCAGCCTGGGCCAGCTCAAGGATCTCGTCACCGTAGAGGTAGGACTTGGGTCCGATCTCAAAGAACGGCGCTTTGATTGTAGTCATTTGGCATAAGCCTCCTTTTAACTTGGATACTTCCATTATAGCAACAGCTTTCGCCTTCGTCAACACAAATATGTGGGGTTTCCTGGAAATTGGGGCTTGAAATAAGCGTCAAAAAATAGTATGCTCTAGTAAGAGAAATCTGTGAAAACAGGAGGAATTTTTTATGGTCACAAAAGCCGCACTGGATGCAGCCAAGGCCGCCTACGACATCGAGGCCGCCTGCATCACCGAGATGAAGGAATACTTTGACGACGAGCAGTTTGCCAAGGCCGTGGAGCTGCTGACCTCCGCCCAGCGCATCGGCGCTGCCGGCTCCGGTCACTCCGGCATTATTTGCCAGCATTTTGCCCACCTGATGTGCTGCATTGAGCGGCCCGCCCGCTTCATCAGCCCTGCCGAGGCCGTTCACGGTGCCACCGGCTTTATCCAGGAGGGGGATGTGATGGTCTTTGCCTCCCGTGGCGGCAAGACCAAGGAGCTGCTGCCCATCGTGGATATCTGCAAGGCCAAGGGCGTTAAGATCATCACCGTCACCGAGAATCTGGAGTCCCCCCTTGCCACCGCAGCCGACGTGGTGATCAAGCAGCACGTCAACCGGGAGACCGACAAGTGGAACGCCCAGGGCACCACCTCCACCACCGCCCTGTGCATGATCTTCCATGCCCTCCAGGCGGCGCTGATCGAGCAGACCGGCTACCGGGCCGAGCAGTTCGCTCTGATCCATCCCGGCGGCGCTGTGGGCGAGCGGCTGAACAACAAGGCCCTGTAAGGGTCCTTTCATCGGATCATCCTATTTTAGAATTGCGAGGAACATAATATGGCTATTATCTCTCCGTCCATCCTGTCTGCAGACTATATGCACTTCCACCAGGATATGGACGCGACCAAGGCCGCCGGTGTCCGGTGGCTCCATGTGGACATTATGGACGGCCACTTCGTCCCCAATATGTCCTTCGGCTATTCCTGGGTCAAGGCAATGCGTAAGATCACCGATCTTGTGCTGGATGTCCACCTGATGATCGACACCCCCATCAAGTACGCCGAGGAGTTTTGCAAGGCCGGTGCCGACTATCTGACGGTCCATGTGGAGGCCGATACCCAGGAGAACATCCATAAGACCATCGACCTGATCCGCTCCCTGGGGGTGAAGCCCGGCGTGGTGGTCAAGCCCAAGACACCGGCAGAGGCCGTTCGGCCCTTCCTGGACAAGGTGGATATGGTGCTGGTGATGACCGTAGAGCCCGGCTTCGGCGGGCAGAAGTTCATGGCGGACATGATGCCCAAGGTCAAGGCCCTGCGGCAGATGATCCAGGAGGTCAATCCCGACTGCCACCTGGAGGTGGACGGCGGTGTGGATGCCGTCACCGCCGAGATCTGCAAGGAAAACGGAGCCGATGTGCTGGTTGCCGGTTCTGCCTTCTACGGTGCAGCTGACCGGGCCGCACTGGTCAAGTCCATCGAACAGTAAAAAAACGATCCCTCCGGAACACGTTCCGGAGGGATCGTTTTTTCGGGATCAGGCTTCTTCGCCGTCTTCGTCTTCTGGGGCTCGTTCTTCCTCAGCCTTGGGGGCAGGGGAGAGGGTGCCGTCCTCGTTGATCATGGCCGGGACCAGATTGCCTTCCTCGTCCAGGGTCATGGGGATGGCGTTTCCTGCGGCATCGTGGGTCTGATTGTAATGCTCGATCAGGGCATTGAAGGGCTTCTTCATAATATAGAAGCTGAGCATAAAGGCTACACTGTAGTACAGCAGCAGCCACACCGGCGCGATCATCACATACAGGTACACATCAAGCAGGAACAGTACCACCGGCGCCCAGATCAGGACCATCACCAAAATGGACCGCAGGGGATGGGCAAAGACCATCATAAAGCAGTTGCGCAGCAGCTGTCCTACGGTGCAGGTGAACCGGGCGTGGAACAGGGGGATCTGGCTTTGGAGCAGGAGCATAATGATCAGGCCTGCGAGGCACATCCACACCGGTGCGCCGGGCTGGGTCTGACCGAAGCCCACCACAAAGTAGAATACCACCAGCATCGCCGCCTCCACCAGGGCGAAGATGCCCCAGGCGCCGGTGATGGACAGAAAGCCGGTGCGGAAAGCACGGAAGAAGGCTTTCCGGGGTGCTTCGTCGTTCTCCGGGTCAACGAGGGTGCGGATGCCGCTGTACAGGGCGGCCTGCGCCGCGCCGATGGTAAAGACGGGCAGACAGCAGATCACAAACAGAACGTTCAGGATGCAAAGATCCGCCACAAACATCAGTATCTGGCTGACCTTGGATTCATAGGAAAAAATATTCATAGGGACATGCCTCCTTGCTTCATCATTTTATGACATATCCGCCTCAATTGCAAGGGTTTAAATCGTAAACGATTCGTAAACATGCGGTTTTTTCGTTGCAATCGGGCCGAAGCTGATGTATAATCGTAATAATTGTAAAAATAATCTCCCGAAAGGAAGAGAATGTTGAAGAAAAAAGAAACCTTGATGGAAAAGCTCAGCCGCTGGATCACCGCCGCCGGCACCGCGATCCTGATGAACCTGCTGTTTTTGGTGGCTTGCCTGCCCATCGTCACCATCGGCCAGGCCTGGTGCGGCCTTATGAGCGCCATCCGCTATAATGTCCGTGGCGACAAGTGGCTCAAGGGCTTTTGGGTGGGCTTTAAGACCCGGTGGATCCGGGGTTCTGTGGCCTGGCTCCTGGGCTTGGCGGCCTGTCTGTTCCTGCTCAACGATATCCAGGTGGCCATCTCTGCCAACGCAATGGCTCCGCTGATCGCCTCCTGCGTCATGTTCGCCGTGGCGGCCATGCTGCAGATGTCGGCGCTGTGTCTGACGGTCTACATCCCCACGGATGTGACCACATGGATCAAAAATGTGGTCAACCTGTTTTTCAAGGGCTTTTTCCCTCTGCTGGTCAGCGCGGCACTGCTGTGGCTGCCGGTGCTGGTGTTCTGCTTTGTCAGCGGCTGGCTGATCTATGAGCTGGTGATGGTGCTGATTTGCGCTTACTTCTCTCTGACGGCACTGATCACCACGGTGCTGATGAAGGAGCCGCTGATCTTCTTCTTGCTCCAGGCCCGTGCCGACGGCACATTGACAGCGGAGGAGGGCATGATGCCTCTGCCCCAGGAGGATGACGAGGAATGAGCACACGTAAAAGAGTGACCCCCACCTTCAAGGAGCTGCGGGAGGATCTGAAGACCATGACCTTCCGGGAGAAGGTGGACCATCTGTGGACCTACTATAAGGCATGGCTGATCGGGGTGTTTTTGGTGGCGGTGGTCCTCAGTGCCACCATCTCCGGCATCATCAATAACAGCAAGGAGGTCCTGGTATCCGGCATGCTGGCCAATGTGTCCATCTCCGCCGAGGGCAAGGCCTACCTGGAGGAGGACTATTTCCAGAAGGTGGGCGGCACAGCCGGCCAGACAGTGGAGCTGTTTACCACCAACTTCGAGTCTATGGCCGACCCCACCAGCTCCGAGGATAATTACATGGCAGCCCAGGGCATGATCGGCCGGGTGTCCGCCGGCCTGTTGGACTACGCCCTGCTGGACGAGCTGGCCCTGGAGTTTTACATCACCCAGGCCATGTTCCTGGATCTGACGGATTTCTTCACGGCCGATGAGCTGGCTCAGCTTGCGCAGAAGGATATGCTGATCTATGCCCTGGAAGGGGATATGGACGCCGATGGCGAGTACATTGAAGGCTCTGCCGATCCGGAGGACCGGTTCCCTGTGGCTGTAAAGCTGAAGGATACGCCCTTTGCCCAGGAGGCCCTGTACGGCAAGGATATCTACTTTATCGTCGGCGGCAACGACCCGGACCTGGAGGCTGTCCGGACCGTGTGGGAGCACATCCTGGCCTGGGAGGACAGATAAAATTACAGCGGTACCAGTGGGTACCGCTGTTTTACTTTGGACTTAGGTGTAATCGGAAAGGTCTGCCTGGGGCATATCCTCGCCGGCCAGCTCATAGTCGGGAATGGGATCCTCTGTCAAGTCGGAGAGCTCCTCGGTGCTGTCCAGCTCCTCCTGGGAGGGTTCGGTGTTTTCCTGGTAGGACTCCACTCTGCCGTTGACGGCATCGATCAGATAGGTGGTGGTGTTGCCGTCGGCATCGGTGCAGGTGGCACGGTGGTAGTACGGGATCAAACCCAGGTCGTACTTGACGTTCAGATCTTCCGCGCCTCCCAGGTAGGCATCCATGATCTGCTCCGCGACATCGGCGCCGAAGCAACCTTCCTTATCCAGATCATCGGCGGCGAGCACGATCACCGGGATCTTGGCGTTGTTGCCTGCGGCAGTGGTGCGAATGGTCTTTATAAAGTCATCGCTGGGTGTGACAGAGCCCGGCTCCTGCCGGACAAGGATGAAGCCCATCAGATCAGAGTCGAACCTCGCGGCGATCAGCTCCGTCAGCTCCAGGACTACCTGGTCACATTTCTTTCCTTCGAAATCCAAATAGGCGTCGTCAACGGCGGTAGCGGCCTCGGTGGCAGAGATGATGGCGGTGACGGTGCCCTCCTTGTCGTAGGCGAGGGTCAGCTCCATACCGGCCTGCAGCAGCAGTGTTCCGGCGGCTTCGCTGACGGCCTGCTGTTCTTTGCGCAGGGCATCGGTGATGGTGTTATCCTTGTCCTTGCCGCAGGCCCACAGACTCAGCAGCATCATAGCGGCCAGGATCAGGGCCAAAAGCTTTTTCATGTTCATGGTGATCTCCTTTTCGGAATGTTTTGCAAAATTTTGTGTATACTATACTATACCATACCCCGGAATCTGACACAAGGGGGAAACTGTTAAATTTCCGAAAAGACTGTCGAGCAAAACAGGGTTGACAAACCCCACCGTCCATGCTATAATTATCGGGCACTAAGGGTGCATATATCGCGGAGTAGAGCAGTTGGAAGCTCGTCGGGCTCATAACCCGGAGGTCGTAGGTTCGAGTCCTGCCTCCGCAACCATATAAAAAGAACAGTCATCGTAAGGTGGCTGTTCTTTTTATCTTTTTAAGAAGAGGTGGGACTCGAACCCATAGCAGCGGAACTGTCCGGTGGACAGTTCCTGCTACCAGTTCAAAAACTGGTGGCTACTTCTATTTTCGCCTTGGCGAAAATGCATATCGAGTCCTGCCTCCGCAACCAAAAAAAGAAAGACCACCCAACGGGTGGTCTTTTCTTTTTGGTTGTGATAGCATGCTTCGCAGCTATCACTCAGGTTATGAGACCGACGAGCGTAGCTCGTTGGGTCGCGAGCCTGCGCGCTGCCGGTGGCAGATGCAGCGCAGGCGCAGCGAGTGCCGCGGTCGAAAAAATCGAGGAGAAGCGTAAGCCCGAAGATTTTTTCGGGTTACCGCAAACGGGTAGATACGCAGAACCGCTTTTTGCGGATGTACGTCACAAAGACAATAAATCGAGTCCTGCCTCCGCAACCAGAAGGAAAGCCTTGCTATCTTCGGATAGCAAGGCTTCTTTTTGTTCTAAAAGCTGATGGGTTTTAATCGCAAAATTTCACACCAACCCGGATTTGTCCATCCTTACCTTGCCACTTTCAGAAACTTCCCCCGTCGGCATCCGGTCGGCGTATGGTCAGCGTACCGCCGATAAGCCAATAAGTTTGGGAATTGGTGTGAACCACTGAATTTAAGGACTTTCTTTTTTCGTGGGAGTTATGTATAATTAAATCATCATATGAGAGAGAAGGGGTTATATGCGTTGTCCCCAGTGTGAATCAAAGGTAACAAAAAAGAATAAATTTTGTCCAGAATGTGGAACGGCTGTTGTTTGGAAGGAAAGCGATGAACTTAAGGATGCGCAAAAGAAGAGCTATTTCGTTATAGTTATTCTGAGCGTGTTGTTGGTAGTAGCTATTATCGCAATTGGTTGGCTGATTTTATCACAGAATAGTAATACTACAGAAGAAACAACTGGTGTCGAAGAAACAACTGGTGTCGAAGAAACAACGGTAGGGTTTGCAGATGATCCAACAGCGATATCTAAAGCTGCAGAATCTGTGGTCAAGTTGAATTGTTATGATAAGAATGGCGATTTGTATGCAACGGGTAGTGGATTTGCTGCATTTGAGAAAGGTGTTATAGTAACCAATTATCATGTAATTGAAGACAAACCCGAACGGATTGAAATTGTAACAGAGCAAGGTGTTAAGTGTGAAATTGTCGGTGTAGTGGGAGTGTCAGCTATGCGAGATATAGCTATCCTCTATTATCAGCATAGAAATGCGGATTTTGATTTACAAATTCTTTCGATAAGTTCTGATGAGGTGTTAGAAAAGGGCGAGAAAGTTGTTGCAATTGGTAGCCCATTAGGATTAACGAATGTTGTATCTACCGGCGTGTTTAGTGGGTATACTAATTCGGGGGATACTACGGATATTCAATTTACGGCATCTATTTCGAGTGGTAGTAGTGGTGGGGCCTTGTTCGATGATAATGGGCAAGTAATCGGTATTACATATGCATCCTTTGAAGCTGGTCAAAATCTTAATTTGGCGGTGCCTATGGGATTTGTTGAGTCGCTTTGGAAAGGTGAGATGAGAACACGGCAGACCTTATATGAGTTCTATGATTCTTTAATTCCCCACTACACAGTCGATTATGTGCTAGTGCATTATAAAGAGTTGAGCAATACGGAATTTTATCTTGATTATTGGGCCTCCAGCTATGGAAAAACCTCTAGTGGCCATGCTGCTTTTTGCGCATCTAGCTATAATGGGATCTTTGATCCGGAAGAGAATGTTCTGGAACAAAGATTTCAGGCAGATATGGATAGGTATCCAAGTTCGTCATTGCTAAAGGCTGTTTACTATGGAACAGGTTCCTTAGCAGATTACCATATGTCTTTATACTTTGGTAAAAGAGGAACAGAACGTAGTATCAAATGCCGTGGAGTAGAGTGGTCGCAAACGGATAACAAACCATTTGTGCTGATAGATTAAGTAGGGGGTATTTTTTCATTCGTTAGGAAGAAAGAAATTGGCAAAGGGCGGTGCCGGCAGCTTTGCAAATCCTTGTTTTACCTCCTCGGTCGGCGGCTGGTCGGCGCGGAGAGGGAAGAACGGCGGCTTTTTGATCGCTTTCCTAGGCCTTTTTTCGCACCGAATTAAGTGCTCATAACCCGGAGGTCGTAGGTTCGAGACCTGCCTCCGCAACCATAAAAACCACGGCTTTTGCCGTGGTTTTTCTTTGTTTCTATGACTTTTTGAGACAAAATGGAACATACCTAATTTCATTTGACACCAATTTTGACACCAACGCCGCGTCAAGGTTGGTGTTTAGTTGTTATTGTCCACAGTTTTCCATCATTACCCTTAACAGTTGGTAGGAGTATGAAATAGATAATAGAACATCATCGCTTGGACAAAGCATCACAAAACAGTATCTAACGGCTCTGGATTCGGAAAAACTTTGTTGCAAAACACAGTTGCGGGCATACTCCCTCAATATTCATACTCAAAGGCGGCGTTGGGGGCTTCAAGCTCCAGCAGTGTGACATCGCCATCAGTAAAGCGGTAGTACACCTTGCAGGCGGGGTGTTCGTGGATCGTCCGTGTCATGGCACCGCCCATAGGTGCTTGGAGCGGATGCCCCGGTGAACCCAGTCGTTTCACAGTTAGACATAAGCGGCCTTGTCGGACGATGATGTCACCATCTTTGATTTTCACGGCCTTGGCGCCCAAATAGGTGGCAATGCGGTATTCTTTCCCATGCAGCAGAACGATGCCGATGACCCCGGTAAAATGAAACTTACCCAAGGGGATATCTGCAACTGACAGCATCAATGCTCCGTCCGGAAAGCTGCATTGCGTCCAGGCGTATTCCTTGGGAAAAGAGTGACCCCGGTCGCCTTCCAGGTAGCCCACGGCATTCTCAAATACATAGGGAACACCATTGACCTGGATTTCTCCGTCTACCCGGTGGCGCATACTGTAAACACTGTGCCGGCACTGCATGAATGGAACATACTGAAAAGGCCCCATAATGTCATACTTGATCGGGGTGAAAGCACCGAAGCGAACAGCCCCCTGGGCACAGAATCCGGGGGCGTGAATATCCAACCAGATCCCGGACTTTCCAAACCGATTGTTGCCAATACGGATTTCATCACTGCCCTTATTGAAATCGTCATAGGGAAATCGTGCGTGAAATGTGTTTGTGTCAGTGATCAGCTGGATCGTGCAGAAGTTACCTTCTCCGGTTTTGTGAACAGAGGGGATAATCGCCAATGTCTGACTGTCAGACTGGCAGCGGTAATACCAGCCGCAAAAGTAGCTGTGCTTGGGAATTTTTTTGGATAGGCTGGAGTAAGTCATCGGCGGTTTGTTTTATTTGCCAGGTCGCCGTAGACCGGGGTGGCCAGGCCGAAGCCGCCGGATACGGTCAAAACCTGACCGGTGGTGTATGCGGAGTCACTGCTGGCAAAGTAAACAACCGCCGCGGCGATCTCATCCGGCAGGCCTATCCGGCCAAGGGGAATATGCCGCAGGAACAGATTCCGAAATTCTTCTGTCAGGTTCTTTTCCACCGCTTCGGTGGCGGTCATCCCCGGCAGTACCGCGTTGCACCGAATATTATTCTTGGCCTCATGGACAGCGATCAGCCGGGTCAAGTAGTTGATCGCTGCTTTGCTTGTGCCGTAAGCAACCTGAGAGATATCGGGCACGATGCCGCCTACAGAGGAAATGTTGATGATACTTCCGCCGCCATGTGCTGCCATGTGTTTTGCTGCAGCCTGACTTGCCATAAAGACGCTTCTCAGGTTCAAATTCACTGTGTCAAGAAAGATTTGGGGATCCGTATTGGCAAAGTCCAGATCCTTGCCGGGATTGGATGTGCCGAAATTATTGACCAGCACATCGATACGGCCTGCATCCTCTACCACATCTTCGACCATAGAAGTGAAGGTCTCCGGCTTTGTGGCGTCGTTGTATACGCATTTTACGCCTTCCAAGGTATCTGCGATCTCCTGTGCGCGCTCCACATTGCGGGCTGCCATATAGACTCTGGCACCTTCTTTTGCGCAGGCTTTCACGCAGGCAAGACCAATGCCCCGAGTGGAGGCGGTTATCAATACGACTTTGTCCTTTAATCTCATTTGGATGCTCCTTTGTTACGAATTCTGGGAAGAAAAAGTACAGCTGCGATACCGGCGGCAACGCACAGCAGCTCCGCGATTGCCAGCTGATGGATCGATCGGACTGCGGCGTCCGCTCCCGCTGACCCGCCTGCGATCAGTCCGGTGATCTGATTGGTAAACAGGGGCACGAACACCGCTACACCGAAAGGTGCAGCAAGATCCCGGAACAGGCCGTAAGTGCCGGTGCCGGCCCCGGCTTCCTGCTGTGGCAGTCCGGACAGTGCCACCTTCATAAAAATCGTACCGTTGCCGCCCAGACCAAACCCTAGAATACCCAAGCTTGCCATCAGCAGCAGGACAGAGGTTGCCTTAGAGAACAAAAACAGGATTCCACAGCCAATACCGGTCAAGATCAGCGAGCCGGTGAGCACAGCTTTGGGTTCAAAGCGATCTGCCAAAGGGCCTAAGATCACAGCACCCAAGGACATTCCCAAATACATTACCGAGATCGCGTAACCGGAAATTGTAGTGTTGTCCGGCTGGGTGTAATTGACAAAGACGATGGTGTTGGTCATGTTGGCCTGCATGAGTCCCTGGGTCAGAAACAGGGCAAGGACACTGAGAATAAATGCACTCCGCTTCATAAAGCTGCCGGGAAGGATAGGATGCACTGCCTTTCTTTCAGCCGCGATCAGGCCCAGCAGGCTAATGATCGCAGCAAGCAGTACGCCCAGGAATGCCTTGGATGTCCAGCCAAAATTCTGCCCGAAGGATGGGATGCACAGCATCAGGCTGAAGAAGATCAGCACCAGCACAGCACCGATCCCGTCAAAGTTTTGCAGCGGCTGTCTCTGGGAGTCCTCTTTTCCGGCAATCAATACACAGGCAGCGAAGGTGCTGACACAGATTGCTACACATACCCACAGCATAGCGCGCCAGCCATAGGCAGAGATGATCAGACCACCCAGGGTCGGCCCGAAAATGACCGACGCGCTGGAGATCAGCATATACACAGAAAAGCCTTTTGCCACTTGGTTGGGAGGGAAATTCGTGACGATATAGGCCATGATCACCGGTGTCATAGCGGCGGTACCAATACCCACAACAAACCGAGCCGCCATCATGAATACAAGAGAGTTTGCCAATGCTGACAGCACATTTCCCAATGTGAACACAGCGATCCCCAAAAGAAGGGTCGTTCTGCGCCCGATCACATCACCCACCTTTCCCAAAATGGGAGCGCAGGCGGCGGTGGACATAGCCTGTGCCAGGGCTGTCCACGTGGTGTTATTGTAGGCGATGCCAATGTCCTGCACAAAAGCAGGACCTAAAACCGTGGAAAAGCCGCCGACTAAACCGATCAATAAGGCAGCCAAAGCATATGGAATAAATCCGCGTTTATATGCCATCTTTTCACATCCTTTTTGGGAATAGTATGTCCAGACTTTGTTGCATTATTTGTTTTAATCTGGACACACTTTCCCTAGAGGGAGGTTTTTTATGAAGCAAAAGTTTTATGTTTGCAAGCATTGCGGCAATATTGTAGCAATGATTCGGGATAAGGGTGTCCCGGTCTACTGCTGCGGAGAAAAAATGCAGGAATTGATTCCGGGTACAACAGAGGCATCCGGGGAAAAGCATATTCCTGTATACCAAGTTGAGGGGAATACCGTCCATGTAACGGTGGGTTCTGTAGAGCATCCTATGAAAGCGGAGCACTATATCGAATGGGTGTGCATGGAGACGGAACACGGTGTTCAGTATGCCCACCTGGACCCGGATGATAAGCCTAAGGCCAAATTCTCTATCTGCGATGGAGACGAAGTCCGGGCAGTCTATGCATTTTGCAATCAACACGATCTTTGGAGGAAGTAAGTATGTCTATGATCAATAAGGAAATTTCCGATTTCCGCACCTACGCATTCCACGAAAACGATTTCAAATTTGTGTCCAAGGAGGACATCCTGGGTAAGTGGAGTGTGTTTTTCTTCTATCCCGCGGATTTTACCTTCGTGTGTCCCACGGAACTGGAGGACTTGGCGGACAAGTATGAGCAGTTCCGTGCCATCGGATGCGAGGTTTATTCCGTGTCCACCGATACCCACTTTGTCCACAAGGCATGGCACGATGCCTCTGACCGGATCAAGAAGATCAATTATCCCATGCTGGCTGATCCCACCCACGCCATTTCCAAGGATTTCGAGGTTCTGATTGCGTCTGACGGGCTTGCAGAGCGCGGTACTTTCATCATCAATCCTGAGGGAAAGATCGTTGGTTATGAGGTAACTGCCGGCAACGTGGGCCGAAACGCCGAGGAACTTCTGCGCAAAGTCCAGGCCTGCCAGTTTGTCCACGCCCACGGCGACCAGGTATGTCCTGCCAACTGGAAGCCAGGTAGCGAAACCCTGAAGCCCAGCCTGGATCTGGTTGGTCAGCTTTGATGGAAAACCTATACGATGTGATCGTAGTAGGCGGTGGTCCGGCAGGACTCACCGCCGCCCTGTACCTGGCCCGGGCAAAGTACCGGGTACTGGTGCTGGAAAAGGAACAGTTTGGCGGTCAGATCTCCATCACCCATGAGGTAGTCAACTACCCCGGTATTGCCAAAACCAGCGGCAAGGCATTAACGGATACCACCCAGCAGCAGGCAGAAGATTTTGGTGCGGAATTTATACTGGCAGAAGCTACCGGCTTTGACCTTTCTGGGGATATCAAAACTGTGCGTACCAATCGGGGAGACTACCGCTGCTTTGGTATTCTGCTAGCTACCGGTGCCCACCCCAAGACAGTGGGCTTTGCAGGCGAGGAGGAACACAAGGGTCGGGGTGTTGCCTACTGCGCCACCTGTGATGGTGAATTCTTTACCGGTAAGGAAATCTTTGTGGTTGGTGGCGGCTATGCTGCGGCAGAGGAAAGTGTATTTCTGACGAAATTTGCCCGGCATGTGACGATCCTTATCCGTAAGGATGATTTCTCCTGCGCTGCTTCTGTTGCGGACCAGGCAAAAAATCACGAGAAGATCACGGTTCTGACCAATACCGTCATGGAAGAAGTGTCCGGCGAAAATGGGCTGACCTATGCCCGGTATAAAAACACCGCACCCGGTGAGGTGACGGAATACAAGAGCAAGGAAACCTTTGGCGTGTTCGTGTTTGCCGGGTATGCACCTGCAACGGATGCGGTCAAGGGCGTTGTGGAACTGAATGAGCAGGGCTATATTGTGACCGACGCATCTCAGAAAACCAGTGTGGATGGCGTGTATGCCGCAGGAGATGTGTGTATCAAGCCTCTGCGGCAGGTGGTGACCGCTACCAGTGACGGTGCGTTGGCAGCAACAGAACTGGAGAAATATGTAGCAGCCATCCACAGAAAGACCGGTATGCGTGCCGATGCGCCTGTACCGAGGCAAAGCGAAGCAACTGTCACAGTTGACGCACAGGAAGCAAAGGAATCCGGTGCGCTTTTTACTGCCGAAATGCGACAGCAGCTGGATACGGTATTTGCCCGGATGGAAAGCCAACTTCTGCTGAAGCTCTATTTGGATAACCGACCAATTTCGGCGGAACTGGAAAACTTCATAACTGCCTTGGGGGCGATGACCGACAAACTGACGGTGGATGTATGTGATAGACAGGCATCGGAGAATTTTGCTCCCTGTGTGGAAGTTTGCCTTGCAGACGGTGCTCCCACAGGACTTGCCTTCCACGGTGTCCCCAGTGGCCACGAATTTACCTCCTTCGTACTGGGACTGTACAACGCCGCAGGCCCCGGGCAGACGCTGGATGAAACTACCCGTCAACAGATCGAATCAATCACAAACGCCACAGATATGAAGATCCTGGTCACACTGTCGTGTACCATGTGCCCCGATCTGGTGATCGCTGCCCAGCGGGTTGCGGCGGAGAATCCTAATGTGACAGCCCATGTGTATGACATTCGCCATTTTGAGGAATTGAAAAACCGTTTTAATGTGATGAGCGTACCTTGCCTGGTTGTAAATGACGAGAAGGTAACCTTCGGAAAGAAGAACGTCCAACAGGTGTTGGATTTCATCCTGGGGAAATAATCTGCCCCATGGTTTGACCCATACGGGGATATCAGACAGGGAACAGGGTAGCGACAAAGGGACTTTTGACCGCCGCCGAAAATATCGGGCGCTGCAACAGGACGTGGGTTCGGGCCCCCTCTATTTTCGCCCGTGGCGAAAATGTGTATCGATCCTGCCGGCCCAACCAGAAAAAGAAAGGCCACCCAGCGGGTGGCCTTTTCATTTTCTGTTGGGTGGTGCTGCGGATTCGAACCAGCACAAAGCAGCACGCAACGCGTTGGCTGACTGATACCGCTCGTCCGGATTGACGGCCATACACTTGCGTATAATTCGACCTTCCCGGCCAGGTGCAAAAGCCATGCTTGGGTGCTTTCCGGTTAACATAACGTTGTAAAGCACGCCGGCGGCATAAATATCCGTCCGGGCATCGCTTTGAGAAAGACCCAACTGTTCCGGTGACACATATCCCACAGTGCCCATGATCACAGTATCGTGACTGCTCTGGCTGACCTGACGGGATGCATTGAAATCGATCAGCACCACTGTGCCGGTGTCGGAGATCATCACATTTTCCGGCTTGATATCCCGGTGTACCAACCCCCGTTCGTGGAGCACGCTCATAGCGTGGCACAGCTGGGCCATAACGCGCCGGGCGCCCTGTTTTTGGTAACGATTTGTTTTCATGATTTCCGCAACAGTCATCCCGGATATATATTCCTCCAGCACGATTTGGCCGTCCTCCATAGGGATCGTATCCAGGATCTGAGGCAGATTGGCGCAACGGAGTTTCACAAGGATGTCGTATGCCTCCAGATATTGCGGGTGGCTGCGCAATACCAGATCCCTGCCGGTCTGCCGATGTCGCAGTTTCAGCACCTTGCAGTTATTCTTGCTGCTAAGCACATCCACGATGGCGCAATCATTTTTTATTCCGGTAATATATTCTTCTCTTGTCACAATTCTCTTCTCCGACAGATATCATTCAGATGATCTCCGGCTGCCACCGGAAACCGTAGGCAACAGCAAGGTCAGACCAAAACGCACCATTTGTATTTTCCAGATATTCCGGACAGTGAATGATCAGATCATTTGTGCAGCCGGAAAATGCCGCCCGGTCAATCAAAACATCCTCGTGCAGATACAGATCGGTCAGAGCATATCCGCCAAAGGCATCACCCCATACATAACGCACATTATACCCCAGATCAATGGCTTGGGCATTGGTATCGGCGAAGGCGCCGTCTGCAACCACGGTTACCAAAAGACGCATATCATCGCCCACAAAAGACGGAACTTGATATCTACCATTGGAAGGTGTTCCTTCTACCTGGATCAGCACGTAATGATTGCTCAAATCGATTGCTGCTGGATTATCTTCTTTTGTTGCGGAGCGGAAGGTGTAAGTAATACCGTCTACTGTGTAGGAGACAGTTGCGGTATCTTCAGGAACCGTTAACGGATCTTCCGCAGAGTCCGTGTTAGATGGTTTGGCCGGTTCTGCTGGAAGATCTGTATTGAAAATTATAATCCCAATCAGCAAAGCACCCAAGGCCAGGAAACAGATTAGCACCAAAGGCCACCGGCGAGCTTTGCGTACCGGTGGCAGGATCTGTTCTTTTTCATCCAGAGATGTCATGCAGCGCAGACAGAAACGGGCGTTGTCATCCAGTTCTGCTTTGCAGTTCGGGCATAATTTCATAATGTACTTTGTCCCAATGTCTCCATTCCGTAGTCATACAGAAGTTCATTGATCTGCGCTACGGACATATTTTTTATAATACCATAAAGCACCACACTGTCAAAGGGTCGCTTCACATACAGGGTGCTGTAGCCGGCGGCTTTCAGAAGTTGCTGCACTTGCTCCAGCTTCAGACCCATGCCGATGGCCAGTGCCAACACTTTGCCGCGTTCCGGGATTCGGCTGCCGGCAAAAATATGGTAGGCGTAGATCTCACTCATTTCTGCATTTTTGATGGCTTTGGCTTTGCTGATACCGGTCTGTTGCAGCAACTGCTCCAAAAGCTGCGCCAAGGATTTGTCTACCATATATTCCTTGTTTTCCTGATAAAAACTCTGAAAATCCGGAGAAAGCTGCAGTTGCTTTACGATTTCCGATGTGTCCTTCTGCATAAGAAGTGCCCCCTTGCCTTTTTATATTTATAGCATAATGTGCCAGGAAATGCAACAAAGGAGGTGGAAAACCACCTCCCTTTTGTCGAATTGGGCTACTATAACATATCCTGTCAAAAAAAGCAAGATACTGGCAGCGAAAGATTAAAAAATTTTTTTGTGATATAGTAATTCAAAGGTTTTCCAGAAATGTCAGCAGCAGCTTTTTCTGCTTAGGGGAAAGGTTAGAAAAAGCAGTTGCGATCTCATCGGGTTCTGTAGCATCATCAAAAAACTCTTTCAGGGAGATGTTCATCGCATCGCATAGCAGTTGCAAATGACCGATGGTAATATCAGATTCTCCCAACTCGACCCGACGCAGATGTGACTGCGAAACACCGGCGCGTTCTGCCAAACCATTCTGTGTATAACCGCACTGTTGCCTTAAAGCAATTAACCGCTTTCTGATATCCATAGTCCCACTCCTGACCTAGTCTTATAAGGATATTTTAACAGAAAACTAGCGACGATATTAGTTGTAAAAGGTTGACAAGATAGTTCTATAAGAATATAATGTGATTAGTTATCTTCTAAGCAGAAACAAAACTGTGATTTTACAGATATAGAAAGGTTGATGTACATATGGGATTCTTTGATAAGCTGCGTGAAGTGGCAAACAAAGCAGTTGATTCTGTTCAGAACCTCAACAATCCACTGCCTAACGAAACAGCAAAAGTGTACTATGAGATCGTATATGGTGCCCTGAAATCATTAGGCGTTGGCGCAAACTATAAAGCACTTAAAAAGTATGTGGAATTCCATACCGGTCAGAAATGCGACGAAGCAATTTTACAGCAGGTTTTGATCTGGTTTGCAGACGACTATGGTCAAAGAAAATACTATCTTACTTCGTCTGAAGACGGAATGCGGGCCAGGGCTAATATCACTAAGCCAAAGGGTATTACACCCGGCACAACGGAAAAAATCATTGAACTCAACAAAGAATTAGACCTTGCGCCCAAATACAGATGCTCCTTTGAAGAGGCTTGCGACATCTGTTATAAGGACGAAGTGGCTGAGATTCGAGCAGCATATCAGAAGGTCTTCGATATCATTGCTGAGCGAAAAAAGTACAGATATTTGGAGCCTGGTCTTAAGAAAATTGAAAAGGACAGCCGGACAGAGTATGGCCTTTTAGCCAAAAGACTCCTTCGTAAATGGATCTTTGAAGATCTGGATGCAGGCAAAGCCATCGTTCTGAAGGCTTATGCCGAAGCAGTTGTCTATAGCATTAAATGTATACGTGAGAACCGTGAGTGTATCACCGGAGGTCCGATGTGCTATGTCTCCGCGATTGCGATCCGGGCATTGCATTTTGATCAGTATGGTGGAAATAAAAAGGACTACAGTTCCATTTCTAACGGAGAATGCAAGGAATTTATCATGAAGCATTCCTCGTTTATGTCCTTGAGGGATGATGCCTACACCCGCAATAGAGACTGGATGATCGGTAGCATTGAAAGTGCCAAAATTCCCACAGAGTATAACCGTTATACAGGAGATGATTTCTGGACACCGCAGGTGGGCAGTGAGGACTACTATGTGGATATGATCTGCTATCATGCCTGGAAAACGCTATGCGAAGAGTTCCCTGAAGTTGTCAACGATGATGATATGCCGGTAAGCAAGTCAAAGCAGCCGGATGATGTAACAAGTTTGCTCTATCACGGTTCTATCGAACATTACGGGGAGCTGAAAACATACGCAAATACTGAGGAAAAAGCGACCATCGAAGAGGAAGTATAAAATGTCCAGTTATTATGGTCCCCTTGAGACCTGGAAGATCGTTTATGTCCCAAAGGTTATGAATGGCGGTGTGCGCGGTGTTGCCTTTGTGGAGGCAGATTGTAAACAATGGGCGATCCATACATTCATGCAACAATATGCCGGTCAGTATTCTACTATTGAACGGTGTGAAAAGCTTTTTAAAGGGAAGTAACATTGTTACTTAAAAAGAAGAAATAACAAACAGTCCATTGGACTTAAAACAGGAGGAAATTATGAAGACATTTGAGTGCATCGCCAAAAGCGGCAATACCGGTAAGCAGATTGTTATTATGGTTAGAGCAATAGACTCTTCCAAAGCAAGAATGGATGCCTTAAATCAGGCTAGACAGCAATTTGGCAGTGGAGCTGGTGCGGTTACTATTGTTAGCGTTAAAGAGCGTTAATGGAGTCTGATAGATCTATTAGACAACACCTGCCATGTAATATGTGCAAGTGAATTAGGATATGCATAACAGCAGCGGCAGGTTCCTCTGCCGCTGTTAGCTTTTGTAAATCTAAAACCCAAAACTGGAGGGAGCTAAGAATGAAGCCTGACTGGTTGGAAGAAGAAACTACAGATGTTGAAGTTTATAATATGGATGGTCCAGAACTGGAAGAGGTTGACCTGGATGATATTGAATCTAAAGATGGACCTGAAACCTTAGAAGAAATCATTGATCAGTTTGCCTATGATCGAATAGCTCTGGCGATGAAGCAGTATAGGGAGGATGGAAATGATCTAAGCCTGTTTGCAATTCTGTTTTTAAGTGAAAAGCGGCCTATTACAGAGTTCTTTCCCAATATGCTAAAGGCAATATATTGTTATCACAATTGCAACCCAAATGACAAAATGGAAGAGTACTACATCCTAATGCTCAACCAGGCAGCAGGCTACTTATCTTCAGGTAGTAACATTGATGTTTTGAAAACCTTGGTCTCTGGCAATATGGAAATTGAACCCTTTGATTTCTTTGAATTGGCTTTAACAGAAATGGATTATGAGCAACGTGAAATCTCTCCTTTTACAGTTAATGAAATCAACGAGCTGGTAACAATGTTTATTGACCGGGCAGAACAGGATCCATATTTCTCTGACAGTAAAGAAAGAATGGAGAAGCTGGAAGAATATAAAAGAAAGCTCACATTTATGTAAGGTATAAGGCTATGAGTGACTTTATTATTGAAAACGGAATCCTGGTTGGGTATACAGGTAAAAGCAAAGAGGTGGTTATTCCAAAGGGGGTAACTATAATCGGGAACAAAGCCTTTGCTGGTCAGGATATTACAAAGGTTACCATTCCAGAGGGGGTTACCACCATTGGGGATCGTGCTTTCTATGAGTGCGCCAATCTTACAGAAGTAACCCTACCAGAAAGTGCTAAATTTATTGAGCGAAGAGCTTTTGGTTTTTGCAGAAACTTAAGAAGTATTACAATTCCTGATAGCATTTTAGACATTGGTTCTGATGCCTTCATTGGCTGTGATCATTTAACAGAGAAGGAATGAAATAATATGATTTTTAAAGTTACACCATGTGATGTTTTCTTTACAGTTCCAACCCCAGAGGAATTACAGAAAGCAGAAGAAACAGTCGCCAATCTGTGTCATGAGCGCATAATGGCTATCTATAAAGACAATGACGCAACCAGGCAGAAGGTGTCTGTGTGGCTGGATGCAGAGCTTGAAAAAATGCGTGCTACCGATACAGGCTTTCATTTTCTCATTTTACGTGATATTGCCCTGTGCTCCCGGGAAGCAGGATATCCCATCATTGCCCTTGGTGCCCTGTCCGGTTCAGTAATTTCTTATCTGTTGGGCGTTACAGAAATGGATCCTTTTGAATATTACACACCGGAAATTGTTTGGGGTTTAGACACAAATCTAATTACACCGGACTGTACCATTGGTATTGCCCCACAGGTTCGTCCCTTAATCCAAAAGTATTTAGACAACCAACACGGCTTGGTACCTTGTAATAAAGAACTGTTCCGTCAAATCTCATTGGTAGATGCGAATACCTGTGAGCAACTGGGCGTACTGGCACAAGGAACAGAAAAGAATCCAACTGTCGGTGATATCGATAATGCTATATGCCTTCGAGCAGCAAATGATATCTTAGAGGAATTCTCTAAGGAGAATGGGACTTCCATCCCATTAGTTGAAGAATTCAATCAGCCGGAGAATTGGAACCTACATTCCTTGCTGCGCCTATATGCTTTTACCAAGGGTGAGTTTAACAATGGTGATAGCTTGATGAATCTGAATGCTCAGGAGTTCTTTGTTACAAGAGAGGAATTCTATCATTGTTTGGTGCGGTATAATGTGCCGGCGGAGATTGCCTTGGAAATTGTCAAAAAGGGTGTCTGGGCAACTGGTGTAAAACGTGAAAAATATAATGCGATCTTGGAATCCTGCCAGGTCCCTGAATTTGTTAAAGTCTACTATGCAACGGTCCAACATCTTTGGACTATGGCCTCCTGTGTGGGCCGGGTGCTACATAAATGCTACCTTGCATGGTACCAAGAAAACTACTCAGAAGTATTATAGAAAAGGGCACTGATATGTTCAAGGAAGTAATTGTTGAGAAAATCCCAGTAGAAGAGGGCACATTAATAATTTGTCGTCGCTATATGGCACTGCAAACACCGGATGGTGTGCTACATCCGGCAGATATGGATAACTATGAAATGTATCTTCCAATTTGGAATCTGATCCGGTTGCTATCCTATAATGCGGATTTGTCCGGTGAAATTACAGAGGAAACACGGAAAGTGTTACAACAAGCCTTCTTAGGTGAGCACTCTCAGCTTAGTCATATACTCTATTGCAACAAGGAAAATACAGAAAGAAATAAAACCTTTCTCAAAGTCATAAACCCCAAAAGCGAGGATGATTATGTGCGTGTATATTCTTTAATTTTGGGTGAATTTGATGAGAAAGATGTGAATTGTCCCTTTACTTGCCGGGAAGAACTTAGAGAATATCTATGCCGGTATATGAATGACGAAGATGCCTATAAGCTTAGCAAGGCGGTTCGAAAAGGAAAGTTTTATGGTGGGTACTCTTTGAGAGAACAGGAGTACCATAAATATGAAGACACACTTGCTTTGCTGCCTAAGGATACTGCGAGTGTGTTTTCAAGGATCAAGTACTTACCTGAAAAAGCACTTATGCAGCGTATCATCCATTATGCCATCCTTGCAGCCAACAGCCTGATTAAGAACGACGATCACATCTGGCTGAAACTATGCTAAGCGCGGAATGTGGAAGTGGGGTTAAAAGAAACATGGATAACAATGCAGTTTTGTTTATTGATTCAGAACAAATACCTGAAAAAGCATATAAAGGAAATTTGGAAATCAAGCGGCTCCATATAGGCCCAAATGTCGGATCTATCGGTGCATACGCTTTTGCTAACTGTTCAAATATTGTAGAGATCAGGATTGAAGAAGGTGTGGAACACATTGGGGAATATTGTTTTAAGAATTGTACGAAATTGGAAAAGATATACCTTCCCAATACAAGAATCGATATAGACCCCACGGTATTTGGAGTGAAACCTTTTAACTGGGACGATATGGAAAACTCCCTGCGTGAGTGGAGTGAGGAACCCAAGGCGGCACCTCGTTTTGAAGGAGTATTAAATATTTTCTATGATGGAACGTGGGAAGAATATGGTGACTTTGTTGAGCGGTACTTGTCATGTTCCTTCATTGAGAATACGCGCATAATCTATGTTCGCTGCAAGGATGTTGTGCTAACCTATAACAAGTGGGGATTCTAAAGACGATAGCGTATGATGCCAATGCACACACCAATGTGTTTTCTGAGTGCAGGTATAGCACAGTTAAAGGACGAATATGGAGAATGAAATGAAGACGATTTACTTTGGGAAATACTATAAAGATGAAACCTTGGAAAAAGAGAAGATCGAGTGGCTGGTACTGGATGAAAATAAAGAAGCTCTTTTCATTGTCTCAAAGAAGGCACTTGTTTCACGCCCTTTTGATCTATCAGGAAACACATGGGAAAAGAGCGAGATTCGAAAATGGCTGAATTCTGAATTCTATTATGAGGCCTTTAAGCCCGATGAAAGACATTACATTCAAAGAACAGATGTGGAAACAGAGGATGTTTATGGAATGCGTTGCGGTTGGACGCAGGACGAGCTGTTTTTGCTGAGCTTTGAGGAAGTGGAAAAGTATTTTCCAGATCCCATTTCCAGAATCCAAGAAAAGAGCCAGTGGGCCCAGTATACCCTTGGAGAAGGTGAGAAGGACACGAATGCTTGGTGGCTGAGGGATAAAGGTGCGTACGATTCGGCGGGCCTAATGGTCTTGGAAGATGGTAAGTATGAGAGTCTGGGCGGCACACAAAACATAGAGGGGATCAGACCGGCTATGCGGATACTTAAAAGCTACATTGATTATGTGGACTCTGAAATTCCAGCTCTTGAAGGTCAATTAGATTTGTTTGAGGTAGAGAAAAATAAGACATAATTTGACGCCAACGCTGACACCAACGTACTTCAAATTACCAATATTCCATAGTGCTAAATGTTTCTTAAAAGCAAGAAAACTGGATAAAAGTATTGGGAAACACAAAGAAAAAGCACAGATACGCGCTGAGCGCGTTTACTCATAACCCGGAGGTCGTAGGTTCGAGTCCTGCCTCCGCAACCATAAAAATCCGATAACCAAACCGGTATCGGATTTTTTATTGTGCAGAAGATGAATTGGTCGCACATTCTTGGGTTATGAGCCCGAAGGGCGAATAACCTGCTTCGCCGCCGAGCGCTCGCGGTGCGAGATACAGCGAGGCAGAGAAGGGGCAGCGGTCAAAATCGGCAACGGCGATCGCCGTGTCTGCCGATTTTGGGCACCGCAACCCGTATGGTCGCAGGGTCTGCGTCCAGCTCCCGCAACCACAACACCCCAAGTCGCAAGGCTTCATCTTGCTTTTTCACTTAAATAGCAGAGGTTTGGTTATGGGGATCTTACATTAAAATGCGGTTGCTTTATACTACGGAGTATGGTATAGTAATCAAAGAAAGGGTGTTGTTTTATGAATCAATTGCATGCTACTCGTGATGGAAATGTTGTTATCTTTTGTGATGAGGGGATTGTTGTCCACTATTCTTGGGATGGGGGAAGTAAAAGAAGATATTACCCCTATGGTGGCATAAAAAACATTAAAGTAAATAATCTGCCCTTTGCTTTGATGTTGGAGATTGTTGCAAAAAATCTTGCACCAAACGGGGAAAACTATATGAACGTATTACCGTTCTACAAGTCGGATAGAATCGAATTAGAGAAGTCCGTTGTTTTGGCTAAAAGTAAAATGGAAACAGCCCCCGATGATGAGATGTCCGAAAATAGTACGTCAAGTATACCTAAATCCGAGGAAGATTTTATTTATCAAGCTGCGATAGAATGCGGTAAAAAGAGAGAAAAAGACAGAACCAAATACAGAAATATAGGTTTGGCTATAATGCTTATTTCAATTTTTGCAATTCTTTATGCTTGTTTTGGACCCAGTGGTTTGGGTGTGCTGGCAATTTTGAGTGTATTTGTAGGTTTCATAGGCTTCATTATGTTTGGCAGTAATTTAAAACCTCCTGCTGAAATCCGAGTACCCAAAGCCAAATCTGGAGCAAAGGAAATTGTAAAAGGTGCGATTATCGGAGGCATTATTGCCGGTGATGCAGGCGCTGTAGTTGGAGCTGCAATTGCGAAAAACAAGTTGGATAATTCAAAATAATTAGGATATCTTTTTCGGCGCAACTTGCCAGAAAAGAAAAAGCCATCCCAATCGGGATGGCTTTTTTCTTTTTCTGCCTGCTGCGCAGGACTCGAATGGTCTAAATGCAACGTGGACGAGCGTTGCCGCCGCCGGCTGGACGGTGGCGAACCTCTATCTGTGCCATCGGAGCAGATGACTTCGGCTACAGGAACATCGTCTTTCCAATGACAGCCCTTTTTCGTTGTGCTTACACACCCAGCAGGAGCCGGGCGAACAGGAAATATACCAAAAGGGACAGGGCGTCCACGATGGAGGTGATGAAGGGACTGGCCATCACAGCCGGATCCAGCTTCAGCGCTTTTGCGCCCATAGGCAGCAGCGCGCCTACGATCTTCGCCGCCAGCACCGTCACCGCAAGGGCCAGGCACACCACCGCGTTGACCCGCAGATCGATCCCCGGATGACCCAGCAGCAGATCATCCACCAGCCAGATCTTCAGAAAGCACACGGCTGCCAGCACCACGCCGCACAGGACAGCGGTGCGGATCTCCTTCCAGAGGACCCCGATCAGGTCCGCAAACCGCAGCTCCCCCAGACTCAGGGCGCGGATGATGGTAACGGAGGCCTGAGAGCCGGAGTTGCCGCCGGTACCCATGAGCATGGGAATGTAGGCAGTCAGGGCGACTTGGGCTGCCAGGGCACCCTCAAAGCCGGTGATGATCATGCCGGTAAAGGTAGCCGACACCATCAAAAGCAGCAGCCAGGGGATCCGGTTTTTAAACAGCTCCCATGCGGAGCTTTTCAGATAGGACTTCTCCGAGGGGAGAATACCGCCCATCTTCTCCATATCCTCGGTGGCCTCATCTTCCAGAACGTCCATGGCGTCGTCGAAGGTGACGATGCCCACCATTCTGCTTTCATTGTCTACCACCGGCAGGGCCAGGAAGTTGTACTTGCTAAGCATTTGGGCCACTTCTTCCTGGTCGGCATGGGTGGAAACGGATATGATGTTGGTTAACATAATATCCCTTACCAGGATATCGTCGCTGTCCGCCAAAAGCAGGTCCTTCACGGTCACCAGGCCCACCAGCTTCCGATCCTCGGTGACATAGCAGGTATAGATGGTCTCCTTATCGAAGCCCTGGCGGCGGATCCGCAGGATGCTCTCCTCCACGGTCATGGTAGGCCGCAGGGAGACATACTCCGTGGTCATCAGAGAACCGGCGGAGCTATCGGGATAGCGCAGGATCTGGTTGATGTTCTTGCGCATTTCCGGGTCGGCTTGCCGCAGGATCCGCTTGACCACATTGGCGGGCATTTCCTCCACCAGGTCTGCGGCATCATCCACGTACAGCTCGTCCACGATCTCCTTCAGCTCATTGTCGGAGAAGCCCCGGATCAGGACCTCCTGTTCCTCCGGTTCCATTTCTACAAAGGTGTCCGCCGCAATGGTCTTGGGCAGCAGTCGGAACAGCAACGTGATCTGAAGCTCCTCCAAACCCGCAAACAGGGCGGCGATGTCGCTGGGGTTCATTGTTACCAGAATGTCCCGGAGAGTGGTATATTTTTTCTCCTCCAGCATTCTGAGCAGTGCTTTTTCCACGATTTCAAAGCGTTCTGCCATGTGTTTTCCTCCTCCTTATGAAAATAAAGACAAGGCAAAACATCGGCTCAAAGGATTATCGCCACCACAGACGCGGCGGCCAACTTCGACCCGGTATATTGCCACTACTGCCAGCGTCCATGATTTTCCCTCCTTTAACGCGCAGATATAGTTATATTACCACCAGGTGGCAGCTCTTGTCAATCCTTGCGTTACGGCGTATTTTGCCGTACAATAGGGAATAAGAGGTGATAAAGATGTCTGTTAGGATCGCAAACAGCGAAGATCTATCGGCTATGCTTGCCATATATGGGCCGTATGTGGCCCAAACCCCCATCAGCTTTGAATATGAGGTGCCCACATTGGCGGTGTTTTCCGCCAGATTTGACCGGATCACCCGGCAGTTTCCCTGGCTTGTATGGGAGGAGGATGGCCGGATCCTGGGATACGCATACGCTGATGCGCCCTTTGAGCGGGCGGCGTTTCAGTGGTGCGCGGAGCCGTCTGTCTATTTGCTGCCCCAGGCCCGGGGCCGGGGGATCGGCAGAGCACTCTATGAGGCGTTGGAGAAGGCTCTGTATGCCCAGGGATACCGGGTGCTGTATGCTGTGGTTACCGACAGCAACGCCGATTCCATTGCCTTCCATGAGGCCCTGGGCTATAGCCGTTTGGCCGGCTTTCCGGACTGCGGCTTTAAAAACGGCTGCTGGCACGGCGTCGTATGGCTGGAAAAACGGCTGCATTTTGTCGAAATGCCCACCGATAAGCCTTTGCCGTTTTGGGAACTTGTAAAAAATAACCAAAAATAATCTTGCTTTTCGGCTAAAATTCCCCTTTCGCAAAAGGGAAAAATGTGTTATGTTATGGATGGAGTTATTTGGTGTTTCCAACACCCCAGACGATTCTATTATCAGTTTAACCATAAGGAGCTGTGACAATGTATTTTCAGAAAAAACGCTGTATCGCCATGCTTCTGGCCGGTGGCCAGGGCAGCCGTCTGAAAGTTCTGACGGAGAATACCGCCAAGCCTGCCGTACCCTTCGGCGGCAAGTACAGAATTATCGATTTCCCACTGTCCAACTGCGTCAATTCCGGTATCGATACGGTGGGCATCCTGACTCAGTATCAGCCTTTGGAGCTGAATGAATACATAGGCAACGGTCAGCCCTGGGGTCTGAATAAGTCTCACTGCTGTGCCCAGGTCCTGCAGCCCTATGAGCGCAGCGATAAAAAGAGCGGCTGGTACAAGGGCACTGCCAATGCCATCTACCAGAACATCGCCTTCATTGAGCGGTATGACCCGGAGTATGTGGTGATCCTGTCCGGCGACCACATCTACAAGATGGACTATGCTGATATGGTGGAGTACCACGCCAAGAGCGGCGCCTCCTGCACCATCGCCGTCCGTGATGTGCCGCTGGAGGAGGCAAGCCGTTTCGGCATCCTGAACACCAATCCCGATAACTCCATCTACGAGTTCGAGGAGCAGCCCAAGCACCCCAAGTCCACCAACGCCTCCATGGGCATCTATGTGTTCAACTGGTCCGTTTTGAAGGCGGCCCTGCTGGAGGATGAGGAGGATCCGGATTCTGCCAACGACTTTGGCAAGAATATTATTCCCAAGCTACTCAATGCCGGCCATAAGCTGATGGCCTACACCTTCGAGGGCTACTGGAAGGATGTGGGTACCATCGATTCTTTGTGGGAAGCCAACATGGAGCTTCTGGGCAAGGAGCCTGCCTTTGATATCCGCGGGGATGAGAAGACCAAGATCTACGCCCGCAACAGCGCACAGCCCTCCTCTTATATCGATGCGGGTGCCAAGACGGAGGGCTGCTTCATTGCAGAGGGCTCTGAGGTCTACGGCACAGTCCGCCACTCCATCATCTCCACCGGCTGTACCGTCGGTGAGGATGCCCTGGTGGAGGACAGTGTGGTCATGCCCGGTGTGGTCATTGAGTCCGGTGCCATCGTCCGTCATGCGATCCTGGGCGAAAACAGCCGGATCTGCCGCGGCGCGGTGGTCGGCGGGATCTTCGGCCCCAAGGAAAAGAAGAAGATCAGCGTGACCGGTAAGAACACCGTGCTGGAAATGAATGCCGTGCTCCAGCCCGGTGACATGATCTGAGGAGGGAAGCTGCTATGAAATTAATGGGTATCATTTTTGCCAATGACGGCACAGCCAGCGTTCTGACGGAAAAGCGTACCATGGCCAGCCTTCCCTTTGGCGGCCGTTACCGCCAGGTGGATTTTGCCCTTTCCAATCTTGCCTGTGCCGGTATTCACCGGATCGGCATCGTCACCCGCCACAGCTACCAGTCTCTTATGAACCATGTTGGCTCCGGCGAAGAATGGGGCTTGGAAATGGAAGAAGGCGGCCTGGAATACCTGACCCCCTATTCCTCCTCTAAGGTGTCCGATTACCGGGGCAAGCTGGAATCCCTGTCGGCGGCTATGACCTACCTGCAGTACGGCAGTGACGACGAGCTGGTGGTCATGATCGATTCTGCCATCTTGAGTAACATCGACCTGACCAAGGTGATCAAAAATCACATTGCCAGCGGCAAGGATATCACCGTGGTCACCAAGGCCGGCATTGCCAATGGCAAAAAGGTGGTGGACCTGGCTGTGAAGCTGGACAAGAAGGGCCAGATCGCAGATATGGTGGTGGACTATGCCGCGCCTGCCGGATACGAGACCTCTATGGATATTTTCGTGCTGAATAAGGGCTGGCTGATCCGCCAGGTCAAGGAGCACATCGCCCACAACCTGTACCACATGGACCGGGATCTTGTGATGGGCCTGTGGCAAAAGGGCGAGGCGACCCTGAATATCTACAGCTACGACGGCATTGCCATGTTCAACGAGTCTGTGGAGGAATATTTCCAAAACAGCCTGTCCCTGATCAACAAGGAAGTCCGGACCGACCTGTTTGGCAGAAATCATCCTGTCTATACAAAGGTCCGTGACCGGGTCCCCACCTATTACGGCGAGGACTGCTCTATTGAGAACTGCTCCGTAGCCGACGGCTGTATGCTGGGCGGCAATGTGAAGAACAGTATCCTGTTCCGGCAGGTCACCGTGGCACCCACCGCCCAGGTGGCGGACAGCGTCATTATGAACGACTGTGTCATCGGCGAGGGCAGTGAGCTGCGGTATGTGATCCTTGACAAGGATGTTGTCATCCGCCCCGGTGCAAAGGTCATCGGCACCCCCAGCAATCCCGTGATCATCAGAAGAGGAGAGATCGTATGAGAATCGCCATCCTTGCCTCTGAGGGCGCTCCCTACGCCAAGTCCGGCGGACTGGGCGACGTGATGGAGGCACTCCCCTCCGCCCTGGCGCGGATCGAGGGCAACCAGGTGGTGCTTGTGCTGCCTTACTACAAAAAGATCAAAGAGAATCCGGCCTATGAAGTGGAGCAGGTAGCCCAGTTCTATGTGGCGCTGGGCTGGCGGCAATGCTATGCCGGCATCATGCGGCTGAAAAACCGGGATGACGGTGTCCAGGTCTACTTCATCGACAATTTGCAGTATTTCGGTGGCCGTGACGGCGCCATCTACGGCGATATGGACGACGGCGAGCGGTTCGCCTTCTTCTCCAAGGCCTGCCTGGATGCGCTGATCGCCCTGGACTTTGTGCCGGATGTGATCCAGTGTAACGACTGGCAGACTGCCCCGGTGCCGGTGTTTCTCAATGCCCAGTACCGGCCCTTGATGCCCGAGACCCGGTGTATGTTCACCATCCACAATGTGGAGTACCAGGGCTGGGCCCATGGGGATTTCTTTGACGATGTGCTGGCTTTGCCCTGGAACTGGCGGAGCGTCACGGAGATGAACAACTCTGTCAACGTCATGAAGGGCGCGATCCTGACGGCGGACCTGGTCACCACAGTTTCCGAAAGCTATGCCCGGGAGCTGATGTATCCCTACTATGCCCACGGCCTGGACGGCATCCTGTACGACTCTGCATGGAAGCTGACCGGTATCACCAACGGCATCGATATCCGCACCTTTAACCCGGAGACCGACCCGGCGCTGCCGGCCCACTACAATGCCGACACCATAGCCGACGGCAAGGCAAAGTGCAAGGCCGCCCTCCAGGAGGAGGTTGGCCTGCCGGTGAAGCCCGATGTGCCGCTGATGGTCATGGTCACAAGACTGGCCGGTCACAAGGGCCTGGACCTGCTGTGCTACATTGCCCGCAGACTGCTGTGGGAGCAGGATGCCCAGCTTCTGATCCTGGGCACCGGCGAGCCACAGTTTGAGCAGTTCTTCAAGGATCTGGCGGCGGAATTCCCCGACCGGGTGGCGGCCAAGATCACCTTCAATTTGGGCCTGGCAGCCCGGATCTACGCCGGCGGCGATATTTATCTTATGCCCTCCAAGTCGGAGCCCTGCGGCCTGAGCCAAATGAACGCCATGCGCTACGGCACGATCCCTGTGGTCCATGCCACCGGCGGTCTAAAGGATACTGTGCCCCCTGCGGATGAGAACGGCGAGGGCGGCCTGGGCTTTACCTTCCAAAGCTACAACGCCGACGATTTCCTGGCATCCCTGAAACGGTGCCTGGACCTTTACAACTACCAGCCGGAGAAGTTCCGGGCCTTGCAGAAGACCTGCATGGAGCAGGACTTCAGCTGGGACAAGCCCGCTGGCCGGTATATGGACCTGTTTTACAGAATGCTTCAAAACTAAACGCAGACCCGGGTGGATTTCCACCCGGGTTTTTCTTGACCTTTTCCCAAAAATCCGCTATTCTGTATATAACAGAATGTTTTGGGAGATGCCTATGCGTATTTTGTTTGACTCCAAAAAGAAACAGTTTAAAGAGCCCTTTGGCTGTGTGACCGTGGGGGAGGGGTGCACCCTCCATGTCCACATCCCCTCGGATGTGGGGGCGACGGCGGTAGTCTGCCAATTGCTGACCCAGGAGGGGACAGCCTTCCGGACGGTGGAATTGGCGGCGGAAAAAACCATGGGTGCCTACGATGTATGGGGCGGAAGCTTTGTGCTCACAGAGCCTGCTCTGCTGTTTTACCATTTCCGGATCACCGGCCGGACCGGCACCTTCCGCCTGTTCAAGCAGGGGGATGGCACCAATATGGAGGCCGGCGACAACTGGCAGCTGACCTGTATCAGCCCGGATTTTACCACCCCTGACTGGGCCAAGGGTGCCACCATTTACCAGGTGTTTCCCGACCGGTTCTGCAAGTCTGGGGACTGCGATCTGACCGGCAAGCTGGAGCCCTATGTGGTCCACACCGCCTGGGACGAGGAGGTATTTTGGCAGCCGACAGAAAAGGGCGAGGTCCTCAATAACGACTTTTATGGGGGCAATTTCCGGGGCATTATGGAAAAGCTGCCCTATATCGCATCCCTGGGCACCACGGTCCTGTATCTGAATCCCATCAGCAAGAGCTTTTCCAGCCACCGTTACGATACCGGTGACTACAAGACACCCGACCCGATGCTGGGTACCCTGGAGGACTTTTCCCGGCTTTGTGACGAGGCCCATAAGCTGGGCATCCGGGTGGTGCTGGATGGGGTGTATTCCCATACCGGCGCCGACAGCCTGTACTTTGACCGGCATGGAAATTTTGGCGGCAACGGTGCCTACAATTCCAAAGAATCCCCCTATTATAGCTGGTACACCTTCTACAGTTATCCGAATTCCTATAACTGCTGGTGGAATTTCGATACCCTCCCCACAGTGAAAAAGCTGGACCCGGCCTTTGTGGACTACATCATCGACGGCGAGGATTCCGTGGTGGCCCACTGGCTGGGGCTGGGTGCCGACGGCATCCGGCTGGATGTGGCGGACGAGCTGCCCAATGAATTTATGGCGGCACTGAGGCGCCGCGTCCGGCAGCTGAAGCCCGATGCCTTGGTGATGGGCGAGGTCTGGGAGGATGCTTCCAACAAAATGGCCTACGGTGTCCGCCGCCGCTACTTTGTGGATGGCACGCTGGACAGCGTTATGAACTACCCCTTCCGCACGGCGATCCTCAATTTCCTCCGGGGAACGGACGACGGCAGCGGCCTGGAGCAGACGGTCATGACCATTTTGGAGAATTACCCCGCCCAGGTGGTAAGCTGCAATATGAACATGCTGGGCACCCACGATACTCCTCGGATCCTGACCGCTCTGGTGGACGATTATGACGGCCCCCGGCAAGAGCTGGCCAAGCGGCGGCTGACCGGCGATCAGCTGGCATTGGCAAAGGCACGGCTGCGGCAGGCAGCATTCCTGCAATACACCCTCCCCGGCAGCCCGAGCCTGTACTACGGCGACGAGGCGGGCATGGAGGGCGGCAAGGACCCCTTCAACCGGCGGACCTATCCCTGGGGTCAGGAGGACGAGGGCCTTTTGGCCCACCACAGAGCCTTGGGTCAGCTTCGGAAAACCTCGGCGGCTCTGCGGCTGGGGGATACCGCGTTTTTCTGCGCCGAAAAGGGACGGATCGGCTTCAGCCGCAGTGTAAGCGGCACAAAGCTGCGTATCTACCTGAACCGGGGCGAGGATAGCTGGGAGATCCCGGCCGGCAAGCTGCTGTTTGCGGAGGGCGTTTCGTCTCTGTCTCCGGACTGGTTGAAGCTTGCCCGGAACGGCATGTGCATCGTGGAGGAGCAGTAATGGAGCGGGAAGCCTTTTTCAGTGGATACTGCCGGTGTATCGACAGCAGCCGGACGGTGGCTGTGGAGGCGGAGGATACTGTGCTGACCTGCGTAGATTGCGATTATCCCGATTGCCCCTTTGCGCCGACCTGTCCCATCGCCTGCAGCATTGAAGAATTCTTGCAATAATAAATCCGGGCAGCCAACAGGCTGCCCGGTAAAGCTTTTTATTGGGGTCTGAATACCACGTTTCCGGTGTGCACGTCCATGCTCTCCACAATGGCCAGGGATTCCAGCCGATAGCCCAGGTTGCGAATGGCCCGGCCGCCGGCCTGGTAGCCCTTCTCAATGGCGATGCCGATGCCGGAGACAGTGCCGCCTGCCTGTCCCACAATGGAAATAAGACCCTGCAGGGCACAGCCGTTGGCCAGGAAATCGTCGATGATCAGCACGTTATCCTCTGGGTTGAGATACTTCTTGGAAACGATGACCATGTTCTTGCACCGGTGGGTGAAGGACTCCACCTCAGCGGCATACACGTCGCCGTCAATGTTGATACTCTGGGATTTCTTGGCAAAGACCACAGGTACGCCAAAGTGCCGGGCGGCCATGCAGGCGATGCCGATGCCGGAGGCCTCAATGGTCAGGATCTTATTGATGGGCGCATCTGCAAAGCGGCGCTTAAATTCCATGCCGATCTCATCCAGCAGCGCCACATCCATCTGGTGATTGAGAAAGCTGTCCACCTTGAGGACATTGCCCTCCCGAACGATGCCGTCCTTCAGGATCCGTTCTTCCAGAAAATTCATGGTATCTCTTCCTTTCTTAATCCATTTCCACCATTTCTTCCTTCAGCTCGCTGCGGCGGACCAGGAAGCGGCGGATGGCGAACAGACCTGCGATGCAGGCCACACAGGCCACGATGGTCCAGGGATCATCGTGGCTCAGGATCACATGGCGGGTGATGGCCACAGTCAGCACCTCCAAAATGCTGGCCGGTGTGGTGTCAATGAGCATACGTACAAATTCCAGACCCACCACAATGGTCAGCACATTGTGCAGATAATTGCTGATGTCCGATAGGTACCCTGCGGTGGTGAACATTTTGTACAGCTCCAGCCCCAGGCACACCAGCAGCACCACGATGGTGATGGCGGCGATGATCCGTTCGATCCAGTGCAGGATCCGGCGGAATACATGCTCCACCCGGTGGTCATGCTTTTCGGTCTTGGAGATCCGCTCCTGCAGCTTGGGGTCGTGGGGCGTTTTTTGGGGTGTGCGCATGGGCAGCGCCTCCTGTCGTGGTGTTACTGACCATTATACATGATTTTGACCCTAAAGGAAAGTATTTTCTTCCATTTTTGTAAGAAGCTTGACAAAGGACCGAGTTTTAGAGTAAAAAATAGGAAAAGGAAGGGAGATGACGCGTATGCAGTGGGGGTTTATGAGTGCGGCACATATCATTTCGTTGGTGCTGGCGGTGGGGATCATCGTTGCTGCCCACTTTGCCCTGCGTCCGCTGAGCAGAAAAACACAGACGGCGATCCTGGGGGTATTTTCCTTTTTCGGGATCATCTCTATTATTTATAATCTTGTAGCTATGGGCAGTCCGCTGGAGCACTTGCCGCTGCATCTTTGCTCCTTCAATGCCATCGTGCTGCCGATCGCTGTCTTTACGAAAAATAAGACCCTGGGCAATCTTCTGCTGGTGTGGTGTTTGGGCGCTTTGGCTGCACTGATCCTCAATAACGATGTGGCGGAGCTGAGTATTTTCAGCGGCCGGGTGATCTTCTATTACGTCCCCCACGTGGTGGAGCTGGGGATCCCGCTGCTGCTGTTCACCCTGGGCCATATCAAGAAAGACCCCAAGTGCATTCTCTCCACCGTGGTCATCACTATGGTGATTTACACCCTGGTCCACTTTGCCAATCTGGCACTGACAGAGTATGTGACAGCCAACAATATCCTCAATGCCCAGGGAGAGCTGATCGTGCCCAACTATATGTTCTCCATGGTGGCGAACAACCCCTTGCTGGACCTGTTCCAAAAGCTCATACCCGGTGTCTACTGGCACATGTATTTGGCAGTACCCATTGTGGTGGTGTACCTGCTGATCGTGTATGCCCCGGACCTGTACCGGCTGGCAAAAAGCAAAAGGCTGAAAAAAGAAGGCGTGTAAAACGCCTTCTTATTTTTTATAGTATGCCTGCATGGCTTTTTGTGCAGCCGCAACCTCCTCCTGCAGCTCCCGGGCAGAGACCCGCAGAACGCCGCTGCGCAGGGAGCTGAGCTGTACCAGCGCGTCAGAGGTGGCCACCCGGACATCGTAGTTATGCCCGATCTGGGCGACCAGCGTCTCAATATAGGCATCCGCTGTCTCGTTTTGCCGGGTGTAGACCACCTGAATGTTGTGAAAATTGGTTTTTTCTCCCGTGCCACCCTGGACCTTATAGCCGTCAAAGACCACCACCAGCCGATGCTTTCGGAAACCGGCAAAGCTGGACAGCAGATCGCACAGCCGCCGCCGGGCTGCGTCCAGGTCGCTTTTAGCTGTGTCGGCAAGCTCCGGCCAGGCGAAGATCATATTGTAGCCGTCCACGATCAGCAGCTTCTGCCGGGGCGGGCGGATGGTCAGCTTCTCTGTAGCCGGCCGGTTGGCGGGGGCATAATACTGAGGCCGCTTGATGGGCCCGAACTCCCGCTCCATAATGGCCTCCAGCTCCTTGTCATCCATCCGCAGATTGCCGGTGATGACCTGGGGCTTTTGGGCCTTCAGGCCGCTTTCCAGGTGCATAAACTGCTTGACCTGATCCCACTTCACCGTGACACCGGCACCATGATCGCAGAATACGGAGTCCGGGGTGTTTTCTAGATCGGCCTCCGGATCGTAGGCACATTCTGCCAGCACAGCCTCCGGGTCGTGGCAGGGGGCATAGCCCTCCAATGCCAATTGCAGTCGTCCCCGGCCCTGGGTGTAGGCCGCCACCTGCTGGGCGTAGTCCCCAAGCTCCGCCGCCGGTACAGTTCCAGTGAGTACAGAATATTCCCCCACCGCCTCCGGCGGATCAAATTCGCCGCTCATTGCCCGGATGTCGGCAATGGCCCGGCCTACCTGCTCTGTAGGCAGAGTCAGGGTAAACCGGTACCATGGCTCAAGCAGAACGGATTTGGCCTGCATCAGCCCCTGCCGCAAAGCCCGGTAGGTGGCCTGGCGGAAATCGCCGCCCTCGGTGTGTTTGATGTGGGCCTTGCCCACGAGGAGGGTGATCTTCATATCGGTAATGGGCGCGCCGGTCAGAACGCCTACATGGGTCTTTTCTGCCAGGTGAGTCAGCACCAGGTTTTGGTAGTGGGCCTCCAGCACATCTGTGGGGCATACACTGTCAAACTGCAACCCACTGCCTTGGGGCAGGGGCTCCAGAAGCAGATGGACCTCGGCATAGTGGCGCAGGGGCTCAAAGTGGCCCACGCCTTCTACCGTATCGGCAATGGTCTCCTTATAAAAGATCCTGCCGGCATCGGTGGTGATGTCCATTTGGAATCGCTGGGCGATCAAGCTGCGGAGCACCTCCAGCTGGACCTTGCCCATGATCTGCACATGGATCTGCCCCAGCCGGGCATCCCATGCGATCCGAAGCTGGGGATCTTCCTCCTCCAAAAGCCGCAGCTTTTGCAGGGCGGTGGTAGGGTCGACACCCTTGGGCAGCAGGATACGGTAAGTCATCACCGGCTCAGTGACCGGGTCAAAGGTTGCCGGCTCTGTGCCCAGGCCCTGGCCGGCGTAGGTGGCGCTCAATCCGGTCACAGCGCAAAGCTGACCGGGGAGAACAGTCTCCGGGGCGGTGAATTTATCCCCGGAGTACAGCCGCAGCTGGACGGCCTTTTCCTCCTGGGGGCGGCCCTTGGCATCGGTGTAGGCGATGGGCATACGCACCTGGAGACTGCCCCCTGTGACCTTCAGCCAGGTCAGACGGTTACCCTGAGGATCCCGGGATATTTTGTAGACCCTCGCGCCAAAGCCACCGGGATAAACAGGGGCAGGGGCAAAGGTATCCAAAAGGGACAGGAGGGTATCCACACCCTCCAGCTTCAGTCCGGAGCCGAAGCAGCAGGGGAACAGCTTCCGGGCAGCGATCAGCTCCCGAAGATTGCCGTCGGTGACAGCGCCGGTGGCCAGGTAGGTCTCCAACAGCGCCTCGTCGCACATGGCGGCGCTTTCGTCGATCTGACTGCGAGGGCCGGTAAAGTCTACACAGCCGGGGGAGAACTGGCTTTGGAGCTGGCTTAGAAGCTGAGCCGGGGTTTTGCCCGGCAGGTCCATCTTGTTCATAAACAGGAATACCGGGACCTGGTACCGCTCCAAAAGCCGCCACAGGGTCAGGGTATGGGCCTGGATGCCGTCAGTGCCGCTGATCACCAGCACCGCGCAGTCCAAAATAGGCATGACCCGCTCCGCCTCGGCGGCAAAGTCCGCATGGCCCGGGGTGTCCACCAGGGTGACCCGGCGGTGTTCCGTCTCAAACAAAGCCTGCTTGGAGAAAATGGTGATCCCCCGCTGGCGTTCCAGGTCGTGGGTGTCCAAAAAGGCATCTCTGTGGTCCACCCGGCCCAGCGTTCTGCGGCTGCCGGAGCAGTACAGAAGCGCCTCGGATAACGTGGTTTTTCCCGCGTCCACATGGGCCAGCAGACCAATACTGCACGGTATCTTTTTCTTTTCCTCTGCCATAAAAAAGCACCCCCTTCCACGGATAATTGTAAAAATTATACCATGGAAGGGGGGAATAGTCGATAGGAAATTTTCCGGGATCAGCGGGTGGTCAGATGGGTGTTGTTCTTCGGCTTTTTCTGCTGGTTGAGCCAAATGTTCATAACCAGGCTGTGGGGCAGCAGCTTCACCATCCGCACCTGCATCCGCACAGGCAGGCCGTGGACGGATACATCCTTGCGGGTCTTGTACAGGTCCTTCAGACCGGTGGCTACCACATCGGCTGCTTCATAAAGCCGGTTGTAGTACTGGACCTCACCGGAATTGGTCTTTAGGGCATGGTCAAAAAACTCCGTCTTGACCCAGCCGGGATTCATGGCCATCATACGTACCCCGGCACCCTTCAGCTCCCGGTTCATGGCCCGGGTGTAGCTCAGGACAAAGGCCTTTGTGGCGCCGTAGGTGGTGATGTAGGGCACCGGCTGAAAGGCAGACAGACTGTCAAGCTGCAGCACATGGCTGCCTTGCTTCATGTAGGGCAGCACCGTCCGGGTCACAGCCACCAGCGCCTTGCAGTTCAGGTCGATCATCCGAAGCTCTTCCTCCGGAGGGATCTTTTCGAATGCGCCGAATTTGCCGAAGCCGGCTGCGTTGACCAGCAGCTTTACATCCGGCTGCTCTGTTTCAAGAAGCTGGGCCAGGGTGTCGAAGCTTTCTTCTCTGCACAGGTCCAGAGAGACTGCACGGACAGGAACAGAACATTCCCGGCCAAGATCTTCCAGGGCGGACTGCCGCCGGGCAATGGCCCAGATCTCGTCCACGTTTACATACTTTGTCAGCTGCAGGACAAACTCCCGGCCCATGCCGGAGCTGGCACCGGTTACGATGGCGATGTTCATAAGGCATCCTCTTTTCTTGCCGCGGCTGCGTCCAAAAGGACCTGCCGCTCATTTTCCAGCCGCTCGTCCTGGACAAGCTCCAGGATCTCGGCCAGGACCTTGCCAATGTGAGGGCCGGGGGTGTAGCCAATATCCAGAAGATCCCGGCCATTGATGGCAAGATCCTTCACACTCAGGCAGGCATCCTCTTGTTGGATCTGGGCAAGCAGGGACTCCACTTCCTGGAAATCATTATGCTCACCGGTGACCCCCTTGCTGCAAAAGTCTGCCTTCTGCAGGGCCAGAAGCAATGTCAGATTCTCCTGGCCCAGCTTGCTCAGACGGCGGCGCAGCAGCTTTTTGTCCGGCTCGATCAGATCCATGTGATGGCTGATCAGCGTCACCACTTGCTCTCGCAGGGCGTTGGGCGCTTTCAGACGCAGCAGGATCTCATTTGCCATATCGGCGCTGACCTGCGCGTGACCATAGAAATGCCCCCGGCCGTTTTCGTCGGCCTGGAAGGTGGCAGGCTTGCCAACATCATGCAGCAGCGCCGCCCACCGCAGGGGGAGGGATGCTTCGGTGGCCTCTACCACATGGGCGGTATGGACGTAAACGTCATAGGCGTGGTGCGGGCTGTGCTGCTGGAACCCGACACAGTCCCCAAGCTCCGGGATGACCTGGGTCAAAACTGGCGCGTACCGCTGCAGATCCTCCGCAGACACCAAGGGGAGCAGTTTACATAACTCGTCATATACCCGCTCCCGGGCCAGCTTGTCCATGAGCCCGGCACAGGAGAACATGGCTTCCTCCGTCTGCGGCTCCGGTGTCAGACCGAACCGGACAGCAAACCGTACGCCCCGCAGAATCCGCAGGGCATCCTCGTCAAACCGGAGTTGAGGATCCCCGACGGCACGGAGGACCCGGTTTTTCAGGTCTGCCCGACCGCCCCAGGGGTCGACGTATCCGGTGCCGGGGGCGTAGGCCATGGCGTTGACGGTAAAATCCCGCCGGGCAAGGTCCTCCTCAACAGTCGGCACAAATTCCACCCAGCCGGGGTGGCGGCTGTCAGCATAGCCGCCCTCTGTGCGGAAGGTGGTGATCTCAAAGACCTCGCCGTCGATCACCACGCCGATGGTGCCGTGCTTTTCACCGCTGCGCACCAGCCAAGTCGGAGGCCAAGCGGGCTTAGGAAGACAACACTTGAAAC
>JAZNDJ010000101.1:0-2213 GCA_045588045.1 Faecousia sp.
TTACACTTCTCGCACATGGGTTTAACGGACGGTCTTACTTTCATACTGTTTAACCTCCAATTGAGTTTCTTACTTGCTTCTCCAGGTGATCCGGCCTCTGGTCAGATCGTAGGGAGACATTTGAACAGTTACCTTGTCACCGGGCAAGATCTTGATAAAGTTCATGCGGAGCTTGCCGGAAATGTTTGCCAGAATCTTGTGGCCGTTGCCGATGTCCACATTGAACATGGCGTTCGGCAGTGCATCGGTCACGATGCCCTCAATCTCGATTACGTCGTCTTTTGCCAAAGCGTGTTAACCTCCCAGGTTTTTACTTTGCAGTTGCCGGCTTAAGTAAGCCAGGTCTCTTCGTAACTCGCTGTTGAGCACCTTGTCGCCATTTCTCAATTTCGTGGCGACTCTGGTCTCAGAGCGAAGGACTCTTCTTGTGTGCTTGGTTTTTTTACGCTTGGGTTTTTCAATCGTACGGCCTTTTCCGTCAGCCAGCAGGAGCCAGTCGCCGTCTGCTTCAAGCACATACAGCAGCGCGCCTGCATCTCGTCCTGCCGTGGAAACGACCACGTCAGCAATTGTTAAATCCGGTAAATCAGGGTCCATAATCAAAGTCCTTCGGCGACGGTGAGTATTTCCGGCTCCCCGTCGGTGATGAGTACAGTATTTTCATAGTGAGCGGACAGCTTGCCGTCGGCTGTTACGGTGGTCCACTGGTCCTTGAGGACCTTGACCTCGTAAGTTCCTGCATTGACCATGGGTTCAATGGCCAATGTCATGCCGCTCAGCAATCTGGGCCCACGGCCGGGCGCACCGTAATTCGGTACTTCCGGCTCCTCATGGAGCTGCGCGCCTACGCCGTGACCCACGAAGGAACGCACAACTGAAAAACCGTTAGACTCCACATGCTTTTGGATGGCGTGGGAGATATCGGACACTCTAAGACCCTTTCTGCAATAGCGCAGGCCCTCGAAAAAGCTCTGCTTTGTTACATCAATGAGTCTTTGGGCCTCGGCACTGACCGTGCCGCAGGGGTAGGTTGCCGCGCAATCACCATGAAAGCCCTTGTAGTACGCACCCACATCCACGGAGACGATGTCACCCTCTTGCAGCACATAGCCGCCGGGAATGCCATGGATCACTGTGTTGTTGACGCTGATGCAGGTACTGCCGGGAAAGCCGTGGTATCCCAGGAACGACGGTTTTGCGCCCTGGCTCACGATATACTCGCGAACGGCTTTGTCAATATCCTTCGTCTTTACACCAGGTCTTACCATTTCCCCTGCCAAGGCACGGGCTGCCGCGGTAATCTTACAGGCCTGGCGCATAGCTTCCAGCTCTTGTCCATTTTTAATTGCGATCATACCTTTTCTCCTAAAGCCCGCAGGATGTCCCGATTGACATCTTCGATGGGCTGCTGACCGTTTACGCAGCAAAGCTTGCCTTGCTTGCGGTAGTAGTCCTTCAGGACCTCGGTGGTGGTGTGGTAGACCTCCAGGCGGTGGCGCACCGTTTCAGGCGCATCATCCTTGCGGGCCACAACCCCTTCGCCGCACAGGTCGCAGATGCCGTCTTGCTTAGGAGGATTGGCGACAATGTGATAGCTGGCGCCGCACTTGGGGCATACCCGCCGGCCGGTCATCCGACCCTCGATCACAGAGTCATCAATCTCTATGGAAACCACATGGTCGATCCGGATCCCTCTTGCGTCCATGGCCTCCGCCTGGGCCAGGGTGCGGGGCACCCCGTCCAGGATAAAGCCTTGTGCACAGTCGGGCTTCGCCACCCGGTCTTCAATGATGGACATGATCACATCATCAGGAACCAGGTGTCCGGCGTCCATGAGCTGTTTCACTTGGTTGCCCAGGGCAGAGCCTTTGGCCATTGCCTCTCTGAGCATGTTCCCGGTTGAGATGGCAGGAATGCCTTTCTTTTCAGTGAGCATTTCCGCCTGGGTTCCTTTGCCGGCGCCGGGTGCGCCCAACAGGATCAGGTTCATAGAAAACCTCCGATTAGTCCAGGAAACCCTTATAGTGACGCATGAGCATCTGTGCCTCCAGAGCCTTCACCACTTCAAGTGCAACACCCACCACGATGATGACGGAAGTACCGCCGATGGACAGGTTGGTCACATTGCTGAAAGCAGTGCCGGTCAGGGCAGGCATGTTGGCGATCACACCGGTCAGAATGGGCAGACCGGCAACGATTGCCAGATACACAGC
>JAZNDJ010000102.1:0-8298 GCA_045588045.1 Faecousia sp.
CTCCAGCAAGTCCACCCTTGTCCAGTTGATCCCCCGGCTGTACGATGTGACAGACGGCTCCGTAAAGGTCGGCGGCGTGGATGTTCGGGACTATGACCTGAAGTGTCTGCGGGACCAGGTCTCCATGGTGCTGCAGAAGAATGTGCTGTTCTCCGGCTCCATTCGGGAAAATCTGCGTTGGGGTGACCCCAACGCCACCGATGAGGAGATGGAGCATGCCTGCCGTTTGGCCTGCGCCCATGACTTCATTACATCCTTCCCCGACGGCTACGATACCCATATCGAGCAGGGGGGCACCAATGTCTCCGGCGGACAGAAGCAGCGGCTGTGCATTGCCCGGGCGCTGCTAAAGAAGCCAAAGATCCTGATATTGGACGACTCCACCTCGGCTGTGGACACCCAAACCGATGCCTCCATCCGCAAGGCATTTGCCGAGGAGATTCCCAACACCACCAAGCTGATCATTGCCCAGCGTGTAGCCTCTGTGCAGGAGGCAGACCTGATTCTTGTGATGGACGGCGGTCAAGTGGTCGCCCAGGGCACCCACGAAACCCTTCTGGAGACCTCCGAGATTTATCGCGAGGTCTATGAATCTCAGGTGAAAGGAGGCGAGGAATAATGCCTCCTATTAGAATGCGCGGTGATGGCCGCAAAGCCAAAGCGCCCAAAAAGACCCTTGCCCGGTTGTTTGGCTACATGAAGGATTACCGTGCCCGCTTGATCGGCATGGTGATCTGCATCATCCTCGCCGCCGTTGTTCAGGTATGCAGTAACGGCTCTCTGAGTATTCTGATCGATGACTACATCAAGCCCATGCTTTCTCAGACTGTGCCCGACTTTAGTCCGCTGGTCCGTTTTCTGTGTATCATGGCCTGCGTGTACCTTGCCGGCATTTTGGCAAACTTCCTGCAGCACTGGCTGATGGTCCCGGTGGGCCAGGGTATTCAAAAGAACATCCGCGACAAGATGTTTACCCACATGCAGAAGCTGCCCATCCGCTACTTCGATACCCACCCTGTGGGTGATCTGATGAGCCGCTATACTTCGGACATCGACACCCTCCGGCAGATGATCTCCCAAGCCCTGCCTCAATGCATCAACTCTGCCATTACCATCATTGTGGTGTTTTTCGCCATGCTGATCACCTCTCCCATTTTGACAGGTGTTGTGCTTCTGTCTATGGTGGCGATCGTGTTCATCACCAAGACCGTCGCGGGCAAATCTGCCGGCTTCTTCATCGGGCAGCAGAGGTCCTTAGGTACTGTCAACGGTTATGTAGAGGAAATGGTCCACGGTCAGAGAGTGGTCAAGGTCTTTACCCACGAGGATGTCTGCAAGCAGGAATTTGACCAGCTTAACGACACTCTCCGTAAAAACGCCTTCAAGGCCGGTGCCTTCGCCAATATGATGGGCCCGGTGAACAATAACCTCAGCTATATCCAGTACTCCATTCTTGCGATCATCGGCGGTCTGCTGGTCATCGCATCGAACGGCGAGCTGCTGTCCACCGGTAGCCTGGTGTCTTTCCTGCTGTTCTCCCGCACCTTCAATCAGCCCATCGGTCAGATCAGCAATCAGATCAACGCCATTGTCATGGCCCTGGCCGGCGCAGAGCGGATCTTTGAGCTGATGGACGAGGAGCCGGAGGTAGATACGGGCTATGTGACCCTGGTCAATGCCAAGGAGGACGAAAACGGCAATCTGACCGAGTGTGCAGAGCGTACCGGCCGCTGGGCCTGGAAGCACCCCCACCAGGCAGACGGCACTGTGACCTATACAGAGTTAAAAGGCGACATCACCATGTTCAACGTGGACTTCGGCTATGTGCCGGAGAAAACGGTGCTCCACGATGTGACCCTCTATGCCCACCCGGGTCAGAAGCTCGCCTTCGTCGGTGCCACCGGCGCCGGCAAAACCACCATCACCAACCTCATTAACCGCTTCTATGACATTGCCGACGGCAAGATCCGCTATGACAATATCAACATCAACAAGATCTGCAAGCCGGATCTGCGGCGGTCCTTGGGTGTGGTGCTACAGGATACCAACCTGTTTACCGGCACGGTCATGGATAACATCCGCTACGGCAAGCTGGATGCCACCGATGCCGAGTGCATCCAGGCAGCGAAGATCGCCAACGCCCATGATTTTATCACCCGTCTGCCCAACGGCTATGATACAGAGCTGACCGGGAACGGCGCCAATCTGTCCCAGGGCCAGCGGCAACTGATCGCCATTGCCCGGGCGGCGGTGGCGGATCCTCCGGTGATGATCCTGGATGAGGCGACCTCCTCCATCGATACCCGCACGGAAGCCCTAGTCCAAAAGGGCATGGACGCGCTGATGAAAGGCCGCACCACCTTCGTGATCGCCCATCGCCTGTCCACGGTCCGCAACGCCGACTGCATTATGGTGCTGGACAAGGGCCGCATCATCGAGCGGGGCACCCACGATGATCTGATCGCCCAAAAGGGCACCTACTACCAGCTCTACACCGGTGTCTTTGAGTTGGAATAACACCGTATCTTACGCCATCCCCACGGGCTTGCCCGTGGGGATGTGTAAATTGCGGATTGCTATTTTCCCCAAGGCGGTATATAATAACTCCAAGTTTATCCTTATATAAGGAGTGTTCCATGATTGAAACCGTGACACTGCTGCCCGGTATCACCCTGCGCTGCTTCCGGGACAGCCGTTTTAAACAAGGATGCCTGAGCATCCAATTTCTGCGCCCTCTGGACCGGCAGGAGGCGGCTATGAACGCCTTGATCCCGGCTGTGCTCCTGCGGGGCACTGTCAAAGCACCGGACCTGCGCAGCATCACCCTGCGGCTGGACGATCTGTACGGTGCCAGTGTCGGCGCATTGGTGCGCCGTGTAGGCGACTACCACACCACCGGCCTTTACTGCAATTTCATTGCCGACCGCTATACTCTGGACGGTGAGGCACTTCTTGCCCCTATGGTGGATTTCCTCCGGGAGCTTCTGCTGGAGCCGGTGCTGGAGAATGGGGTCTTTCGCGGAGACTATGTGGACAGTGAAAAGAAGAATCTCATTTCCACCATTGAATCCCAGCGCAATAACAAGCGAGTATATGCCGTCAGCCAGCTCCTGAAGGATATGTGCGTCCAGGACCCCTACGGCGTTCCCCGTTTGGGCGAAGCTGAGGATGCGGCTACTATTGATGCCGCTGCCCTCTACCGCCACTATCAGACCGTGCTCAAGGAAAGTCCGGTGGAGCTGTTCTATGTGGGCGAAGCCCCGGCACAGCAGGTCGCTGCCTTGCTAAAGCCTTTGTTCGAGGGCCTTGATAGAAATTATGTAAACCTACCTGCCCAAACGCCCTTCCACGGCGGCACGCCCGGTGACAGGGTGGAGCTCCTGGATGTTGCCCAGGGCAAGCTGGCCATGGGCTTTGTGACCCCCATCACCCTCCGGGACGAAGGCTTTGCCGCCATGCAGGTATGCAACACCGTGCTGGGTGCCGGTATGACCAGCAAGCTGTTTATGCAAATCCGGGAAAAGCTCTCCTTATGCTACGATATCGGCTCCGGCTATCACGGCAGCAAGGGCATCGTGATTGTATCGGCCGGCATCGACTGTCAGAATGATGCATTGGTCAAGGAAAAGGTTTTGGAGCAGTTGGATGCCTGCAAGGAAGGCCATATCACAGACGAGGAGCTGTCTGCCGCCAAGGAGGCACTCCTGTCCAGTCTGCGAAGCACCCATGATTCCCCGGGTGCCATTGAAAGCTACTATGCTTCCGGCGTTCTCAGCGGTCTGCACGATACCACTGAGGAATATATGGAAAAGGTGCAGTCTGTGACTGTAGAGGACGTGGCATCCGCCGCCAAGACCCTGCAGCTGCATACGGTATACTTCCTAAAGGGGGTGTCCTGATGGAAAAGCTGTACTATCCCCAAATGAACGAGACCCTCTACCGGGATGTCCTTCCGGGCGGCTTGACCCTGTATGTGGTGCCCCGACCCGGCTTTTCCAAGAAGCTGGCCTACTTTGTCACAGACTTCGGTGCCATCCACACCGGTTTTACCCTGGACGGCAAGCCCTACCGGGCCCCTGACGGCGTTGCCCACTATTTGGAGCACAAGCTGTTTGATATGCCCGATGGAGAGGTGTCTGCCAAATTTGCAGCCCTGGGTGCCAGTCCAAACGCCTTCACCGGCTATGATATGACCGCCTACTATTTCTCCTGCACGGAGAATTTTGCCCCCGCTCTGAAGCTGCTGCTGGAATTTGTTTCCACCCCCTACTTTACCGAGGAAAGCGTTGCCAAGGAGCAGGGCATCATTGGCCAGGAGATCGGCATGCACGAGGATAACCCGGATGCCCGAAGCTTTGAACTGCTTATGGAGGCCATGTACGCCACCCATCCCATCCGGGTCCCCATTCTTGGCACCCGGGAAACGATTGCCGAGATCACGCCCCAGGTCCTGCTGGATTGCCACCGGGCCTTCTACCGTCCGGACAACATGCTCCTGTGCGTCGTAGGCGATGTGGATCCGGAGCAGGTGCGCAGCATTGCCTTGGAGAGCCTGCCCGGGGCAGATCCCACCAAAACCGTTCGGCAGGACTGCTGGCCAGAGGAAATGGTGCCGCTGCAAAGCTTTGTTTCCGCCAATATGGAGGTGGCTATGCCTATGTTCCAGCTTGGCTTTAAATGCGAACCTTTGGACAAGGGTGATGCAGCCGTGCGGATGGAGGCCATCGGTGATCTGGCTGCGGAAGCTCTGTTCGGCGAATCCTCACCGCTATATCTGCGACTTTACGAGGAGGGGCTGATCGACGGCTCCTTCGGCGGCGGCTTTGAAACCGTGGACGGCATGGCTCTGCTGATCGCCTCCGGCGACAGCGATGCCCCTGAAAAAGTCCGGGATGCCATCCTCGCCCAAGCCCAAGCTCTGGTCCGGGACGGATTGGACGAAAAAGATTTTCTGCGGATGAAGCGTAGCGCCCTGGGCCGCCGCATCCGGGATCTGGACAGCTTTGATTCCACCTGCTTCCGGATCTGCGCCTACCATTTTTCCGGCTTTGATTATTTCCGCTTCCCGGATGTTTACCGGAGTGTGGAAACATCCGATATTCTGGCATTTATCAAGCGGGTAGTCACGCCGGCCCGGGCCGGTCTGTGTGTGGTCTATCCCACCAAAGAGGAGGTAACACAATGACACTCAATCCCCGCGATTTCTCGGTCATCTCCTTTCCCAGTCTGGGTCTGGCGCTGAATCCACCCAGGGGCATCGAGATCACCGACAATTTCTCCATCCAGTTCTATGGCATCATCATCGCTGTGGGTCTGCTCCTTGCCGTGTACTACGGTCTGAAGCGCAGCCGTCAGTTCGGTCTGCGGGAGGACGATATTTTGGACGGTGTCCTGTGGATCGTACCCTTTGCCATCATCTGCGCCCGACTGTACTACTGCGCATTCTCCTGGGCCGACTACAAAGATGACCCGCTCTCCATTCTCTATATTTGGCATGGCGGCCTTGCCATTTACGGCGGCGTGATCGGCGCGGCCATCGGTGTGGTGGTATTCTGTCGGATCAAGAAGATCCGCCTGGCCGCTGTTTTGGATCTGGTGGCTCTGGGCTTTCTGATTGGACAGGCCATCGGCCGCTGGGGCAACTTCTTCAACCGGGAAGCCTTCGGTGCTGTTACCGACTCCTTCCTGCGGATGGGCCTGCTGAACGCCACTACCGGCGAAACGGTGTATTACCATCCTACCTTCCTGTACGAATCATTGTGGAATACAGTAGGCTTTGTGGCGCTGCACTTCCTGTCCAAAAAACGTCAGTACGACGGCCAGATCGCCTTGGGCTATGTGGCATGGTACGGACTGGGCCGCACCTTCATCGAAGGCCTGCGGATGGACAGCCTCTACTGGGGCGATATCCGTATCAGCCAGCTACTGGCCGCCATCACCTGCTTTATCGCTGTGGCTGTCCTGCTGTTCATGGCCTCCCGCCGTCACGACAGAGCCAACCTCTTTGGCAATATCATGGCCGATACCCTGGCCGCCGAGGCCGCAGCAAAGGCAGAGAAAAAGTGCAGCCGCAAAAAAACCGCCTCTGTGGAGGAAATTGTTGAATCTCCCGAAGAAACCGCACCTGTCGTGGAGGAAACAAGTAACGATACCGAAGAAAACTCCACCGCTATGGAAGATCTCGAAGATTGACCGTTATTTCTGCTGCCGTCCGCTCCACCTGGAGCGGACGGTTGTTCTTTGTATAAAAACATTTTGCTTGACAAATGCCCTTACCGGACATATAATACACTAAATCGAATTTTGAAACCGTTGAGGCGAAAAAAGTTCCGTAAGAGGCACTTTCAGAGAGCGGGGCCGGTGGAAACCTGCAGTAAGCTGTGCGGAATATGGGTCGCTGAGGGAAAGGTGAACTTTCGAAAGTAGCCGGACCGTATGCCTGCGTTAAAGGCGAGGGATGTGTTTGCATCCTGTAGAGATATCCGCACGATGCGGATAAGCAAGGTGGCACCGCGGATAAGTGATTATTCGTCCTTGACAGAAGCTGGATTCTGTCGGGGGCTTTTTTATTTGGAGGAATTATCATGACTATGACCAAACGATGGCGACCCTGTCTGTGACCGAAAATCTGAACATTTAACACCATCATGGAGGAACTGATCATGACATTCAATAATGTTGATTTCGATACCTATTTCAAGAATTACCCCGATAAGGACGGTTATTTTGGAAAATACGGCGGTGTCTACATCTCCCAGGAGCTGAAACAGGCTATGGCGGAGATCACCGAAGCCTACTTTACCATCTGCAAATCCCGCCGGTTTATTGCCGAGCTGCGGCGCATCCGCAAGGAATTCCAGGGCCGCCCCACCCCCATCTCCCATTTGGAGCGGCTGTCCAACGCCCTTGGCAATGTGCAGCTCTACGCCAAGCGGGAGGACCTGAACCACTCCGGTGCCCACAAGCTCAACCACTGTATGGGCGAAGCCCTCCTTGCCAAGTATATGGGCAAAAAGAAGATCATCGCTGAGACCGGTGCCGGGCAGCACGGCGTGGCTCTGGCCACGGCGGCGGCCTATTTCGGCCTGGAATGTGACATTTACATGGGCAGTGTGGACATCAAAAAGCAAGCGCCCAATGTGGCCCGGATGAAGATCCTGGGAGCCAATGTGGTGGAGGTCACCCACGGTTTGGCCACATTGAAGGAAGCTGTGGACGCGGCGTTCCAAGCCTATGCCAAGGAATATAAGGACTGTATCTACTGCATCGGCTCTGTACTGGGCCCCCACCCCTTCCCCATGATGGTCCGGGATTTCCAAAGTGTTGTAGGTATCGAGGCCAGAGAGCAGTTTGTGGAGATGACCGGCGAGCTGCCCGATGCCATCGTGGCCTGTGTAGGTGGCGGCTCCAATGCCATGGGCCTGTTCTCCGGCTTCCTGAATGATCCGGTGGACATCTACGGCATCGAGCCTCTGGGCCGGGGCGCGACCCTGGGCGACCATGCCGCCAGCTTGAAATACGGCACCGAGGGCATTATGCACGGCTTTAACAGCATCATGCTCAAGGATGAGAACGGCGATCCCGCCCCCGTCTACTCCGTAGCCAGCGGACTGGACTATCCCTCCTCCGGACCGGAGCATGCCTTCCTTCACGATCTGGGCCGTGTCAAATACGATGTGATCGACGACAAGGAGACCATCGACGCCTTCTTCACCCTGTCCCGTATGGAGGGCATCATCCCCGCCATCGAAAGCGCCCATGCCGTTGCCTACGGCATGAAGCTTGCTAAGGAAATGGGCCGCGGCTCTGTTCTGATCAACCTGTCCGGCCGAGGCGACAAGGATATGGACTATATTTTGGAAAATTACGGCATCCCCGATTAAAAATTACCTGCCTGTCAAAGTTTGACAGGCAGGTTTTTTCTTGCCTAATTGCGGTGGGTATAGTACAATGGTGCCGAAGAAGAGAAAAGGAACAGGTATCGTCTATGAAAATCCCAACCAAAAAACTTCCTTATTCCCAAGCAACGGCAAAGCCCCGGCCAAAACACCTCAAGCCCATGCGGCCACTGATGTTGCTGCAGCTTGTGATCCGCATTCTGGCGATTTTTGATCTGAAGCCCACCGGCTTCACCTATGAGACCCACGGCATGGAGCAGCTAGACAAAAAAGAGCCCTGTCTGATCCTGATGAATCACTCCAGCTTTATCGATCTGAAGATCGCTTCCCGGATCTTCTTTCCCCGGCGGTATGGCATCGTATGCACCTCCGACGGCTTTGTAGGCTTTTGTAAGCCTCT
>JAZNDJ010000103.1:0-14402 GCA_045588045.1 Faecousia sp.
TCGGTATCGTCGTACCCTGGAGGGGCGATCATTGATCGCCCGTGGGCGGCGAGTCGCCGCTGACAATGCGTTACCGACCCTGCAATCATCCAACTTATCCTGATTGCGCTCGGTAACGACAGTCATCCGTAGGGCGGCCCCTTGGGGCCGCCGCAATCCCCCGAATTTCCCCTGCACCTTCATTAGGATGTGTAGGGGCGATCATTGATCGCCCGCGGCGGGGGCAAGCCCCCGCCCTACAACCCGACACCCTCTGTCATTCCGAACGGAGGGCGGTCATGACCAGGTAGCGGATCTCGTCCATGGCGTGGTCGTCCTCCTTGCAGGGGGCATCCTGCCCCTCCTGCCACCGGTAGCGGCCAAACTCCCGGATGGCGTTGGTGCAGCCCGGCGCAAACAGCAGCCGGCCCTGGCGGAGCAGTCCGGCCACCTTCTGGATCCCCGGCAATACGGCGTTTTTCGCCCGGCGCACCCGGAACACGCCCCTTTGGCGGATCTGGGCAATAAACGACGCCGCGCTGGGGTCCACGATCACCCACCGGATGGGCAGACCCCCGGCCAGGGCCACCAGGTCGTCATGATACTCCTCGTCCGTCCGCAGCCGCCCGGTCTCCCGGCCGCTGTAGTAATACTCCCGCAGCCGCACCGCCCTGCCCTCGCTGACGCACCACAGCCCGGCGGAGAAGGGATTTTGTGTGCCGTAGTCCACAGATATGTAGTAGATCCCCTCTTGGGGTATCTCCCGGGTCACATGGACCGCCGGGTCAAATTCGTACACCAGCCCCTCCTGTCCGCACCACTGGCCCAGCACATACCGCCGGTAAAACGCCCCGGTGTACAGGCTCTCGTACCGGCTTCGGATCTTGGGGTCAAGGCCCGGATTGTCGGCCATGGTAAAGTGGAGGTGGAGGGCATTTTTCCGGTCCGCCTGCAAGATCCATTCCCGGTACAGCCAGTGGTCCGGCGGACCGGGGTTGCAGTTGAACCACAGCCGGGAGCCTGGCTCAGAGCACCGGGCGCAGGTCTGCTCCACGAAGGACCGGGGCATCAGTGCCGCCTCGTCCAGCAACGCCCCGGCCAGGGTAATGCCCTGGATCACGGTGTAGCTGCTCTCGTCCTGGCCGCCGAACAGGTAGTAGGTGTTGACCCGGCTGCCGGACCGGACTGTGAGCCGGTTGTCCCCCCGGTGCTCGATGACGGTGAACAAGCTCCCCAGCCAATCGGGCAGGTGTCGGGTAATGTTCCGCCGCAAAGCCCCTACGGTCCTGCCGCACAGGGCAAAGACCTTTCCGTCAAAACAGCTCATGCTCCACAGGAAGAACCCCACCGCCATGGATACCGTCTTGCCGGAGCGGACCGCTCCGTCGCAGATGATGGCGTCACGGCTCTGAAGCCCCGGCCTGTTCCACCAGGTCATGGCGATCATTTGCCGCTTGCTGAAGCTCCGGTAGATCACACACCGACACCTCCCCTCCCGTGGCCTCCAGGATGGCGTCCAGGAGGTTGTTCCCCTCCCGCAGCTCCCGGGCCTCGCCGTCAAACAGGCCCATGTACTTGCCCATCAGCTCCAGGGCCTTGAGCTTGTCATAGAATTTGATCTTAATGCCCCCAGGGCCTTTTTCGATGGATGCGATGGCGGCGGCCTGCTGGGCCGTCAGCTCCCGGCTGGGCCGGATCTGCACCTGGCCGTCCTCCACCGACAGCACATCGGTAGGCCGGGCCTTGGCGATGGCCCACAGCTCATCGAGGACCTGGCGGCGTGTGATTTTCTGTGGCACGATGGGCCTCCTTTCCGGCCCGCGGGCCTTGGCTACAGCTATATCATAGCCCAACGGAAGGGATATATCGCCCCGGTTTCGTACCACCTTGCAAAGTTCCTGTCAGCTTTTTAAAAGCATTGGGGCCCAGCGGTTTTCCAAACCGCCAGGCCCCACCCGGTATGCAATTTCCCCCATTTTCCCATATTCGTGCCATGGTTGCGACCGGCAACGACGGCCCTATGTAGGGCGGGCCCTTGGGCCCGCCGCGGCGGATGATATCCGCCCCTACGGATTCCATCGCACATTTTCCGTAAATGAATGTAGGGGCGCACACTGTGCGCCCGCGGGCGATCAATGATCGCCCCTACATTCTACTACGATAGCTGGGTGGCGAATCGAGCGCAATCAGGATGAGTTGGATTACCTCAGGCCCGGTAACGCATTGTCAGCGCGTACTACGCGCCGCCGGGCGATCAATGTTCGCCCCTACAGAGGGGTAACGATACCGAGCGGGTTAGGGAAGTAACGACACGGTATGCACTCTGCACGCAATGTCTGCGCGTACTACGCGCCGCGCTTGATTCGTTCACAATTTGGTGGTATGATAGAGCCATGAATTTCCAAGGAGGCATCCTATGAAGCCCTTTTCCCCAAAACACTGTAAGGCCCTGGCCGCCCAGCGGCTGTCCTGCACCGACCCAAAACGGCTGGGCACCGTCCACAGCGGCGTGACTGTAGCCGCCGGGATCCTGGTAGCCCTGGTGGCCCTGGTGACGAACCGGATGATCGACAACACCGGCGGCCTGTCGGATATCGGTCTGCGGACGACGCTGGGTACGGTCCAGCAGACAGTGGCCCTGGCAGTCCAGCTCCTGCTGCCCTTTTGGTCCGCAGGCATCACCTTCTGCGCCATCCGTCTGGCCCGAGGCCAGGCTGCCGGCCCTAAGGATCTGCTTGGGGGTCTGAAGCGGTGGGGCGTGCTGCTGCGGCTGTTCCTGTTTAAGTCCCTGCTGCTGACCTCCGCCATCTACATGATCATGCAGCTTGCGGTGATGCTGGTGATGCTGACCCCCTTTGCAGAGCCGATGCTGGCCAGCATGGATGCCCTTATGGGCCAGTCCATGACCCTGGACCCCAGCACCCTCACCGACCAGCTGGCCGCCGACCTGGTCAAGACCATGCTGCCGGTGTACATTGCGGCAGCCCCTCTGCTGACCGTGGGCCTGGTGTTCTTCCACTACCAGTTCCGCCTGGCAACCTACCGGGTGCTGGATGAGGACCGGCCCGGCGCCATCCGCGCCATGTTCCAAAGCTGCCGGCTGATCCACCGCCACCGTTTCCGGCTGTTCCGGTTGGATCTGAGCTTTTGGTGGTACTACCTGCTCCAGGGCCTGCTGGCCCTGATCTCCATGGCCGACGTGGTCCTGGAGGCGCTGAACGTGCCGCTGCCCATGGAGGGCGACCTGTTCTACCTGGTGACCTACCTTGTCTACGGCATCGGCACCGTGGCGCTGCACCGGTACTGCCTTGTCCGGGTGCAAACCGCCTACGCCTGCTTCTATACCCACCGCAATTGTAGGGGCGATCATTGATCGCCCGCGGGCGCACACTGTGCGCCCCTACAAATTCTAACGATGGCGTGTAGGGCGGCCCCTTGGGGCCGCCGCGGCGGGGGCAATGAATCAAGGTATGCTTGCCCCCGGCAAGCATGAATGTTGGAAGATTCGCTGCGCTCTGCAACACCCCGCCCTACGGATGGGTGTCGAATCGAGCATAGTCATGATAAGTTGGATTACCTCAGGGTCGGTAACGAATTGTCCGCGGCGACTCGCCGCTCAGCGGGCGGTGGCTCGCCCCCCCTGAATGATAAAAATAAAAAGACCGCTCAGTGAGCGGTCTTTTTGTTATTCTCCTCCAGCAGATCCCGAAGGGTGATCCCCTCGAAAAAGTCATTGACCATTTCATCCAGCCGCTCCCACATAGGCAGGGTATGGCAGCAGCTTGCCCGGCCACAGGCGCTGGCACCCTGGGTGGTGCAGGACACGGTGGCAAGGCTGCCCTCGGTCAGCTTCAGAATACTGCCCACGGTATACTCCTCCGGCTTCCGGTTGAGCCGGTAGCCGCCGCCTTTGCCATGGGCCGCGTCTACAAACCCGGCCTTGGACAGGGTTGTCATGATCGACTCTAAGTACTTCTGGCTGATACCCTCAGCCTCCGCGATCTCCTTCAGGGGGATGTAGTCCTGCCCCCCATGGAGCACAAAATACACCATCACCCGGAGGGCGTAGCGCCCCTTCGTCGATACGATCATGGCTTACTCGTGGCAATGGCCGCAGTTGGCACAGTCGGGGAACTGCTTCTTGTCATAGGGGATGCCGTTTCTGTCGTAGTAGTCCTTCAGGGCGGACTTGATGGCCTCCTCTGCCAGGACAGAGCAGTGCATCTTATGGGCAGGCAGTCCGGACAGTGCCTCCGCCACAGCGGCGTTGGTCAGCTCCATGGCGTTCTGGATGGACTTGCCCTTGATCATCTCCGTGGCCATGGAGGAGGAGGCGATGGCGCTGCCGCAGCCAAAGGTCTCGAACTTCACATCCACGATGGTATCGTTTTCGATCTTCAGATAGATCTTCATAATGTCGCCGCACTTGGCGTTGCCCACCTCACCGATGCCGTCGGCGTCCTCGATCACGCCCACGTTCCGGGGGTTCATGAAATGATCCATCACAACTTCACTGTAAAGTGCCATAATTATTTCTCCTTTATCTTCCGTAGGGCGGGGTGTTGCAGAGCGCAGCGAATCTTCCAATATTCATGCTTGCCGGGGGCAAGCATACCTTGATTCATTGATCCCGCCGCTGAGTAGTATCTGGGTATACGGCGGGGGCAAGCCCCCGCCCTACGAATACTGTTACAAAATATATTCTCTCTTGCCGGTCTGCAGGTCACGCCACACCGGGCTCATGTTCCGCAGAAGCTGTACCACCTTAGGCACGACCTCCAAAATGTGGTCCACCTCCTGCCGGGTGTTGTAGTGGCACAGGCTCAGCCGCAGAGAGCCGTGGGCCACATCATGGACACGGCCAATGGCCAGCAGTACATGGCTGGGATCCAAAGAGCCGGAGGTACAGGCCGAGCCGGAGGAGGCGCAGACCCCCTGGGCGTCCAGCAGAAGCAGCAGGCTCTCGCCCTCGATGCCCTCGAAGCAGAAGCTCACATTACCCGGCAGCCGATTTTTGGCATCGCCGTTCAGGGCGCTGTGGGGAATTTTGGAAAGGCCGTCGATCAGCCGGTCCCGAAGCTCCGTCACATAGCCGGTATGCTGGTCCATCCGGTCGCAGGCGTCCTTCAACGCGGCGGCAAGGCCCATAATGCCGGGAATATTCTCCGTACCGGCCCGCTTGCCCCGCTCCTGGGCGCCGCCCTCGATAAGATTGTGGAGCAGCAAGCCCCGGCGTACATAGAGCGCGCCCACGCCCTTGGGGCCGTGGAACTTATGGCCCGACAGGCTGAGCATATCAATGTTCTGCTCCCGGACGTTGATCTTCAAATGACCGGCAGCCTGGACCGCATCGGTGTGGAACACCACCCCGGCAGCCTTGCAGACCGCGCCGATCTCCCCGATGGGAAGCACCGAGCCGATCTCGTTGTTGGCGTACATACAGGTCACCAGGCAGGTATCCGGCCGGATGGCCTCGGCCACCTGGGCGGCGGTAATGTTGTGGCCCTGGCGGACATCCAGCAGGGTGATGTCATAGCCTTCCTTCCGGAGCTTTTCCAGGGTGTGTAGCACCGCGTGATGCTCAAAGGCAGTGGAGATAATGTGCTTTTTGCCCTGCCGAGCGCCGTTTTTCGCGGCGGAGAGGATGGCCTGGTTGTCGGCCTCACTGCCGCCGGAGGTGAAGTAGATCTCCCGGGCGTCACAGCCCAGGCAATCGGCTACGGTCTGCCGGGCAGCATCCAGGGCTTCCTTCGCCTCCTGGCCCATGGAATGGAGGCTGGAGGGGTTGCCGTAATATTCTTCAAAGTAAGCCGTCATGGCGTCGATGGCCACCTGGCTCATCTTCGTGGTTGCGGCATTATCTGCATAAACGCGCATGGTAAATTCCTCCAAGTTGTTTAACCTAGTAATTCTGTAGGTATATTACCACCATTTCCCTATCCTGTCAACCATCCAACTTATCTTGATCGCGCTCGGTATCGTTGCCTATCCGTAGGGCGGGGTGTTGCAGAGCGCAGCGAATCTTCCAATATTCATGCTTGCCGGGGGCAAGCATACCTTGATTCATTGACCCCGCCGCGGCGGCCCCAAGGGGCCGCCCTACACGCCATCGCTAGAAATTGTAGGATCGATCATCGATCGCCCGCGGGCGCACACTGTGCGCCCCTACATTCTCCGAATTGCCGGATCGGTATCGTCGTACCTTGTAGGGGCGGCGGCGCACAGTGTGCGCTGACAATGCGTTACCGACCCTGAGGTAGACCAAGTGCTCATGACTGCGCTCGGTATCGTTGCCTATCCGTAGGGCGGCCCCTTGGGGCCGCCGCAATCCCCCGAATTGCCCCATCGGTCACATATCACAAATTTCCACATTCTCCCAAATCTTTCGACTTTTACAGCGGTTATCGCCGTGTGGTCATGGCATATTAAAGAGGCAGCCCGAAGCAAGGAGGTCATCAAAAAAATGAAACGCTTCTTCACACATTTTCTCATAATTTTCGTGATTTTATGCGCCATGGTCCTGCCAGCGGCGGCGGCGCAGATGCTGATCCCCGGGGGGCAGGTCATCGGTATGCACCTGGCCGACGACACCGTATCCGTGGCCGCCATCCACGAGTCCCTGGGTGAAGCCGCCAAGGCCGCCGGTCTTGCGGTGGGCGACCGGATCGTGGCCATCGACGGCCACACCGTCCATGGCCCGGAGGATATCCGCACCGCCCTTTCCAAAAGCAGCGGCCCGGTAGACGTGAGCATCCTGCGCGGCGGCAAGGCCAAAAAGCTCCGCTTCACCCCAGCCGCCACCGACGGCGGCCCCCGACTTGGGGTGTACCTGAAGCAGGGCACCACCGGCATCGGCACTGTCACCTACTATGACCCGGGGGAGCAGACCTTCGGCGCACTGGGCCACGGTGTCCATGACCCGGCGGGGCAGCTTCTGTCCCTGACCCAAGGGAGCATATACCAGGCATCGGTCCTGTCGGTGAAGAAGGGCACCGCGGGCACGCCGGGGCAGCTTATGGGTGCCGTCACCGACACCGTGCCCTTGGGAAATATTGAAAAAAATACCCATCGGGGTGTCTTTGGCCAAACATCCCCGGACACCTGCGACCCTCTGCCCATCGGTGGGAAGGACACCGTCCGCACCGGCCCGGCCACCATCCGCTCCACCGTAAACGGCGGCGGTTGTCGGGAATATTCTGTGGAGATCCTGAAGATCTATCCGTCCATGGGCGACGGCGGCAGGAATATGCTCCTGCGGGTCACCGACCCTGCCCTGCTGGAAGCCTGCGGCGGCATCGTCCAGGGCATGTCCGGCTCGCCGATTATTCAAGATGGCAAGCTGGTGGGTGCAGTGACCCATGTCCTTGTCAATGACCCGACAACAGGCTACGGCATCTTCATTGAGAACATGCTGGATGCCGCGGCATAATGGGCGATCATTGATCGCCCCTACCCATTGTATCGAAAAATAATGTAGGGGCGGTCACTGACCGCCCGAAAAAGAAAGGAGAAAAATTATGGATTTCTATAAAGTTCCCATTGGATTTGGCATGGCACTGGCTGTAAACGAGCCTGCGATGAATGCTTATTCTGCCATGACCGAGGAGCAGAAGCAGGCAATCTTAAACAAAGCCCACAACGTCCGTTCCGAGCGCGAAATGCACGACCTGGTGGCTTCCCTTGCCAACAGAACAATGTAACACAGCAAAAACACCACGCACATTGCGTGGTGTTTTTGTGATTAATATTTTCTTTTTCTTGGCAACAGGAAGCAACAAAGCACTCCGGCAAGCGACAGCACCATCGCAAAGCACAATGCCGTTACGGGGATGGGATCTCCGGTTTGGGGTGTGCCGGTTACAGCTTCAAAAACCACCGTTAGTTTTGCATCAAAACACATCTGCGGCATTTTGTATATTCCCTTGCGCAGTTCCTCCGTAATATCCTTTTCATTCAGAAGGACATTTTTCAGTACTGCACTATCGGCAGGCTTTACAGATACTTGCGGTGTTGTCCCCCGCTGTATTTGCAGCTCACCGGTCTGCTTGCAAGGAACCCCGTCAACAACGACCTCACCGTTTCCGGCAATGTCGACATACAGCGTATGACTGGACGGAACCTTCGTTGTAAGGGTCGTTTCCTGCGCATATGCAGTAACAGGCAACAGCACCCATATTGCAAGAACAAATAGACAGGCTGTGAGTTTTCGTTTCATAGCAGCACAACCTTTTTTCAATATTATTACTCAACCACAACCTCAGTGGTAAAAGTAATTGTGGCAGTATAGTCGCCGGCCAAAGCCTTGCCCCAATCGTCGCTGGTCACAACAAGATTAAACCCACTTATTTCTTTATATTCTGTTTCGTGTTCTCCTCCAGTAGCAAGTTGAGGTTTTTCGGTAACATCACCAGCAGTCTGTCCTACAAAATAAAAGACCTTCCCTGATTTGAAAGGTAAACTTTGATTTTCTCCCCAGGGTTTGTAGGTATATTCCAAAGAAAAAGGAATGGTCGTAGAAACAGATTCAGATTTAAATTCGTCATGCGTTACAGTAAGACTTATGTTCTTACCTTCAGCAAAGCCAGATGCGCCTGTAATCGTAACATTGCCAATACTTGTTCTTGTCGCACCGAAATCAATTTCCGGATTCTCGGGGATATTCAGGGTGTAGCTGGCTGCAGGGACACTCGTCGTTGCAGTTATACTTTTTGTGCTGGTAGTCTCTGCAGCAGAAACAATGGTAGCCATAGAAGCAAGCATTGCCACCGCCAAGAGAAGTGCGAACAGTTTTTTCATAATTAAAGTCTCCTTTTCATTTATTTCACCCAGAGGGTTACTTTTGTTTCAGCGCCGTTGAGGGGTGTACGGTCTTCGTCCATGGCAAAGCAGGCATACCGCAAAATGGACTTGGGGTAATATCCTTTGGGCAGTTCTTTCGTCAGCACCACCGGCTTGGATGCCTCACCCGGCTCAATTAGATCGGATTTCCAAAGCAGTGTGCCATCCTCCAAATACAGGGATATTTCAAAATAACAGTTATTCTGCGGTGGATTAGGCAATGCAATGGTTTGCTGCTTGCTGTCTGCTTTCAGCTCCAGCATTTCATATCCCGGTATAGAAATAGAACCCTCGTTTTTCTTTACAGTCGTTTCCGGAACGGAGCTTTCAACGGTATTCGCCGGCGTATGCCGACAGGTCTGCAAAAGCAAGATCATCAGAACAACACAGACAACCGCTAAAGCCACTGTGATCAAGGGGAATCGCCCCTTTGATGGTTTTTCAAATCGTCCTTTGCTCATTTTGCACCCCTTGAATATTACTATGTTTATAGTACTATCTTATAGCGTAATTGTCAACATGTAATTCCTTGGGTACAATATTTTCGGTGATGAGTATGAAAGAACTGCGCAGTGTTGTAAATTTAAACTCCTACGGCAATATTTCCATTCATTTGAAAGAATTAATTGAAGAAAAAGGCATTACCCGCTACCGCCTTGCCAAGCTGGCCGATACCCGCTTTGAGGTGGTGGAAAAATGGTGCAGCGGCACTGTGGAGCGGATCGATTCTGATGTTCTTGCCCGTTTCTGCTATATCTTGGATTGTGAAATCACCGATATTATTAAATATCGTATTTAACGGAAGTCGTGAGTTACGGCTTCCGTTTTTGCTTATAAATGGTCTAACACTTGCGCATCCCCCGAAATCAGAATTTGTCGAAAATGCGAGAAGTCTTAAAATACGGTATTTTCGATATTTCGTCTATGTCAACTTAGGAATCGCAGGTGAGGTATGCCAAAACCTGCCTTATACCTGCAAATACGCATAAAAACCGCGCCAGAAACACAAAATTCTTTTGTCCCACACTTGACATCAGCATAAACGTAGGGACACCCCTCCCGGGGTGTCCGAAAAATACACCGCAAACAGAAACGGACACCCCAGGAGGGGTGTCCCTACAAAAAGGAGAAAAAATATGGATTTCTACAAAGTACCCCTGGGCTTCGGCATGGCCCTGGCCATGAATGAGCCTGCGATGAATGCTTATTCTGCCATGACCGAGGAGCAAAAGCAAGCGATTTTGAACAAAGCACACAACGTCCGCTCCGAGCGCGAAATGCACGACCTTGTGAACTCCCTTGCTCACCCCACAATCCAATAATGTAGGGCGGGGGCTTGCCCCCGCCGCTTTTTCTTGCAAAACAGTCGGTGCTGTGGTAAACTGGTGGCAAATACCAACAAGCTCAAAAACCCATGTGACGCGTATATAATACCCATCGAAAAAAACAATTGCCCCTTGGAAGGAGCGCATCTTATGGAAATCACCCGCTGCAAGACCAACCACATGACTGACCCCCTGGGCATCCAAATGGCCGCCGCCACCGTCTCCTGGACCGCCCACAGCCACCTGTCCGCCCGGCAGACCAAGGCCCGGGTCCTGGTATCCCTGGATCCGGCCATGACTAGCCCCATCTACGACAGCGGCGAGGCTCACCTGTCCTGCACCGGGGTGAAGCTGCCCCTGACCCTGGCACCCCGTACCGCCTACTACTGGACGGTGCAGGTCTGGGGCGACAAGGGTGACACCGCCCTGTCGGCGGTCAATTCCTTTGAGACCGGCAAGGCCGCAGAGCCTCTCCAGGGTCAGTGGCTCACCACCCCCTTTGCCGAAGCCCCCTACGTCCGCAAAGCCTTCCGGGCCAACGGCATCCAAAAGGCCCGGCTGTACATCGCCGGCCTGGGTCTGTACCACCTGGAGGTCAACGGTCGGAAGGTGGGCCGGGAATACCTTGCCCCCTGCTGCACCCAGCCGGATCGGCTGAATCAGATCTTCACCTACGACCTGACCGGGTATCTCCGGGACGGCGACAACGTCCTTGGCATCATGCTGGGCAACGGCTGGGCCAAGGCCGCCTTCGGCGCGTCCAAATTCCACCGGGCCCAGACCCCCTTCATCGACCGCTACTACCTGAAGGCCGAGCTGCGGCTGACCCTTGCCGACGGCACCGAGACGGTGATCACCACCGACGACAGCTGGCGCTGCACCCCCGGCCCTGTGGTAGCCGACAGCATCTACGGCGGCGAGGTCTACGATTCCCGAAACGCCATCGCCGACTGGTCCAGCCCCGCCTGCAACGACAGCGGCTGGGCCTACATGGTCCCCACCGAGCCTGTGGGCGTTGGCCCTCTGGCAGACCGGCTTTCCCTGCCGGTGGTTATCCGCAGGACCATGCCGCCCCAGGCCATCCTCACCACCCCCAAGGGGGAGACGGTGCTGGACATGGGTCAGAATATCACCGGCTGGGTGCGACTGCGCCTCCGGGAGCCGGCAGGCACGAAGGTGCTGCTGCAGTACGGCGAGATCCTCCAGGACGACTGCTTCTACAACGACAACCTGCGCTACGCCAAGGCCGAGTACGCCTACATCTCCGACGGCAGCGAAGCCACCGCCGAGCCCCACTTCACCTTCTACGGCTTCCGCTACGTAAAGATCTCCGGCAACACGAAACCCATTGATATTGCTGACTTTTCAGGCTGTGTGGTCTACTCCGACCTGGAGGAGACTGCCACCTTCACCTCCTCGGACAGCCGCATCGACCGACTGTTCCAAAACGCCCTGTGGAGCCAGCGGGACAACTTCCTGGACGTGCCTACCGACTGCCCCCAGCGGGACGAGCGGATGGGCTGGACCGGCGATGCCCAGATGTTCTGCAAGACCGCCTGCTACAACATGGACACCTACGCCTTCTACCGCAAGTATATGCGGGACATTTGGGTGGAGCAGCAGGTGCAGGATGGCCGTGTAGGCCACGTCGCCCCCTCCTTCATCAAGGATATAGACAGCGTCAGCCCCTTCTGGCAGGGCGGCTCCTGCGCCTGGGGCGATGCTGCGGTGATCATTCCCTGGACCCTGTACGAGCACTATGGGGACGCCGCCATTTTGGAGGAATTTTACTCCAGCATGACCGGCTGGGTGGACTGGGTAGACCGGACGGTGCTGAACGGGGAGGGTCTGTGGGAGCACGGCTTCAAGTTCGGTGACTGGCTGGCCCTGGACGGCGACCCCAACCAGGCCGACGACCGCTACGGCGGCACCGACACCACCTACGTGGCCACCGCCTACCTGTGCTACTCTGCGCAGCTCATGGCTAAGGCCGCCGCAGTCCTGGGCCGCGGCGACGACGCCGCCCGGTATCAGGCCATCAGCCACCGGACAAAGGCCGCTATGCAGAAGGCCTACTTCACCGCCGCCGGTGCTTTGACCATCCCCACCCAGACGGCCCATGTGCTTGCCCTGGCCTTCCACATTGCCAAGGAGAGCTGGCGGCCCCAGCTTGGCGAGGCGCTGCTGGCGCTGCTGCAGCAGAGCGATATGCACCTGCGCACCGGCTTTGTCGGCACGCCCTTCCTGTGCCATGCCCTGTCCGAGGCCGGCTACCCCGAGGCCGCCTACACCCTGCTGTTCCAGAAGGATTTCCCCAGCTGGCTGTATGAGGTGGACATGGGTGCCACCACCATCTGGGAGCGGTGGAACTCGGTGCTGCCCGACGGCAAGATCTCCGGCACCGGCATGAACTCTTTGAATCACTACACCTACGGCAGCATCGTCCAGTGGATGTACGAGCATATCTGCGGCCTGACCCTGACTGCGCCCGGCTTCCGCCGCTTCCGGATCCGTCCGGAATTTTCCAGCCGCTTTGACCGTGTGGCCATGACCTTCCTGTCGCCCATGGGTGTTATCGAGACCGGCTGGACCCGGCAGGAGGCTGGCTACACCGTCACCGTCACCGTGCCCTTCGACACCGAGGCCACCCTGGAGCTGCCCGGCCAGTCTCCCATCACCCTGACCCCCGGCCACCACACCGTACCCTTCCCCCTGTCATTCTGATTGCGCTCGGTAACGGGTAGGGCGGTCCCTTGGGGCCGCCGCAATTCCCCCGAATTTCCCCTGCACCTTCGTTAGGATACGTAGGGGCGATCATTGATCGCCCGGCGGGCGCACACTGTGCGCCCCTACAGCCCCCAACAAACAAAAAAGGAGACTGGTAAAAACCAGTCTCCTTTTCCATTTCCTATGTTTAGACGGTGATGCCGGCCATCTCCAGGATGGTAGGCACATTCTTCTCTGCGCCGATGGCCATCACATGGACGCCGTCGCACAGCTTCTCGTCCTTGATCTTGGCGATCATCTCCGCCGCCATCTCCATACCCAGCTTGGCAGGCAGGCCCTTGACGCCCTTCTCCTTGCCCTCGGCTGCCGCGGCAGCCAGCCGGTCGATCATGTCCTGAGGCACAGCGATGCCGGGGACATTCTCATTCATGTACTTTGCGCCGCCTGCGCCCTTCAGAGGGATGATACCGGCCATGATGTGGGTCTTGATACCGGCCTTATCCACAGCCTCCAGGAACCGCTTCAGCACGTCCAGGTCAAAAATGCCCTGGGTCTGGATGTACATAGCGCCGGCCTCCACCTTCTGCCGCAGCTTATTGATCTGCAGGAACATGGGGTCGTACAGGGGGGTGACGGATGCGCCCTTGTAGAACTTGGGTGCGCCGCCGGCGATCTCATTACCGCCGCAGTCACAGCCGGTCTGCTCCATCTTGGTGAGCATCTTCAGGATGCCAACGGAGTCCAGATCGTACACAGGCTTACTGTCCTTGCAGTCGCCAACCACAGGGTGGTCGCCGGTGAGGGCCAGCATGGTGTCGATGCCGAAGCCGGCAGCCGCCAGCACATCGCCCATAATGGCCATACGGTTCCGGTCACGGCCGGTCATCTGCAGGATCGGCTCTACGCCGGCCTGCTTCAGCTTAATGCACAGGCCCAGGCCGGTGGCCTTCAGGCATGCGGACTGCATATCGGTAACATTGACGGCGTGGACCTTGCCCCGGAGAAGCTCCGCGGCTTCCATCTGCTCGGTAAAGTCGTAGCCCTTAGGCGGTGCCATTTCGGCGGTAACGCCAAACTTGCCGGATTCCAGTGCGTCTTTCAAAATGCTCATTATTTCTTCCCCCTCAAGCTGATCGTTCTGGGATAAGCGAAATCGCCATAACCCTTATCCTTGCGGCGCACAGACAGCTTCTCCAGCTGATTTGTTGCCTGCAAACGCTCATAGATCTTGATCCAGGCGCAATCGTTCTCGGGATTGACCTCGCACTTACCGTTCTTCTGACCGCCGCAGGGGCCATTGACCAGGCTCTTTGCGCACTGGGTGATGGGGCAGATCGCGCCGGTCTGACCCAGGACGCAATCGCCGCAGAAGCGGCAGGACTCTTCCCAAACATCGAACTTGACGGCTTCGCCCAAGTACATAGTGTTGTTGGAGGGGTAGACGGGCTTGTCGTTGGCATTCTTGGCAACACACTGTACGCCGTCGCCGCAGGACATGCAGATCACGCAGTCGGGGTTGGCGGCGTTGACGGG
>JAZNDJ010000104.1:0-6066 GCA_045588045.1 Faecousia sp.
CAAGTGGGGCATCTCCACCTCTCGCAGCTACCTGCCCAAGGACAACAGCGAGTATTTTGACGGCAACAAGGAACAGCTTGTGGATTGGCTGCGGCAGTACTCCGCCAAGAAGGACGATGTGTATCTGCGTGGCTTCCTGGGTCGTATGCTGTTCTCCGGTGAGGATGTATTCAAGAGCGTAGAGGTCCTGTCCGGTGGCGAGAAGGTCCGGTGTATGCTGTCAAAGATGATGCTTTCCGGTGCCAACGTGGTGCTGCTGGACCAGCCCACCAACCATTTGGACATGGAATCCATCCAGGCAGTCAACAAGGGCCTGGAGGCATTCACCGGCGTTGTGCTGCTGGCCTCACATGACCATGAGATGCTGACCTCCGTCTGTAACCGTGTCATCGCCTTCCAGCCCGACGGCACCATCATTGACCGCTACGGCACCTACGATGATTACCTGGAATGGATGGCCCAAAACAAAGCCAACGGTTGACATACGTTTTAGGAGAATCAATATGGAAAAGATCATAGATATTATTTCCGGAAAGATGGCCAAGGCTTTCCAAGATGCCGGCTACGATGCAGCATATGGCAAGGTGACGGTTTCCAACCGGCCCGATCTATGCGAGTATCAGTGCAATGGTGCTCTGGCTGCGGCCAAAGCCTATAAATGCGCCCCGATCCAGATCGCCAACGCCGTGGCCGAAAAGCTGTGCGCCGACGATTTTTCCATGATCGAGGCTGTCATGCCCGGTTTTCTGAACCTGAAGCTGTCGGACGCGTTCCTGTGCAGCTACCTGGAACAGATGCGTACCGCCCCGGATTTCGGCGTGGAGAAGCTGGGCCAGGGCCAGACCATCATTGTGGACTACGGTGGACCCAATGTGGCCAAGCCCCTGCACATCGGCCATCTGCGCTCTGCCATCATCGGCGAGAGCATCAAGCGGCTGTATAAGTTCTTTGGATATAATGCCATCGGCGATATCCACCTGGGCGACTGGGGCCTGCAGATGGGTCTGATCATCGCCGAGCTGCGGGAGCGGCAGCCGGAGCTGTGCTACTTTGACGAGACCTACACCGGCAGTTACCCGGAGGAAGCCCCCTTCACCATCACCGAGCTGGAGGAAATTTATCCTGCCGCTGCTGCCAAGAAAAAAGAGGATGAGGCCTTTGCCGAGAAGGCCCATATCGCCACCTTCGAGCTGCAGAGCGGCCGCCCCGGCTACCGGGCCCTGTGGCAGCACATCATGCGCCTGTCCCTGGCGGATATGCGCAAGATCTACGACAACCTGGATGTCTATTTTGAGTCCTGGCTGGGCGAGAGCGATGCTGACCCCTATATCCCGGCAATGGTGGAGGACATGAAGACCCGTAGTATTGCCGTCCAGAGCGAGGGCGCCTGGGTCATTCCCGTGGCTGAGGAGACCGACAAGAAGGAGATCCCTCCCTGCATCCTGGTCAAGACCGACGGCTCTGCCATCTACGCTACCACAGACTTGGCCACCATGGTCCAGCGCATGCAGGACTTCAAGCCCGACCGGATGCTCTATATCACCGATAAGCGCCAGAGCCTCCATTTTGAGCAGATCTTCCGGGCTGCCAAGAAGAGTGGCGTCGTTCCGGCGGATATGCCCATGGAGCACCTGGGCTTCGGCACCATGAACGGCAAGGACGGCAAGCCCTTCAAGACCCGCGAGGGCGGCGTTATGCGCCTGGAGCGGCTGATCAAGGAAATGACAGATTTCGTCCGGGCCAAGGTGGTGGAAAACAAGATCGTGGCCGACAGCGAGGTGGAGGAGACTACCAAGAAGATCGCCATGGCCGCGCTTAAGTACGGCGATCTATCTAACCAGCCTACCAAGGATTATATTTTTGATATGGACCGCTTTGCCGCCTTCGAGGGCAATACCGGCCCCTATATCCTGTATACCATCGTGCGCATCAAGAGCATCCTGGCCAAATACGGTGCCTGGGAGAACCTGCCCATCCAGCCGGCAGCCAATGATTATGCCAAGGACCTGATGCTGGCCATCACCAAGCTGGCACCCAACCTGGAGAACGCCCTGCGGACATCTTCTCCCAATGTGGTGTGCGCCTATATCTACGAGCTGGCCGGTTGCGTCAATAAGTTCTACCATGAGACCCGCATCCTCACCGAGGAGGATGAAGGCCGCAAGGCAGGCTATATCGCATTGATTGCCCTTGCCAAGAATGTTCTGGAGACCTGCATCGACTTGCTGGGCTTCTACGCCCCCGAGAAAATGTGAAAAGATCCCCTTCCAACAAACGGAAGGGGATCTTTACTTTATGCCTCCTGAAAGCCCTGCTTATCCAGCAGGTCCAGCACAGCCTGCCCCCGGGCAGTCAGCCCTACAGAGCCGTAGATCGGATAGCCGGCATAGGCGGTCATATCAAAGCCCTTCAGAGGGCTTGTGTAATCAATGTCGATCAGGTCCTTCTGCTCCAATACCTGCAGGATCAGACTGCACTGCTCCGGGGGGATGGCCTTGTCCTCTAAATATACCGGGGTCATATCATCGGCCCGGCGGGCCACCGGCAAAAAGGAGAACTGCCCCAAGGTCTGCAGAAGGGAGATCTCTCCCTCACTCAGAAGGAGGGACTTTCCGTAGCCGCCGCAGCTTCCGCAGCTTCCACAGCTTCCACAGCTTCCGCAATTTCCCTGACAGTGTGCCAATTCTATCACCTTGCCTTTTGACGAAAGATAGAGTATAGTATAGATATATCATACCGCAAAGGAGTGTGCAATATGTCCATCGAGAAAATTACCAAGGAAAATTTTGAGGAAAAGGTTTTGAAGGCTAAAAATAAGGCTCTGCTGGACTTCTGGGCCACCTGGTGCGGCCCTTGCCGTATGATCGCGCCGTTTGTGGAGCAGATCGCCCAGGAATACGAGCACATCACCGTGGGCAAAATCGATGTGGATGAGGAGCTGGCGCTGGCTACCAGATTTGGCATTTCCAGCATCCCTACCTTACTGGTTTTTGAAAATGGCCAGGTCACCGGACAGCTTGTGGGCTTCCGGCCCAAGGCGGACATCGAAAAGCTTTTGCAGGATTAAACAGTTTGTCCCTCTCCGGCACAGGAGAGGGACAGGTTTTTTATTCTACGGTGATCAGCTCATATTCCCGTGAGCCGATGTTCAGAGCCGCAGCGGCCTCAATGGTGTGGACACCGTTTCGGCTTTCGATCCGCTCCAAAAGCTGGGCCTTGCCCGGGTCATCGGAGGCGTACACCAGATCCAGGCAGGCCTGATCGATGGCCACCGGATCCAGGGAAGCCAGTACGCCAACGTCACCCATACAGGGGTCCTTGGCCACATTGCAGCAGTCGCAATCCACACTCAGATTTTTCATCACATTGATATAGGCTGCATTGCCCTTAAAATACTCAGCAACGGACCAGGCGGCATCGGCCATGGATTCCAGGAAGTCATTCTGATCCCGTTTCCAGAAATTCTCCGTATCGCCTACGCCGTGGATGTAGGCCTTGCCGTAGGCCGAGGCAAACCCGATGGATAGCTGCTTCAAAGCGCCGCCGTAGCCGCCCATGGGATGGCCCTTGAAGTGGGACAGCACCAAAATGCTGTCGTAATTGGCAAGGTCCTTGCCCACAAAATTCTTCTTGATCTTTTTGCCGCAGGGGATGTTCAGCTCCAGGTCAGGCCCCTGGGCATCCAGCAGGTCGATGGTATACAGGTCGCTCCAGCCATGCTTTTTGAAGGTTTGCACATGGCGCTCGGTGGTGTTGCGCCCTCCCTCATAGGCGGTGTTGCACTCGGTGACTGTGCCGCCGACATGGTCCACTACCGGCTTCCAGAATTCCGGACGCAGGAAGTTCTGATTGCCCGGCTCACCGGAATGGACCTTCAGCGCCACGTTACCCTTTAACTCCACGTCCAAAAGCTTGTACAGCTCCAAAACGGACTGGGGCGTGATCTGCCGGGTGAAATATACTTTTGATTTCATAGTGGTACCACCTTTCCTTTTTTTATATTATACCGAAGAAAAATTCTCTATGCAATACCAAATTCGATGGATAAGCCCTCCCAAGGGAAACTACAGTAGTAGGGGAGGGATCGTATATGAAAATCCAATGGAAAAAACTGTTGCTGTGTCTTGCTATCCCCTTGGCGGTGGGAGGCCTGGCAACCTTGATCTCCGGTGGGGGCATGGCCCAGTACGCCACCCTGGACCAGCCGCCGTTGGCACCGCCGGGATGGGTGTTCCCGGTGGTCTGGACGATTTTGTACCTGCTTATGGGCTACACCAGCTACCGGGTCTTGATCTCCGGGGCGGACAGCTCCCGGATCCGCCGGGCGTTGGGCTTTTACGGTGCACAGTTGGCAGTTAATTTCCTGTGGCCGCTGGTGTTTTTTGGACTGGAATGGCGGCTGACGGCCTTCTGGATCCTGCTTGCCCTGTGGGGGCTGATCTACATCACCATGCGGCTGTTTGCCCGCATCGACGAGAAAGCCGGGGATCTGCTGCTGCCCTATATCATTTGGGTCACCTTTGCCGGTTACTTAAATTTGGGCGTATTCCTGTTAAATTAATACTGGAAAAATGAGAAAGAGTATGCTATATTGAGTTTAGAAAAACTATTTAACGGAGGATAACGATATGGCAAATAAATATGCAGGCACCCAGACTGAGAAGAACCTGATGGCAGCCTTCTCCGGCGAGTCCGAAGCAAGAAACAAGTACACCTATTTCGCATCCAAGGCCAAGAAGGAGGGCTTCGAGCAGATTGCGGCCCTGTTCCTCAAGACGGCGGAAAATGAGAAGGAGCACGCAAAGCTGTGGTTCAAGGAGCTCAACGGCATTGGCGATACTGCTGAGAATCTGTTGGCGGCCGCTGAGGGTGAAAACTACGAGTGGACCGATATGTACGAGGGCTTTGCCAAGACTGCCGAGGAGGAAGGCTTCACGGAACTGGCAGCCAAGTTCCGCCTGGTGGCCGCTGTGGAGAAGCACCATGAGGAACGCTACCGCAAGCTGCTGCAGAATGTGCAGACCATGCAGGTCTTTGAAAAGAGCGAGGTCAAGATCTGGGAGTGCCGTAACTGCGGCCACATTATGGTCGGCACCAAGGCACCGGAGCTGTGCCCCACCTGCGCCCATCCCCAGAGCTACTTCGAACTGTTGGCAGAAAACTACTAAGAAAAATGGCCTGTTGCATTTTTGCAACAGGCCATTTTACAGGAAAAGCCCCGATACCGTTGACCAGACGGCATCGGGGTTTCCACGAAAAGAGAGAGGTAAGAAAAACGAAAAAGAAGATATTGCATTTCTTTATCTTCATTATAACGGAGGGAAGCAAGAATTTTCAAGGTAAAATCTATTAAAAAAGTATGAAGAGGATAAAAAAGCGCCCCTTGGTTTTGTGCAAATTGTACAAAACCCCGGGGCGCCGCATTATTCAGAAAACCAAGGGGGGAGGGCAGTAAAGCATCGCTGCTCCTCTCGGTAGGGGAAGGTCAGCCGCCAGGCGTAAAGCATGGGTGCATCGGCGGTGTCCCGGGCACCGTATTTGTGATCGCCCACCAGGGGGTAGCCCCGGCTGGCAAACTGCACCCGGATCTGGTGGGAGCGACCGGTGTGGAGGCGGATCTTGACCAGGGAAGTCTCACCGGCAGTATGCCGTGTGAATTCCAGCCGCGCGGCTTTCACTCCGGTACGCATCCGCTTGACCACGAACACCTTGTTTTTTCGGCTGTCCTTAAACAGCAGATCCTCCCAGTCGCCCTGCTCCGGCGGCGTGCCGTGGACACAGGCCACATATTCTTTTACAAGAAGCCCCTCCTGGATCATTTTGGAAAACCGGGCGGCGGCCTGCTTGGTGCGGCCATAGACCATAACGCCCCCTACATTTTTGTCCAGCCTGTGCAGAGGGAAGATCTCACCCCCCAACTGCTGGCAGAGGGCGTCGGGCACCTGATGCTCGGAATCCAGCCCCACCGGCTTGACACAGACGGCGATGGCGTTGTCACTGTATAGGATCTCCATAGGCTCACATCCTTGCGTTATCGCTAAAAAAGCGGTCCCGACCCTGTTGGGC
>JAZNDJ010000105.1:0-2009 GCA_045588045.1 Faecousia sp.
GGCCGCCACAGTCTTTGCGCCGATGGCCATTTCCAGCAGGGCATAGGCAACGCCGGTCACCAGACCCCACTTCACGCCGTGCCGGTAGGAGATCAGCACCACCGGCAGCATGCTCACAAGGGTGATCTGACCGCCGAAGGGCATTTCCGGGATGACCATTTTAGAGATCAGCTCCAGGACGATGGCCACAGCCAAAAGCATTGCGCTTTCGGTCAAGCGTCTTGTTGTTTTCATAAAATACCTCCTGAAAATAAAATGCCGCATTGCAACCCGTCTAGGTGCAATGCGACACGAAGGTATCTCATTTATGCATCTTTTCCTACGACGGTACTGACCGTATCAGGTTCGCGGGTCAAGGCTACCAAGCCTAATCTCAGCCGGATGCATCCGGCTCCCCGAAGATGGAATTGCTTTGCGATCTGCGGATATTATACCACAGGGGCAAAAAATGTCAAGCCATTTCCAAGGCAAGCTGTTTGCCGCCCAGAATGTGGAAATGCAGGTGGTGGACCGTTTGACCGGCATGGGCCCCACAGTTGGAGACCACCCGGTAGCCCTCAGCCAAGCCCTCGGCCTTGGCGATCTGGGGGATGATCTCAAAAATATAGGCCACCAGAGCGCTGTTTTCCCCGGTGATCTCGGCCACAGAGCCGATGTGGGTCTTGGGGATCACCAAAATGTGGGTGGGTGCCTGGGGGGCAATATCCCGGAAGGCCAGGACAGAATCGTCCTCGTAGACCTTGGTGGAGGGGATGTCCCCGGCAACGATCTTACAGAACAGGCAGTCAGACATAGTTGTTACCTCCTTTGATTTATCAGCCGATAAAGCTAAACACACCGGCACTGGCCAAGGCCATGATCAAACCGGCCATGATCACGCCCAGGCACACAGCTACCACGGTGGACTTAAAGCCCACATCCAAAAAGCTTGCGCCCAATGTTCCGGTCCATGCCCCTGTGCCGGGAATGGGAATACCTACAAACAGGATCAATGCCAGGATCAGGCCGTAGCGGCCTGCGGTCTTAGACAGCTTCCTGCCGGCAGATTCGCCCTTTCGCAGGAAAAATCCGCAAAGCTTGCCTATGTATTTTTTCTGCGCGCCCCAGGTCAAAAACTTCCGGGCAAAGAAATAGATAAACGGCACCGGCACCATATTGCCCAGCACACAAATGATCAGCGCAGGGACATAATCGATGCCCATGCCCACCGCAAAGGGCACTGCGCCCCGCAGTTCGATGATCGGGACCATGGACACAAAAAATGCCGCCAGGTATTTCCAGAACATACGTAACTCCTTAAAGCTGTGTTTTTTCTAGTATAGCATACAATTTCCCCAAACGCAATCGGTGGTTAGGAAAATTTCGGGCACATGCGGGCGGCTGATAGCCGCCCCTACATTCCCCAATTTTTCCATTGCCGCCTTACTTCCCCTTTCATTGCGAGGAGGATGTACTCCGACGTAGCAATCTTATCCCTTCGCACCCATCTATAGGACGGCATCGATCGGTGGGACAAGCCATCGGTCTACGATTGCTCTTCGCCCATAGCAAAAGAGCGTATCGCCAAAGCGATACGCTCTTTTTTCTTTTCTCGACCGGATCAGACCAGCTCGATGACTGCCATCCCACCAGCACCGCCGCGGCGGGCGCCGGTACGGGTCACTCTGGTATAGCCGCCGTTACGGTCAGCATACTTGGGAGCGATCTCCTTGAACAGCTTCTGGACCACGTCTTCCTTGGTCACATAAGCCATAGCTCTGCGGTAAGCAGCCAGATTGCCCTTCTTGCCCAGGGTGATCATCTTCTCAACCACGGGCTGCACTTCCTTAGCGCGATAGAAGGTGGTCTCCATCTTGCCGTTAGCCAGCAGATCGGTTACCTGCTGACGCAGCAGGGCTTTTCTCTGTGCACTGGTCTTGCCCAGCTTACGAGTACCGAACATGAACGTTTCCTCCTAATAATCAGTTGTTGCTGCCAGAATCTTCGCTGGCCAGGGACAGGCCCATCAT
>JAZNDJ010000106.1:0-2392 GCA_045588045.1 Faecousia sp.
GGTAGGCTACAACCAGCTTTGCCTTGCTTGCTTCTACGCTGATGCCTTCATTGTATATGTACTTCATGCCGAGGCCCTCACCATTGTTGCCGTTGACCACAGGAATGTTGTCCAAAGAATCGGTCACAGCGAAGCCCCAGGCTGCGTAACCGTCTTCCGTGGTTTGGTAGACCATATCTTCCGCCGGAAGGCCGTTAACCTCGTACTTCCATCCACCCTGGGCACCGATCCAAGAGCCGTGGACGCCGAAGGAGAAGTCCCACTTCGTATCGCTGACACGGTTCGGAGCGCCATCGCCATACATAGCCTTGATGGTCAGATCAGCATAGATGGGCTTACTGAAATCGTAGGAGGCATCATTAAGAGCATCCCGCCACTCGACGAACCTGAATCCCTCCTTAACAGGATCTTCAGGCTTATCAATGGTGGTTCCAATAATAACCTCCTGAACAGTAAAGGGGGTGCCGTTGTCGGCATTGATGACCACGGTATAAACATCCGCCCAGACAGCATACAGCGTAAGATCCCCTTTTACAACATAGGTAGCAGGATCAACGACCTCTTCTATATCGCCGTCGATGGTGGACCAGCCGGCCAATCCCAAGCCTTTTTCGGCCTTGGGCGGCTCAGGCAGGGTCAGCTTGTCGCCCTTTTTTACTTGAACGGTTTCGTAAACCTCGCTGCCGTTATAGAAGGTCACGGTAACGGTAGGCTTTACGCAACCTGCCACTATGCAAAGGATTGCAACAGCCAGCAGGACCGGTATTATTTTTTTCCAGGTTTTCATTGCAACGCTCCTTCTTTAATAGAAAATGGATCTGCTATACTGGATGTCTGGTATCCATCAAAGAATTATCTTATAAATTCATTGGCCGCCATATAAATAGCATCGGCAAAGTTAATTATTCGCTGTGTCGCCGTCAGGTGCGACAGACCGGTTGCTTTTGAGAATAATATCGGATACCACCGGCAGGTGATCGCTTATATCGTAATAGGAACAATCCTGACCGGGTGTCAGATCGGCCTCCGTTACCCCTTCCACATAGGTATTGTCCTTCAGGAAGGAGCCACTGGCGACCTGATATTTCTTCACGCTTGCGCCATTGACAAAAATGTAATCGATGCGGTTGCCGTTATTTTTCTGGGAGCTGCCCCAAATACGGGCTGTGCCGGAAGGATCGGTCCGCGGTGCTGCGTAGCGGCTGTCCTTGTAGCCGGCCTGATCGACCATATACGCATAGGTGCGATAGCCTCTGGAGGTTTCGGTGGTGTTGAAGTCGCCGCCCAAAATGATCGGTAAGTCTTCTGCGATCTTGTAAAGCTCCTCAACTGCAGTCGCAGCAGCCTGCAGGCTCAGAGCTGCCCGTTCTGCTTCCTGCTCGCCGGAGGGCACGGTCTGCACATGAATGGCGGCATACACCGCCGTCTGGCCGGTTTCCTTATGCTCCAGCTTTGCCCATGTGCAGTGATCATACCATCCGCTCCATGTCTGGCAGGTAACGAAGGAGCCGGTGTCCAGCAGTGTGAACTGTTCCTGATCATAGAACACCATATTATAAAGGTCTTTATATTTTTCTCCCTCGCCGTTTCTGGATGTGCCTGTGCTTCTGGAATCTACATAGGTGTACTGAGGAAGCGCTTTCAAAACCGCATCCTCATCAGAGATGACCTCCTGCCACCAGGCGAAATTGAATTCGTTTAGGAAGAATACACCGGGATCATAGTACTCCAGCAGTGACAGCAGGCGGTCTGCCCGCTTTGCGAAAGAGTAATCCTCCACCATATCCTGGTTGGTGTAGCTCATATTTGTCAAGAGCGTCACTTCATCGGCTAAATGCTCGTTTGTATACGCGCCGTCGTAATAAGCAACATTCAGCGTCAACACTCTTACATTCGCCGGATGAATGTCCTGAACCTCGCCGTCGGCAGCACCGCAGACAGAGCAGATCTTCGTCTCAGTGCAGGTTGCGTCTGTCCAGGTATGGCCTGAAAGCCGGCAGTTGTATCCATCGGGGAATGTTTCCATCTCAATGGACTTGTAGGTAACTGTGCCGGGTGATTCATTCCCTGTAGCCGTAACGATGGTCAGGCCCTTCAGCTCCGTACCGTTTGCAAAGTAATTCATCGTGGAAAGGTCGAAGGTAACGGTAATGCTGCCATCTTCGTTTTCTGTCTGTGTCCATGCCTCAAGACTACCGGCGGTAATGTCAGCAAGGGTTGCTTTAATGTAGCAATCCGAAGTGCCGTTGGCAGTCAGACTGCCGCCCTGATCGGTCACGATGTGGATACGGTAGTTGGTGATCGCCAGATCAGAGCTGTAGGTAAAGGTCAGCTTGCCGGTCAGCTTACTGATATTGATGGCAGTATCTTCCAGAACAATAGCCTTCCAGCC
>JAZNDJ010000107.1:0-3596 GCA_045588045.1 Faecousia sp.
CGGTACGGTCATCACCATGGCAGACCTGGAAGGGGAATACCCGGCTGTGCCGGAGGATGTATTTGCCAACGAGATCGCCTTCTCCTCATCTGCCACCTCCATGAAGGAGACTGTCTGCTTCTACACCGGCAAAGAGATCACCGCCCAGATCATGGAGTTTGACGAGATCGTGGCTACATCCCAGGCCATCTCCAAGCATTACAAGGGCAAGCTCAAACAGTTGGCGTTCCTGCCCTTCTACCATATTTTCGGCCTGTTTGCCGTGTACTTCTGGTACACCTTCTTCGGCAGGACCCTGGTATTTTTGAAGGACTACTCCGCGGAAACCATCCTAAAAACCTGCCGCCGCCATGAGGTGACCCACATTTTTGCGGTGCCTATGCTGTGGCACACGGTGGAAAAGCAGGTCTGGGCCACCGCCCGGGAGCAGGGCAAGGAGAAAAAGCTGCAGACCGGCCTGAAGATCGCAACAGCGGTGCAGAACCTGTTCCCCCACATGAGCATCGGCCCCAAGTTTGCCAAATGGCTGCTGCGGGATGTGACCGACAAGCTGTTTGGCCGGTCGGTCACCTGCTGTATCAACGGCGGCAGCTACCTGCGGGATTCTGCCATGTACCTGCTCAATGGCCTTGGCTACAGCATGCGCAACGGCTACGGCATGAGCGAGATCGGCATTACCTCCGTGGAGCTTCGCAACAGACCGAAGGACCGGAATCTTAATTCCATCGGCCGTCCCTTTAGCGCGGTGGAATATATGCTTCAAGAGGACGGAGAGCTGTTGGTCCGGGGCGAGCCCCTGTGCACCAGAAAGCTGGTCAACGGCGTGGAGCAGCAAAAGGGCGAGTGGTTTGCCACCGGCGACATCATGCGCTGCGACAGTAAGGGCAATTATTTCATTCTTGGCCGTAAGGGTGACCTGGTGATCGGAGAAAACGGCGAGAATATCAACCCCGACACGGTGGAGAAATTCTTCGTTCTGGGAAGCGCGAAGATGCTGTGCGTTTTGGGCCTGCCCGGGGAGAGCGGCGAGGAGCTGTCCCTGGTGGTCCAGCTCAACCCCTATGCCTCCGAGGCCGGCATTGCAGCCATCCGGGATGAGGCCTATGCCATCAATCAGACATTGCTTGGGGCATCTGCCATCAAGAAATTCTACTTCACTTTCGATGAGATGTCGCCGCCCACTGCGGTGAAGGTCAGCCGCACCCAGCTTTTGCGAAAGATCGAGTCCGGCCAGGTGGAGCTGATCCCCTTCGGGCAGATCCAGGCCAACCGGACCCCGGACGGTGCCACATCTGCGGCAATGGCCCAGGTGAAGGCCATCATCGCCAAGGTACTGGAGCTGAGGCCGGAGGCTATCGGCGATACGGACCATATTTTCTACGACCTGGGTGCCACCAGTATCCAGTACTTTACCATTGTGGGTGCCCTGTCGGAAACCTTTGGCATCGGCCAGTACGACAATGGCGACAGCTATCGCTACACGCCCGCAGAGATCTGCGAGTACATAGAAAGACACATTTGATATGATTCGAAACAATGCGCTAGTGAATTTTACCGTAGGCTTTGTGAAGGTCACAGGTGCCATTCCCACCGGCATCTTCCTGAAGCCCCGGGTGTTTCTGGAGGAGGGGGCAAAGCGCAGCATCCCCAAGCCCGGCATCCTGGTGTCCAATCACCAGCATTTGCTGGATTTTGTGCTGTATCTTCTGATCTTCCCCTTCCAAACCATCCGCTTTCCCATGGCAGAGGTGCTCTTTAACAAGGGCAAGCTGTTTGCTAATTTCCTGTACTGCATGGGCGGCATCCGGGTGGACCGGGATGCCAAGACATTTGATTTTATTTCTGATTGCATCGAGGTGCTGGACAAGGGCGGACGGCTGGGTATTTTCCCCCAGGGCCGCTTGCCGGTGAACGGCAAGCCCTTCCCCTTCACCGTCAGCACGGCGGTGATCGCCACCCATGCCGATGCCCCCATTGTGCCTATCTATACCGACGGCAGCTACGGCATCACCAAGCGGGCCAAGGTCATGATCGGCAAGCCCTTCTACCTGTCCGAGCATATGCAGCCGGGACTGAGCGAGGAGGCCCAGCTGCAGCATTTGACTGCTGTGCTGGAGGAAAAGGTCTACGACCTTGGCAGACAGCTGGAGGCGAGGTTAGCCAATGAAAAAAGCAAAGCTGTTTGACCTGAAAAAATTCCCCATGGATATGGCCCGGCTGGTCTGTGCCCCACTGCTGCTGATCTACCGGATGCGGCGGCTGACCCCGGAAGGGGAGAAGTACCGGCAGGTGCTCCGGGGCGGCGGGATCCTGGCGGCCAACCATACCACCTTTTCGGATCCTTTTTTGGTGGGGGTCACTGTTTGGTATCGGCGGCTGTACTTCCTGGCAGCGGAGGCTGTCATGCAGGGAAAGCTGCGGGTGATGCTGCTCAAGGGCGTAGGTGCCATTGAGATCAACCGGCAGATCGCGGATATCGAGGCAGTTCAGAAGGCGGTGTCTGTCCTGAAAGACGGCCATCTGCTGTGTGTGTTCCCCCAGGGGGGCATCACAGAGGGCGAGGACGTGCAGGCTATCAAATCCGGCTGTGTGCTTATGGCCATTCGGGCGGATGTTCCAATCGTGCCCATGCACATCCTGCCGAAAGGCCGATGGTATCAGCGGCGGACTGTAGTCATCGGCAGGACCATATATCCCAAGGAGCATTTTACAAAAAAAATCCCCTCCACCGCAGACATTGACCGGGTGGCCGATCTGGTGCTGGAGGAAATGAATCGGTGCGCAGCATTGGCACACCGGAAGGAGCAGGTATGAGTACATTTGAGAGATTGGTAGAGGTTTTCAACACCGTATTCGAGGATGAGATCAAAGTAGCGTCGGTTACGCCGGAATCCACCCTGCAGGAGGACATCGGCATCACCTCCATCGGCCTTTTGTACATGGTCATGGCTCTTGAGGAAGAATTTGAGATCAAGTTCACCAACGAGGACTTTGTCGGCATCAAGACCGTTGGGGACGTAGCCCGCTGTATCGACGCAAAGCTATAATGCAGTGGGTGGAGGAAATGCCGGTGCGGGGGCAGATCGTCCGTACCCGGGTAAGCTTTTATCACCATTACGGCATTTTTGCCGATGAGCAGACGGTCTACCAGTTCGGTATGCCGGATAATGTCCATACCCCACCGGACCAGGTGAAGGTGCTGACCACCGATGTGTACACCTTTTTGCACGGTGGCACCCTGGAGGTAGGGATCCCGGACCGACAGGAGCGGAAGACTCTGCGCCCGCCGGAGGAGATCATCGCCTGCGCCCATGCCCGGTTGGGAGAGGGCGGCTACGATTTTCTCCACAACAACTGTGAGCATTTTGTCAATGACTGTGCCTTTGGCCAGCCCCGGTCTGATTTTTTGGATGTGGTCCGGGCAAAGCTTCGCAGGAAGTTAGGAAAGGAAAGAGGCCGTCTATAAGACGGCCTTTTTGTTATAGAATCTGGATCATATAGTCATCTACACAGAAGATATGCCGGGACAGGGGCAATACATTTACCGACTGCAGATCGGTAATGCCGGTGCCCTGTTTTTTAAACCAGGCTTCCTT
>JAZNDJ010000108.1:0-10016 GCA_045588045.1 Faecousia sp.
ATTTGAGAGGGGTGGGAGCATGACAAAGATTGTTTTATCTGCCGAAAACGGCAAAGACGTAATGGACATGCGTGATGCGTTCTGTGCATCCCTTCTTGAACTGGCGGCCGAGAACGAAAAGATCGTTCTGCTTGACGCGGATTTAATCGGCGCTATGGGTACCAAGCCTTTCCGGAAAGCTTATCCCGAGCGTACCATCGACTGCGGCATTCAGGAAGCCAATATGATCGGCATGGCCTGCGGTCTGGCGGTTCAGGGTAAGATTCCCTTCGCGCATACCTTTGCACCCTTCTGTACCCGCCGTGCCTGCGACCAGATCTTCATTTCCGGTGCGTACAACCATGCCAATGTGAAGGTCATCGGTTCCGATCCCGGCATTACTGCGGCTTACAACGGCGGCACCCATATGCCCTTCGAGGATATGGGTATCATGCGCGGCATCCCCGGCATGACCGTTGTGGAGCCCACTGACATTGTAATGCTGCAGGACCTGATGCCCAAGATCGCTGCCACCGAAGGTATGATCTATATGCGCCTTGTGCGTAAGGAAGTCAAAAAGGTGTATGATCCCGGCTCCACCTTTGAACTGGGCAAGGCTGCCGTTTTGTCCGAAGGTACCGATGTGACCATCATCGCCAGCGGATTCTGCGTGTCCGAAGCCATCGGTGCCGCGAAGATCCTTGCGGAGCAGGGTATTTCCGCCGGCGTGATCAATATGCACACATGGAAGCCCATTGATCAGGAGGCCATCCTCCGTGCAGCGGCAAACACCGGCGCCATTGTGACTGCCGAGAATCATAACGTCATCAACGGTTTGGGTTCCGCTGTCAGCGAAGTGCTGATCAAAAACAAGCCTGTTCCCGTTGAAATGGTGGGTGTCAATGACGAGTTTGGCGAAGTTGGACCGGTCAGCTATCTGCGGGAGCGGTTTGGTTTGACTGATACTGCGATTGCTGCGGCTGCTCAGCGTGTGATTGCCCGCAAGGGATAACTATACACTGAAAAATACAAAACAGGCAAACGTTATCGTCTGCCTGTTTTGTACAATCTTAAGTTTATAAATTTTCCTGAGACTGAACGATATATTCAATCATCTCTTTCTTGTGTTGGGTCAGCTTTTCATCTTTTCTCCAGGCAATGACCAGTTGACTGTAAAGCGGGGGAGAGAGGGGGGCGCAGTGGTTTCCCTGCTTGTGCTTTGGCACAAAGACGACTCCCTTGCCTTGATGGGCCAACTGCCAGATGTCGTCGGGGTATACGTCGGCAAGCTCAAAGTGCGGTTCGACCCCGAATTGCTGGAAATATTCGCGGATCGCCACGGTCAGGCTGTTTGCGCCCTTGGGAATGATCAGGGTTTCTTCCAGCAGCATTTCCGGCGTAATCGTATCGCAGTCATTGAAGGGATGGGTAGGGGAGAAGCAGGCCATATATTCCAGATTTTTGTAGTGCCTGTGTTCCAGTGCAGTGGTCAGCATATCTTTGCAGAAAACACCCAGATCGCACCAGCCCTTCATCAGGTTGGAGGCGATAGTCGTATGTCCTGCCTGGATAATGTGCAGCGCGGTGTCGGTATGAACCTGAGAATAGGCCGGAATGATATCGGTCATCAGCTCAGGACACAGGGGCATTGGAAATGCAAGACGTACGACCTCGCGCTGCTTTGCTGAGAATGCGCCGATCGCCTGCAGCATATTTTCTACATCGTTATGGATCACGATGGCCCAGGTCAGAAGGGTTTCACCCTTTTGTGTCAGGGCAAAGGTTTTGCGGCTGCGGTCAATAATGTCGCCGCCGCATTCCTCTTCCAGCTTTTTTACTGCCATGGAAATAGCAGGCTGGGAAACATTCAGTTCCTGCGATGCACTGGTATAGCTGCCATATTTACATAAAACACGAAAATATTCCAATTGATAAAGATCCATGGTGCCTCCGATTTGTCTCGACTGTTATTCATTAATCTATCATATCATTTTTTCTGTTTATTTCAAGAATAAAGAGGAAATTTTGTGGATGTTGTCACTGTTTTATCAGCGCATTTGATGAAAAATAAAAACTTTTGATTTGCAATTTTTGCAATTTAATTTGATAATGTATTCGTCAAAAAAATTACATGAAAAAAAGAGCTGGACGTAAAATTTTGTGACAAATAAACAATTAAGGAGAGATCATTATGAAAATCGGACGTTTTGTAGTTGACGGACACATTCACTGCGGCAAGAAGGACGTTACTGCAAAGGATACCAAGGTTTCCGGCTTCAATCAGGAAGTTGAGTCGGTGGACAATTCCAAGGAAGCTCTGTACGACATGCAGGTGTATGACGTTGACATGGGTATTCTTCTGCCCAGCTTCAACGGCACCCACAGCTCCGCTTACGCTGAGATCTGCAAGAAGCATCCTGACAAGTTCCGTACCTGCGCTGTCGAGACCGAGCTGCGCCTGGATGCCATGCACGGTAAGCAGGAGTGGACTATCGACAAGGCCATCAAGGAGCTGGACGGCTACTTCTCCGGCCCCGACAAGGAGTTCTTTGTAGGCGTCGGTGAGTTTTCTCCCGGATCTCTGGGCTGCATCCGCAACCATCCCTCCAAGCAGGAGCGTTTCAAGGAATGGTGTGCTACCGCTGAGTTCTGCATCCACTATGATGTGCCCTGCTACGCTCACGAATTCTCCAGCTTCAACCTGGAAGATCCTCTGACCATGCTGGCATGCGTTTGCTCCAAGTACCCCAAGTTTAAGCTGATCATCGCTCACGGCGGCGGCAGCAAGCCCCGCGACATCGAGCGCGCCGTGGATATGGCCTCCCGTTTTGAGAATGTCTATCTGGAGACCGGCTACTGGAAGGCTGAGTATTATGAGTATGCCCTGCGTGAGGAAGATCTTGGCGCTGCCAAGCTGATCTGGGGCGGCGGCGATACCGGCAGCCACCTGTGGTATCCTCAGATCGTTCACGGCACCACTCTGGCCGAGAGCAACAAGTTCAGCTACAACCGCAACAACTGGATCTGGGCCAAGTCCAAGGCTACTTCCTATCAGCCTGACTGGCTGGGTTGGGCCACCCATCAGGTGCACCGCCTGAAGGACCTGAACCTGTGCACTCAGGATGAGATCAACCTGATCGTCGGCGGCAATGCTGCCCGTCTGTATAAGCTGCCCGTTCCCGACGGCTGCACCTTTGCTTCCGGCCGTCCCGACCTGAACATCATGCCTCAGGAGATTCTGGACTCCCGCGATCCCGTCCAGCGTGACGGCTTCCCCTGGCCCAGCCCTGATCAGTATGTCGGCGGCACTCATACTCTGTGCTATTAATAAATTCTCTTTTTTAATAGCGAAGACGATTTCTATTTGTTTTATCATTATTAAACCTGGAATAGTGGGTCCTGCCAGATCATCGTAGGGAAACGATGATTGGCAAAATAATATTTAGGAGGAAGAAGAATATGAAAAAGCGCATTCTGTCCCTGCTTTTGGCCGGTGTTCTGGCACTGAGCCTGGTCGCCTGCGGAAATTCTGCTGACGACGACAAGACCCCTGAAACCAGCAACAAGCCCGATGCTCCCGTTGCTTCCCAGCCTGTTGGCGGCAACGAAGCTGTTGGTAATGTTGGCGGTGTTGAGTCCGACTTCGACGGCGTTAAGGAAGTTGTCGTTGGTATCTCTGCCGATATCAAGGCTTGGGATCCTTGGGGCGGCTTTAACCTGGCCCGTCAGAACGAGGCTCCTCTGGTGTACCAGAACCTGACCGCTGACGTAGTCAATCTGGAAGAGAATACCATGGAGCACTACTTCGTGCTGGCTGAGAGCGCCGAACTGGTTGCTGACCTGACCTATCGCATCAAGATCCGTGAGGGCATCGTTGACTCCGCAGGTAACCCCTTTACCGCTGAAGACGCTATCTACTCTTATGAGAAGTGCAAGGAAGTCAGCTCCCTGTCTCAGGTCCGCATCATTGAATCCTTGACTCTGGTTGACGAACTGACCTTTGATATGAAGCTTACTCAGGATACTGTTGGTACCTTCTATGATGTCACCAATGCGATCAATATGGTCACCAAGGAAGCCTATGAGGCTTCTCCCGACGGTATGGCTACCAACCCTGTTGGTACCGGTCCCATGATTCTGACTGAGTATGTCGCCGGTGCTACTGCCGTGTTTGAAAAGAACGAGAAGTTCTGGAACAACGCTGCAAACGAGAGCAAGTCTGTTGAGGACGGCTACTGCCCCATGTTCGACTTCTCCAACATTGACAAGGTTACTTACGAGTGCATCACCGATACTTCCACCATGGCTATCGCTCTGGAGTCCGGCGAAATTGATATCGCTCGCTTCATCGGTATGGAAGATGTAGCTCTGTTTGAGAAGAATGATGACTTTAACGTGTTTGCTGCTCCCGACGCCGGCCTGGGTGTTGCCTTTAACGTCTCCAGCAACAGCCCCACTGAGAACTACAACCTGCGTATGGCTCTGGCCTATGCCATCAGCTCCGAGAATGCATTGAGCGCTGCTGTTGACGGCTATGGCACCATTGCCAAGGCATGGTCCTATCCTACCTTCGTTGACTATCAGGACGCTTGGAATAGCCGTGAGTACTTTGAGTATGATCTGGCCAAGGCCAAGGATTATCTGGCTAAGTGGGAGCAGGAGACCGGCAATAAGGCTTCCGACCTGGAGCTGACCATTCTGCTGCAGAACGAAGCCACCACCAATGCTCTGGCTCTGTCTATCCAGGCTGATGTCGGCCAGCTGACCGGCAACCCCAACACCGTTACCATCAGCGCTCTGGATCGCGGCACCTTCAACACTGCTAAGAAGGATCCCACTGCGTTTGATCTGTACATCGTGGACAGCCAGCTGGTTACCCGCAGCCACTCCGGCTTTGAGTGGGATTCTCTGGTCAACGAGGCAAAGAACAAGTACAACTGCTTCTTTGCTGAGGACAACGTGCTGCAGGAGAAGCTGATGGCTGCTATCGGCAGCAAGACTACCAATGCAGAGACTGTTACCGCCTTCGAGCAGTACGTCATGGATCAGGCTTACATGAAGAATCTGATTTATGCAGATGCTTACGGTGCCTGCGCTTCCTGGATCGGCAACACCATTCATGCTACCGGCGCCAAGAGCTGCCTGCAGCTGGGCGCCCTGACCTACGACTGGGCCAACTCCGGCAAGTAATCGATTGAAAACTCAGCTTCTAACTGAGTAAATAAGCGGCTCCGCTGCTATGAAGGACCTTAGCAGCGGAGCCTTTTTTAACTTCAAACAGACAAAGTTGAGGTTCAATTATGATTAGGTATATTTTTAAACGTATCCTGACGATTATCCCGGTGGTGCTTATGGTCGCTATCGTGGTATTTACCGTCATGTATTTTTGCCCCGGTGATCCGGCAGAATTGCTGTTGGGTACGACAGCGACTCCGGAAGATATTTTTGCCTTGCGCGAGAGATGGGGCCTGAATGATCCCTTTTTTGTCCAGTTGGGCAATTACATGTATAAAACCTTTATACAGTTTGATCTTGGCTTTTCCTATGTTACAAATCTTCCCATCATTGATGAAATGGCACTGCGTTTTCCCTACACTCTTGTGCTGGCTGTCTCTGCTATTGTTCTGGAGTTGGTCATTGGTATTCCTCTGGGTATGGTGGCAGCGGTTCATCGCGGCAAGTGGTTGGACAACCTGTGCATGGTGCTGGCACTGATTGGTGTATCTGTTCCGGCATTCTGGTTTGGTCTGCAGTTATTGCTGATTTTTGCTCAGAAACTTCACGTTCTTCCGGCCTATGGTGTTACGCACTGGACCGGATGGATCTTACCCATATTTGTAAACTCTCTGCGTGGTATTGCCACGATGGCCCGCCAGGCCCGATCCAGTATGCTGGAGGTCATCCGCAGCGACTATATTACTACGGCTCGCGCTAAGGGTGTGTCGGAGAGTGCCATTTTGTGGCGTTATGCTTTGCCCAACGCGCTGATTCCTCTGATTCAGACTGCTGGCAACAGCTTTGGTTCCAGTCTGGGCGGCACAGTGGTCATTGAGAGCGTATTTTCCATCCCCGGTATGGGCAAGTACATGGTAGAAGCCATCGGCGGCCGCGACTATGCAGTGATTCGTTCTTCTGTTGTTGTGCTGTCTATTGCGTTCTGTCTGTGTATGCTGCTGGTTGACCTGTGTTTCGCATTTGTGGATCCTCGTATCAAGGCTCAGTACGAAGGAGCCGGCAAACGCCGCCGTAAACAGCGCGCAATGAAGCGGAAGGGGGTAGAGATCCGTGTCTAAGGAAGCGGTAAAGAATTCTGTTGCTGTCGAGCCCGAAGGCATTCTGCGCAAGCAAAGCCAGTTTAAAGAAGTCATGGGCCGGCTGTTCCGCAATAAGTTGGCAGTGGCAGGCATGGTTATTTTTGCTATTTATGTTTTGATTGCGATTTTTGCCCCTTTGATTGCACCGCATGATTATTCTCTGTTTGATTTGCCCAACAAGAACCTTGCACCCGGTGAGTCTGCGAAATATTTGCTTGGTACGGATCAGTTTGGCCGCGATATGCTGTCCCGTCTGATTTGGGGCACCCGCTTTTCTTTGGGCCTTGGTATGGGTGCTGTTATCTTCGGCTTGATTATCGGTATTGTTCTGGGCTGTCTGGCTGGCTTTTTCGGCGGATGGGTAGAAGAACTGATTATGCGTCTGGGTGATCTGATGCAGTCGATTCCCGGCATTCTTCTGGCAGTGATTATCTCCATGGCTCTGGGTACCGGTTTCTTTGAGACGGTTGTTGCTCTGGGCATTGGCCGTATTACCTTGAACAGCCGTATGCTGCGGGCTCAGTTCCTGAGCCAAAGAAAGCTGGAGTATGTAGAGGCTGCGGAGGCAACCAACTGCTCTAAAACCAGACTGATGTTCGTACATATTCTGCCAAACACCATTTCGCCTTTGATTGTAACCTCCACCATGGGCGTGGGCGGCACCATCATGATGGGTGCAAGTCTGAGCTTTATTGGCCTTGGTATTCTGGAACCTACACCCGAATGGGGTGCAATGATCTCGGGAGCCCGAGATGTCATGCGCTATCACCCCTATCAGGTGCTGCTTCCCGGTTTGGTCATGGCATTGTTTGTTCTGGCTTTGAACCTATTTGGCGACGGTCTGCGCGATGCGCTTGACCCGAAGCTGAAAGACTGACAGAAGGAGGACGAAAAAATGGAAAATAATAACGCCTTTCTGTCGGTTAGGGATTTGGTAGTTGAATACACTTCCGGTAAGGATATTATCCACGCGGTTAATGGTGTATCGTTTGATTTGGGCAAGGGTGAAACCTTGGGCTTGGTGGGTGAGACCGGCGCCGGTAAAACGACCATTGCCAAAGCGATTCTTCGCATCCTGCCCGATCCTCCTGCCAAGGTCAAGGACGGCAAGATTTACTTTGACGGACAGGAACTGACTGAACTGAGCAATGAAGCCATGCGCAAGGTTCGCGGCGCACGCATCTCCATGGTGTTTCAGGACCCGATGACTGCACTGAATCCTACTATGCGTGTTGCTGATCAGATCGCAGACGGTATTCAGCTGCACACCAAGTGCAGTAAGAAGGAAGCGCTGCACAAAGCAGCGGATATGCTGGAGTTGGTCGGTATTCCCAAGGGCCGTGCCCGTGAGTATCCTCACCAGTTTTCCGGTGGTATGAAGCAGCGTGTGGTTATTGCTATCGCACTGGCCTGCAATCCCGATCTTCTGATTGCTGATGAGCCTACCACTGCATTGGATGTGACCATTCAGGCGCAGGTTCTGGACCTGATTAACAATCTGAAGAGGGAAAAGGGAACCTCCATGATCCTTATCACCCACGATCTGGGTGTTGTGGCTGAAACCTGCGACCGCGTAGCGGTAATATACGCCGGCGAGATTGTTGAAAGCGGTACCATCGAGGAAATCTTTGATCATGCAAAGCATCCGTACACCCTCGGTTTGTTCGGCAGCCTGCCCAATATGTCAAAGGGTGCAAAGCGGCTGACTCCGATCGATGGTATGATGCCCGACCCGTCCAGCCTTCCTTCCGGCTGTAAGTTCAATCCCCGGTGTCCCTATGCCGATGAGGACTGCCGGACTCAAGTGATGACTGCAGGCAAGGTTTCCGGCACACATTACTGCAGCTGCAAGAAAGTTCTGGCTGAAGCTGCTGCGGCACAGGTGGAGGGTTGATATGGCTGCATTAGTTGAAATCAAAGGTTTAAAAAAGTATTTTGATACACCCCGAGGCAAGCTGCATGCGGTGGATGATGTGACCATGTCCTTTGAACAGGGTACAACCATGGGCGTTGTGGGCGAGTCCGGATGTGGTAAATCCACCCTTGGACGTACTATTATTCATCTGCTGGAAAGTACCGGCGGCAGCATTTACTACGAGGGTAAGGATGTTACCCATCAGAATGCGCGTCAGCTGAAGGAACTGCGTAAGAATATGCAGATCATTTTCCAGGATCCGTTTTCTTCGGTAAATCCCCGCTTCACGGTGGAGGATACCCTGAAGGAAGTGCTGCTTCGTTCTGGTAAGGCCAATCGCTCCAACATTGAGAGCGAAGTTACCAAACTGATGGACATGGTAGGTATCGCACGCCGACTGCGCCTTTCCTATCCCCATGAGATGGACGGCGGCCGCCGTCAGCGCGTGTGCATCGGCCGTGCACTGGCAATGGACCCCAAGTTCATTGTGTGTGATGAGCCGGTTTCCGCACTGGACGTGTCTATCCAGGCTCAGGTTCTCAATCTGCTGCAGGATCTGCAGGAAGAACGTGGTCTGACCTATATGTTTGTGACCCATGACCTTTCGGTGGTCCGTCATATTTCCAACAACATCAGCGTGATGTATCTTGGACAGCTGGTGGAGACTTGTGAGAGTGAAGAGCTGTTTGAGCATCCTCTGCACCCGTATACTCAGGCACTGCTGTCTGCCATCCCGTCTACTGATATTCACGCAAAGAAGAATCGCATCCTGATTCAGGGCGAGCTGACTTCTCCGGTGGACCCGAAGCCCGGCTGCCGCTTTGCCAGCCGTTGCCCCTATGCCAGCGAAGAGTGCAAGCAGCCGCAGGTGCTGCGTGAAATTTCTGCAGGTCATTTTGTTCAGTGCTGGAGAGTTTCGCGCTGAATTGCCAATGTGATTATAAACAAATATTTTTCTCAACAAAACCCCGACCAAAGTCGGGGTTTTGTTGACATTCGGAATATTTATATGTTATAATTCTTTTTAATATAGTATAGCCTTTTGTATAAAAAGGAGCAGCGCGATGGAACTTTATCAATTGGAGTATTTTCGCATCCTGTGCAAATACGGAAATTTTACAAATGCATCGGAAGAGCTGATGGTAACCCAGCCTGCTGTTTCCACGGCGGTAAAAAAGCTGGAAGAGGAGTACGGGGTCGAGTTGATCGATCGCGACACCAAGGCTTTTGTTTTGACGCCGGTAGGGGAGACCGTCCTGAAGCATGCCATTGCCATTCATAATGAGGTAACCGCCTTGCGCGAGGAGTTAAATGCAGGTTTTTTCAAGAAGCGCGAAGTGATTCGTCTTGCCATTCCCTTTACCATGTGCCCTGGGCTGCTCCCTGAGCTTCTTTCGAATTATGTGGTGCGTAATAAGTCCGTCAGCCTGAATCTCCAGCAGAAGGGACACGCGGCAGTTGCAAAGAGTCTTGTTGACCGCGGGATTGATATCGGGGTTTTCAGCAAGGATATCGCAAACCCGCTGCTTGAGAAGCGGGATTATACCCGCGTTGAGTTTTACGCCGCTTTTTCGCCGGATCATCCGTTCAATCAGTGTGATAAAATCACGCCTGAGATGCTGAAAGAGGAAACATTGATCTCCTCTAAATCCTCCAAGTCGCTGCCGGGCTATATCCGCAAGTATCTGGAAGATAATCATATCGATCCACCCAAACTGTACCATGACGGGTTTTCCGACAACAATGTTTATCTTGCGCAGCGTGGACAGGGGATTGCCCTTGCACCCAGACATATTGCCGGCGAACAT
>JAZNDJ010000109.1:0-16033 GCA_045588045.1 Faecousia sp.
GAGTTTGCCAAGGCAAACGACATGAACATCACCATTACCATCTCCGATGACCCCGCTCAGGCGGCAGAAGCCATCAAGAGATACCTGGTGTAATACATAGACCGCAAAGGACGGGGCGTTTGCCTCGTCCTTTTTTGTTCCGGGTTTGACTTTCCCTGTGGGAAATGGTAAGATGGTGGCAGCCTTACATTCGGAGGTTTTCTCATGCAGTATTTATGGATGGCTTTGGCCGCCACCGGCGTGGTGGCAGCTGACCAGATCACCAAATATTTTGTGGTGCAGCAGATCCCGCTGCACACCCAGGTCCCGGTCATTGAGGGCCTGTTCCACCTGACCTATGTGCAGAACGACGGCGCCGCTTTTTCCATTCTGCAGGGCCAGCAATGGCTGTTCACCGTCCTGTTTGTGGTGCTGACCCTGGCTGTGGTTTGGGAATTCTGGCATAAGAATATGCCCTTTACCGCCTTTGACCGCTGGTGCATCGCTCTGATTTGGGCAGGCGGACTGGGCAATATGATCGACCGGCTGCGGCTCGGCTACGTGGTGGACATGATCGAAGTGGACTTTATGACGTTCCCTGTGTTCAACGTGGCAGACTGCTTTATTTCCTGCGGCTGCATCGCGCTGCTGATCAGTCTGGTGTTTTTTAACCGCCGTTTTTGGAAGGACGAAAAGAAACAATGACCCTGTTGGCTGATATTGCCGGTGAGCGGCTGGATGCGTTCCTGGCCCGCTCCGTGGAGGGCATGACCCGCAGTGCCGCCCAGCGTCTTTTGGACGAAGGCTGCGTAACTGTCGGAGGAAAACCCGGCAAAAAGAATCTGAAACTGAATATCGGCGACACGGTCTGCCTGGAGCTGCCGGAGCCGAAGCCTGTGGACATCTTGGCAAAGGATATTCCCTTAGACATCGTCTACGAGGACGAGGACTTGCTGGTAATCAACAAGCCCAAGGGGTTGGTTGTCCACCCGGCCGCCGGACATCAGGATGATACGTTGGTCAACGGCTTGCTGTACGCTCTGGGCGATGAGCTGTCCGGCATCAACGGCGAGCTAAGGCCCGGCATCGTCCACCGGATCGATAAGGACACCTCCGGCCTTTTGGCCGTGGCAAAAAACGACCTGGCCCATGTGGTGCTGGCCTCCCAGCTAAAGGACCATACCATGGCCCGGACCTACGAAGCCATCGTCTGCGGCAACCTGAAGGAGGATTCCGGTACTGTGGACGCGCCCATCGGCAGACATCCCTCTGACCGGAAGAAAATGTGTGTCACCCAGCGCAACAGCAAGGAAGCCGTGACCCATTGGGAGGTCGTCCGGCGTTACCGGGGCTATACCCATATTCGCTGCCGCCTGGAGACCGGCCGCACCCACCAGATCCGTGTCCACATGGCCAGCATCGGCCACCCCATTTTGGGTGACACCGTCTATGGCCGTAAAAAACCGGAGCTCGGCCAAAGCAGCCAGGTGCTCCATGCCGGCATCCTGTGCTTCAAGCATCCCCGGGACGAGCACCCGGTGATGGTCATGGCGGAGCTGCCGGAATATTTTAAGGAAGTTTTGGAAAAGCTGGAAAGGATGGGCTAGGTCATGGGCCTTTTTTCTGATGTGCTGCTGACGGTGGACTTTGACCGGACACTCACCGCTCCGGATTCTTCCATCCCGCAACGAAATCTGGATGCCATCGCCTGGTTTATGGAAAACGACGGCCGCTTTACGGTCAATACCGGACGCAGCGCCGCCACCTTTTGGATGCATCTGGATACCATTCCTGTCAATGCGCCCTTTTTGCTGTATAACGGCAGTGCCACATGGGAAAATGGCAAACTGGAACGGCTGAAGCCCATCGACCTGGATGTGTGGGAAACGATGCTGACTATGCGCCGGCTGTTTGGGGATATGGAGCTGGAGATCCAGGGCACTCAGATCCACTACCTGATCGAGCCTACCGAGGGTCGGATCGCCACCTACGAAAATCTGCAATGGCGTTACCGGGTGGCGCAATGGGGTCAAGATGTGGGCCCGTTTTTGAAGTTCGCCCTGTTCGGCACGCCCCGGAAGCCGGTGGTCGCCGATATGTTCGAAGCCACCGACGAAGATATCCGCCGTTTTGACGAGGCGGAAGCCACCATCCGCCGCCTGTACGGCGACAAGGTGGCGGTGTTCCGGGCTGCTCCCCGGATCATTGATGTCCACGCAAAGGGCGTTTCCAAGTGCGTTGCCGCCCGCGCATTGCAGAAGGAATTGGGCAGAAAGCTACTGGTTTGCGTGGGGGACGCAGAAAACGATATCACCATGCTCGATGGAGCGGATCACGCCTTTTGTCCCTCTGACGGTGTGGTCGCTGACCGGTATCCTAATGTGTGCCCCTGCACCGAAGGGGCCGTGGCAGATGTGATTTATGAAAAAATACCGGAAATTCTCAAACATCAGCCTTGACAGGGCGGAGATATTGTGCTAATATCTTATAGCGAATCAGCCAGGATTCAGGATCTGCGGGTGTAGTTCAATGGTAGAACACCAGCCTTCCAAGCTGGATACGCGGGTCCGATTCCCGTCACCCGCTCCATCCAAATGCGCCAGTAGCTCAGTTGGATAGAGCAACTGCCTTCTAAGCAGTAGGTCGGGGGTTCGAGTCCCTCCTGGCGTGCCAAATTTATATGGTGGGTGTAGTTCAATTGGCAGAGCACTGGATTGTGGTTCCAGGCGTTGTGGGTTCGAGTCCCATCACCCACCCCATAAAAACAGAGGATACCTTTCGGTATCCTCTGTTTTTATATGGTTTTGGTTCGTAATGGGACTTGAATAATTCAATGCAATGCGGACGAGCGTTGCCGCTACCTCATGAAAATAGCCCCCATTGCCATACGGCAATGGGGGCTTGGGTCATGTTATTCGCCGCTGATCCGTTTCTCGATCCGGGTTAAGGCATAGCTCATTGCATTATAGGTCTCCTCGGAGACCCGGTCAATATATCCGCTTTCGTATGCTGCGATAGCAGAATCGATCCGGACCACTCGCAGGGGCTGATCTTCCTCCGCCACCGTAAAGATCGGCGTGTAGCTGAAATCAGAAATGACCGTTGTACCGGACTTATTGTCCTTGGTGATCTCCAGGTCCAGGATCACGGAATATTCCGATCCGGACCGCTGGGCATCACCCATAAAATCGCCCAAAGAATAGGCTACAAAGGTATTATTCTCTTTATCAAATTCCATCTTCTGCACATAATGGGAATGGGTGCCGATGATGGCATTTACGCCGCCGGCCAGCAGAACGTCCCGGATCTCCTCCTGGCTGGAGCTGAGGGTGTCGTTAAACTCACTGCCCCAGTGGACCATGGCAACGGTAATATCCGGTTTTTCCTTCTCCACGGCCTCCAGTATCTCATGAATACCCTCGGTATCCACCTCCTGGTAGGCGCTGGCGTAGTCGGTATAGAGTACATTGACACAGTTTTCACTGCCGGCAGGCAATGCCATGCCGTCCATGCCCTTGGTGAAAGCTACAAATGCCAGTTTGATCCCCTGGACCTGGCAGATCACATAGCCCTTGCCTTCCTTATAAGCCTGTCGGTTTGCGTAGACACCCAGGGGGGTCAGCCCCGCAGCCTGGACATTTTCAATGGTAGTGCCCAGACCGGACACGCCCTTATAAATGGAATAGGAATTTGCCAGCTGCAGGATATCCACACCGGCATCCGCCAAAGCATCCAGCATGCTTACAGGCGCAGACTTGCTGCTGCCATAGGGAGCGCCTACCAGCACACCCTCAAAATTCAGCGCTGCCACATCCGCCTGTCCCAACACATGGGCTACATCCAAAAAGGTATTGGTATAATCCTGCTCGCTGCCACCGGCGGCGACCACCTGATCATTGATGTTTAGGTCTCCTGCCGCCGCAAAATGAATGGTGGTGACTTCGCCGGCGGGTCGTGTCGGCTGAGTCGGCTGCTCCGGCCGGGCGTTTTCTTCAGCCCTGCCGCCGCTGCCTGCGATCAAAATGATCCCTATGACGACCGCCGCAAGAACCACAGCCGCCACCGTCACCAAAAGGACGATCCGCCTGGTTTTGGCCCGCTGCTGCTTACGTTGGGCTTCCCGCTGGGCTCTGCGCTTCTTTAATTCTTCCGGGTCCAGTGCCATGTCGATCCTCCCTCTTTTGACAATGTTAGAATATTGTACATCATTTTCTTCTGTTTAACAAGTCCCCAGTTAAAAAATCCAAACATATCACCTTTACAGAGCGGCATTTTTGGGGTAAAATATTTTCTTAGAAAGGGGGATGCGCCTATGTTCCGTGACCAAAAGGAAGCGCTGGAGCGACTGGAAGCTGCCTTGCTCTCTCAGGAGGATCCCGAAGAATCCCGTCCGGAGGAGGCCTGGGACGACACATTTGACGAAGCGACCCCGGAATTTGATGCCTACAATACTGACGTGACTGACGAGGACCTGGAGGAATTCAGCGAGGCTGTCCTTGCTCCGGAGCCGGAGCGAAGCTCTCTCGGACTGATCGCCGCCGTGATCGTGCTGCTGACTGCCATCGTGTGTGTGCTGGTGTGGGTCGTGCTGCGCTATGGAGGATTCTTAGGATGATCTATGGGAGACCTCCTGTTGGCCGCTTTGCGCCTACCCCCTCCGGGCGGATGCACTTGGGGAACGTGTTTGCCGCATTGGTGGCCTGGCTGTCCGTACGCAGCCGGCGCGGTTTTTTGGTCCTGCGAATGGAGGATCTGGACACCCAGCGGACCAGCGACGAATACGCCGCGCTGCTGCGGCAGGATCTTGAATGGCTGGGCCTTAGCTGGGATTTTGAAACACCGCCCCAAAGCCAGCGCACCCAGGTGTACGAAGAATACTTTGAGAAGCTTCGGCAGATGGATCTGCTGTACCCCTGCTACTGCACCCGCAGTCAGCTCCACAGCGCAGACGCGCCGCACCTTTCTGACGGTACATACGTCTACCCCGGCACCTGCCGGGATCTGACACCCCAGCAGCAGGCTGCCTTTGGCCGGTCTCCGGCCTGGCGTGTCAAGGTGCCGGATAAGCTGTGGAAATTCCGGGATCTGGCCCAGGGCGGCTATGCAGAAAACCTGGCCAAAGACTGCGGTGACTTTGTGGTCCGTCGGGCAGACGGTGTGTTTGTCTATCAACTGGCAGTCACCGTGGACGACGGTGAGGCGGAGGTCACAGAGGTCGTCCGGGGCATGGATCTGATCAGCTCTGCGCCCCGGCAGATGTACCTGCAGGAGCTGTTCGGCTTCCCCCCTCCCCAGTACGGCCATGTGCCTATGCTGCTAGCCCCCGACGGCCGTCGGCTGAGCAAGCGGGATAAGGACCTGGATCTCGGACAGCTGCAAAGGTATTTGCGCCCGGAAGAGCTGATCGGCATTTTGGCCCATGCCGCCAAGCTGATCGACACCCCGGCACCCATCAGCGCAAAAGAGCTTGCCTCAGTCTTTTCCTGGGACAAGCTCAGTACTGACGACATTTATTTGGACGCTGACCACTTGCGGTTTTTATAAATTACGCTATAATAAACCTGTAATACATTTTAGGAGGATACCTTCTATGACGAAAAAACCTGTTCTGGTCGTGATGGCCGCCGGTATGGGCAGCCGCTACGGTGGATTGAAGCAGATCGATCCTGTGGGCAGCCAGGGCGAAGCGATTTTGGACTACTCCCTGTATGACGCCCACGAAGCCGGCTTTGAAACGGCAGTCATCATCATCAAGAAGGCCATCGAAAAGGACTTTATGGAGACCGTAGGCCAGCGGCTGAAGGCCTGCCCCATGGAAATCCGCTACGCCTTTCAGGAGATGGACAAGCTCCCGGCGGGCTTTGCCGTTCCGGAAGGCCGCGTCAAGCCCTTCGGCACCAGCCATGCGGTGCTGTGCGCCAGGGATGAGATCGGCGGTGCGCCCTTTGCCGTGATCAACTCCGACGATTACTACGGCAAATCCGCTTTCCGGGTGATCTACGATTACCTGTGCAATGCCCAGGACGGAGCTGTGCTGGACTACTGCATGGTGGGCTACCTGCTGGGCAATACCGTCACCGACAACGGCTCTGTGGCCAGAGGTGTCTGCCAGGCTGACAAAAACGGCAATCTGGCCGACATCGTGGAGCGCACCAAGATCGAAAAATATCCTGGCGGCATCCATTTCACCGAGGATGACGGCGCGACTTGGACCGATCTGACTGCGGATACCATCGTGTCCATGAATATGTGGGGCTTCACCCCCAGCTTCCTGGACGAGATCGCCGCCCAGTTCCCCGACTTTATGGCCAACCAAGTCCCTGCTAACCCCATGAAGGCAGAATTCCTGCTGCCCCGGAGTGTAGATGCCCTGCTGAAATCCGGCAAGGCCACTGTCAAGGTCCTGACGTCCGCTGACAAGTGGTATGGCGTTACCTATGCCGCCGACAAGCCTATGGTGGTCGCGGCCCTGGCCAAGCTTCGCCAGGAAGGTAAGTACCCCGACGGCCTGTGGAAATAACAGGCAAGGAGAAAAAGATAAGAAACGCCATAGACGCATTTGCGTCTATGGCGTTTGTTTATGCCTCAGGAAAGTACAGGTTGATATCCACCTGGCCCTGGATTCCGGCGACCGTGCCGGACTTTGTGTACTGCCACATGTCCACCTGATAGGGATAGGTCATCCAGTCGGTGTACATGGCCAGCCAGAAATCATAGTCAGTGACTTCCTCGATGTAGAACATGCTGTCCGAATGGTCGGGATTAAAGTAGACCATCGGGCGGTAACCTGCAGTTTCGATCTCCTCACAGAAGGCAACCATACAATCGGTTACCGTTCGGGGGTCTGCAAAGGCTGTTCGGCCTGCATCCATCCGCTCCCAGTCAAAGACCACCGGCATGTCCAGCTCCCAGCCCTCAATGGCTTGCAGGGTGTACAGTGCTTCTTCCTTGGCTTCCGCCACACTGATCGCCTGAGAGAAGAAATATGCACCCACATCCAGGCCTGCTGCCTTGGCTCCCTGGTAGTTCACCTGGGCCAGCTTATCGCTGTACAGGCCGCCTTCCTCACCGTAGCCACGGCCGCCGACCCGGATCATCACAAAGGAGACCCCGGCCTCCCGCACGGTCTCCCAGTCCACGTTGCCCTGAAAGCTGGACACGTCGATACCCAGGATACTGGGCGCCGCGGTACAGGTCAGATAGCCGCCGTCATAGACAAAGTCCTCCGGTCCCAAAGTGTTTTCCGGGGGCGGGGGAAGGGTGGTAGGTACAGTCGGCTCTGTTGTAGGCTTCTCCGGCGGCTCTCCTTCCGATCCGGAAAGGCTCAGCACAACCGCCAGTGCCAGCAGCAGCACCAGGAGTCCCGCCAAAAGCACACACAGCCATATTCTTTTTTTATTCTTCGCTTTTCCTGTCATACTCTGCTCCAAAAATGATTTTTGTCAGTATACCATACTTTTTACGTTCCCACAAGAGGAAGAAACCGGCATCGCGTTTTGCAATGCCGGAATTTCGGTTATTCGCCGTAGCCCATAGGATTTTTGCTCTGCCAGTTCCAGGCGTCCCGGCACATATCTTCCAAGGTCTTTTCCGCGGTCCAGCCCAGCTTTTCCCTGCTCTTGGACGGGTCGGCATAACAGGTGGCAATATCTCCGGGGCGGCGGGGTGCGATCTGATAGGGTACCTGTACCCCATTTTCCCGCACAAAGGTGCGGACCATGTCCAAAACACTGTAGCCCGTTCCTGTGCCAAGATTGAACACCTCACAGCCCCGGTTCTGCAGCACATAGGCCATAGCCGCCACATGGCCCTTTGCCAGATCCACCACGTGGATATAATCCCGGACACCGGTGCCGTCGGGGGTGTCATAGTCATCGCCGAACACACTCAGCTCCGGGCGGCGGCCTACTGCCACCTGGGTGATGAAGGGCATCAGATTGTTTGGGATGCCTCTGGGGTCCTCGCCAATTTGGCCGCTCTCATGGGCACCGATGGGGTTAAAATACCGCAGCAGACATACGCTCCACTCCGGATCTGCGGTGCAGAGGCCCTGGAGGATCTGCTCTGTCATATACTTGGTCCAGCCGTATGGGTTGGTGCAGTTGCCGGTGCGGCTGGTCTCCCCCAGAGGCATTTCGTTATCCGCTGTATAAACCGTTGCCGAGGAGGAGAAGATCAGCTTCCTTACCCCGGCCCGCTCCATAACCTTGGTCAACACCAGGGTGGCATTCAGATTGTTGTCGTAATACCGCCAGGGCTGGGCAACACTCTCACCCACAGCCTTCAGCCCCGCGAAATGGATGACGCATTCGATCTCCTGTTCCCGGAATATTCTCTCCATCAACGCCTCGTCCCGAACATCTCCCCGGTAGAAGGTGATCTCCTTCCCGGCAAGCTGCTCCACCCGACGCAGAGATTCCGCGCTTGCGTTGCACAAATTGTCCACCACGACTACCTCGCTGCCCTGTGTCAGCAGCTCCAGGCAGGTATGAGAGCCGATATACCCGGCTCCACCTGTCACCAACACCTTCATACAGACCCCTCCGTTACCGTTGTTTATTTTTGTATTTTACCTAATCGGTACGGATTTTGCAACCATATTTCTCCTGTTCGGATTTTTGCTTGCTATTTTCGGATTGAGCGGCTATAATTAAGGTTGAGTTAGTATGTTCACAGGATGCTGTGCCTGTATCTTCCGTTGCAGGCAGCGGCGTCGTTTCACCACGTTAGGAGGAATCACCGTGGATCCTATCTATGTAACCGGTCATCGCAATCCGGATACCGACTCCATCGTGGCCGCTATGGCCTACGCCGCTCTGCGCAACGCCATCGGCGACCGAGAATATGAAGCCGCCTGTCTGGGCCACGTATCTGACGAAACCCAAATCGTTTTGGACCGCTTTGGCTTCAAGCCCCCGAAGCGGATCACCAGTATGTACACCCAGGTCCGGGATTTGGATTTTGATACACCGCCGCTGCTAAGCGCAGCTGTCACCGTGGAACGGGGTTGGAAGACGCTCCAGGAGCAAAAGCACCTGTCCGCCGTTCCCATTACCCATGACGACGGCACCCTCCACGGACTTCTGTCCCGGGAAAATATCGCCAGCTACAACATGTCTTTGGTCAATTCCGCCTATTTGGCACCGGTGTCCCTTTTTAACGTGCTGTCGGTTTTGGAAGGCAAGGTCGTCAACGATGCCGGTGAGAACACCGACATGATCTTTGGCGAGATCTTCGTTGCCCTGCCCCAAAACCGGGAGAATCTGCTGTTTCAAAAAGAGGAATCCATCGTCCTGTGCGGCGATCAGCCGGAGCTGATCCGCAGAGCATTGGAAATGAATGTCAACTGCGTGGTGCTGTGTCAGGCCGAGCTGAGCGACGATCTGCGCAAGCTCGCCACCAAGACTTGCATCATCTCCACCCCCTTTGACGCCTACCGGGCTGTGCGGCTGATCTTCCAGTCTGCTGCCATCGGCAACATCTGCCGTACGGAGGATATCGTCTGCTTCCATTTGGACGACCGGGTGGATGAGGTCCGCGAACGGGTGCTGCAGTTCCGTGACTCCTGCTATCCCATTCTGGACGAGGAAGACAAGGTCGTGGGTATGCTGACACGGTACCATCTGCTCCGTCCCCGGAGAAAACGGGTCGTACTGGTGGATCACAACGAGATGGCGCAGTCCGTCCCCGGTCTTGAAGAGGCCGATATTCTGGAGATCATCGATCACCACCGACTGGCCGACATTCAGACCAACAACCCCATTTACGTCCGTAATGAGCCGGTGGGCTCCACCAACACCATCATCGCCAGCATGTTCCAGGACCGGGGTTTGATGCCCTCGGAGAATATGGCCGGTATGATGGCTGCTGCGATCCTGTCCGACACGGTCATGTTCAAGTCCCCTACCTGCACCCCCAGAGATGTCCGGACTGCCGAACGGATGGCCCGGATCGCCAATGTTTCTCTGGAGGAGCTGGGCCGGGAGATCTTCTCTGCCTCCATGGAAAACAAATCCGCCCAGGAGCTTCTGATGTCCGACTTCAAGGAATTCCACATCGCCGGTCACAATTTGGCCGTGTCCCAGATCACCTGTGTGGACAGTCCCAATATGCTCCGCCGCAAGGACGAGTTCCTGGAGCTAATGAAAAACATCAGCAGGGAGAAGAATTGCACCATGGTGATCCTGATGCTCACCGACGTGCTGCTGGAGGGCTCCCAGCTTCTGTATATCGGCAATGACGAGATCCTGCAGCAGGCCTTCGGTGTACAGCCTAAGGACAACACCGTATTCCTGCCCAAGATCATGAGCCGCAAGAAGCAGGTCATCCCCATGCTCTCTGCCCTGTGGGGTTAATTTCCGCTAACGCATTTTCACATTACCATCAAAAGGAGGTCAGTATGGGTTTCGACGGACTGCTCGGCAACAGCCGGCTGAAAGAAAATCTGCAAGCCAGCATAAACCGGGGCCATATCTCCCATTTTTATCTGATCTCCGGTCCGGAGGGCTCCGGAAAAAGGACTCTGGCCCGACTGCTGTCTGCTGCCATTCTGTGCAGGGGCACAGCAAAGCCCTGTCTGCAATGCGCCGCCTGCCGCAAAGTCATGGCCGATACCCACCCGGATCTGATCACCGTGGCAGACCCGGAGCACAAAAACGTATCTGTTAAGATCATCCGCCAGATCCGGGACGAGATGTTCGTCATGCCCAACGAAGCGGATAAAAAGATCTACATTCTCCCCCAACCTTTGGGTGTGGAAGGGCAAAACGCCCTTTTAAAGATCCTGGAAGAGCCGCCGGAATACGGTGTCTTTCTCCTGCTGACCGACAACCCGGAAATGCTGCTGCCAACCGTCCGTTCCCGCTGTACACAGCTACAGCTCCACCCTTTGCCGGAAAACACATTGCGTCAAGCCCTGCAGCGGGAATTTTCCGATGCAGGAGAGGCGGCTTTGTCCGCTGCCATTTGGCGCAGCGGCGGTTTTCTTGGGCAGGCAAAAACACTTTTGCAGGAGGGTGCCTTGCTTTCCGAACAGACTGAGAGCTTCCTGCGTGCCTTTGCCGATGGGGATGCTCTGGCTCTGGTCCGGATCCTTACGCCTATGGAAAAGCTTAAGCGGGATCCGCTGATCGAAATCCTCAACCAATGGGCCCAATTGCTGCAGCAGGCACTGGTCTGCCGCAGCGGTGTGGCCGCTGCCTCTGAAGCCGTGGAGCAATTGGCCTCCCGGCGCAGCCCCAAGCATCTGAGAGATGCCATCTGCCATCTGCAAAAAGCCATCGAATATGCCCAGGGCAACTGTTCTCCCGCCGCCGTCTGCGGCTGGCTGGCATGGGCCCTGCGCTAAGAAAGACTACCCCCTTTTGGGCCTCTGCCCACAAGGTTACAGCATAAGGAGTATACAATGGAAAACCAAAATAACACCGCGCCGGAAACCACCGTAGAGGTGGTGGATATTCAGTTCCGGCCCGGACAGAAGGTTTATTATTTCAGCCCGGACGGCATCGTCTGCAAAGCAGGCGACCATGTGATCATTGACACTGCCCGGGGTCCCGAATACGGCATTTGCGCCGCCGGAAATCATTCCATCCGCCAAAGCGAGGTAGTGGCGCCTCTGCGCAAGGTGCTGCGGATCGCCACAGCGCAGGATGAGAAGATCGCCGCGGAAAACCATGCCAAGGAAGAACGGGCCTATGCCGTCTGTCTGGACAATATCCGTCAGCTTCAGCTGGATATGCAACTGGTTTCGGCGGAGTGTGCCTTTGACGGCAGCAAGATCCTGTTCTTCTTCACCGCCGATGAGCGGGTGGACTTCCGGGATCTTGTGAAGAATCTGGCCAGCACCTTCCATACCCGGATCGAGCTGCGGCAGATCGGTGTCCGGGACAAGGCTAAAATGGTCGGCGGCCTGGGCATCTGCGGCAGACCCTTCTGCTGCGCCAGCTTCCTGGACGATTTCCAGCCTGTGTCTATCAAAATGGCCAAGACCCAAAACCTGAGCCTGAATCCCACCAAGATCTCCGGCACCTGCGGCAGACTGATGTGCTGCCTGAAATATGAGCAGGAGGCTTACGAGGATCTGATCCGCAACAGTCCCAAGGCAGAATCCTTTGTGGATACCCCCGACGGACGGGGCACCGTTGTGGAGCTGGATCTGCTGCGTCAGCGGGTCAAGGTCCGCATGGAGGACCAGCCCGAGGTGGTGGGAACGTATTCCAACGACAGCATCGCCGTTTTACGCAACGGCAAAGCCAAGAAAAACGATCCTCCCATCCCGGCCGATCTGGCCCCCATTTCCGGTGCAGGCCGAAAGTCCCGGAAGCAGCCGGAGGTCGAGGAAGGCCGCATGTTCTTAGACCCCATAAAGTTCCGCTACAGCACAGAGGTCATCGTGCAGGAGCCTGCACAGGATGCTCCGGAACAGGCGGCCGAGGCTGCACCGGCTAAGGAACAGCCGCGCAATCGCCGCAACCGCAACCGCCGCAAGCCTAAGTCTGCCGCAGGTAAGCCCCAAACCACCCCGGTGGAAAAGCCTGCCCAGGCACAGCCGCCTAAAAAAGAACAGCCCTCTGCAGATGGAAATCCGGCCAAAAAGAACCGCCGGCCCAACCATCGCCGCCGCAGGCCCAAAAAGCCCGGCGAGGGCACGCCCAACACCTGACACAAAGGGGATATCCCACCTGCGGTGAGATATCCCCTTATCTAAGGATCCGGTGATACGATGAAATTTGGTTTTTATACTCTGGGCTGCAAGGTCAATCAGTATGAGACCCAGGCCATGGAGCAGCTTCTTTGCCAATGGGGACATACCGTTGGCAGGTTTGACGAGCCCTGTGATGGGTACATTATCAATACCTGCTCCGTTACGGCCGTGGCGGACAAGAAAAACAGGGCCGTGGCCCGCCGGTGCCGCCGGGAAAATCCGGATGCAGTCATCGGCGTATGCGGCTGCTATCCCCAGCACGCGCCAGAGGCCCTGGAAAAGCTGGGCGTAGATGTGATCGGTGGTAGTGCCCAGCGGGAGGAATTTCTGCAGCAAATGCTCAAGACCCTCTGCGACCGGCAGCCCCGGCAACAAGTGGATACCGCTCTGCAGCGTCGCAGCTTCGAGGTGCTGCCTGCCGGCGGACTGGAGGGAAGGACCCGGGCCATGCTGAAGGTGCAGGACGGCTGTGTGAATTTTTGCACCTACTGCATCATTCCCTATACCCGGGGGCCTGTCCGTTCTGCGCCGGTGTCCCTGGCTGTGGAGCAGGCAAAGCAGCTTGCTGCCCAAGGCTATCGGGAGATCGTGATCACCGGCATCGAGATCGCCTCCTGGGGTGTGGATCTTCCGGGAAAGCCCGGCCTGGGCCTCTTGCTACAGGCCATCTGCGCCGCAGTGCCCCAACTGCGGATCCGACTGGGCTCTCTGGAGCCGCGGATCATAACCGAGGCGTTTACGGAGCTTCTCAAAACGCTCCCCAACCTCTGCCCCCAGTTCCATCTTTCCATGCAGTCCGGCTGCGACACGGTCTTGGCCCGGATGAAACGCAAATATGATACCGCCCGGTATTTAGAAAGTGTGAAGCTGCTGAAGGCCGCCTTCCCCGGCTGCGCCATCACCACAGATATGATCGTCGCCTTCCCCGGTGAGACCGGGGAGGAGTTCGCCCAAAGCCTGGCATTTATAGAAAAATGCGGCTTTGCGGCCATGCACATTTTTCCCTATTCCCGCCGTCCCGGTACGCCGGCTGACAAAATGCCCGGCCAGTTGCCCAATGCGGTAAAGGAAGCCCGCAGCCGGGCGGCCATCGCCGTGGCGGAGAAAATGACCCGCACCTATCTAGAAAGTCTCCCGGGCACCCAAACAGAGGTCCTGTTTGAGGAGCCGGAGGATGGTTTCTTTACCGGCCATGCCCCCAATTACGTCAAGGTCTACGTCCAGGCAGAGGATCTGCATAACACGGTAAAAACCGTTGTTATCACAGAAATTTTCCGGGACGGCGTTCTGGGAACACTGCTTTGAAAATATTTTCATTTTAGGGGCAGACAATTCAAAAAAAGTGTGTTATACTATATGGTGAACTTTTATTTGCCCCCGTGGCAGACCCCAATCCTATTCCAACAAAGGAGGCGTTCGCTTTGAAATATTGGCGCGGATACCTGGTCGCCCTTATTTTTGCCGCCATATCCCTGGGCCTTGTCGCCTTTGCCAAAGCCCACGGCACCCTTGTAGATATGATCTACCCTTACATGTCCCGTATGTTCATGACCTCTCTTGCCGACTGGAGCAGCGGTGTCAGCTTCTGTGTATGGACCGTCATCGTTTTACTCCTGGTGGTCGGCCTGCTGGTCAGCGTGATCCTGATGATCATTCTGCGGTGGAACTTTGCCCAATGGCTGGGCTGGGTCCTGGCCGCTGTGTTCGGCGTGAGCATGTGCCACACCGTTCTGTACGGTCTGAATGAGTATGCCGGCCCTCTGGCTGACGATATCCATATGTCCGTTTCGGAATACACTGAGGATGATCTGTACGAAGCTGCCGTTTACTTCCGGGATAAAGCCCAGGAGCTGTCCTCCCAAGTAACCCGTGACAAGGACGGAGATCCCGCCTTCGGTGAATTTGAGGATCTGGCGGCCCAGGCTGCCGATGGGTTCTATGTCCTGACCTACGACGAAGCTCTGCCGGTCTTTGCCGGCTCCACCGCACCTGTGAAAAAGCTTAGCTTTACCAGCACCTCCGTGGGAATCACCATGCCTCTGACCGGCGAATCCGCTGTCAAGGCTTCCATTGATGATGTGGCCCTGCCCTTTGCCATCTGCCAGGAAATGGCCAAGCGGATGTGCATCGCACATGAGGAGGATGCCCAGTTCGCCGCGTATCTGGCCTGCATTGCCAACCACAATCTGGACTTCCAGTACTCTGCCTACTGCATGGCCTATCACTTCTGCTATAGCGCCCTTGAGAACATTGAAACCGATTCCGCTCAGGCGAATGCCATGAAGGCCGACCAGGGCATAAATGACCGTCTGCGGGAGGATCTGGAAAGCTGTGAGGACGTTTTTGGCAAGTTTAAGGAAGCTCCCGAAGATGAGACCGATGTAGCCGACCTGCTGACAAACTGGTATATCAACACCTTTAAGGTGGAGGAAAATCCCCAGGAAAATGAAAACTTTAATCCCTTGGATCCCTCTCAAGTGGATCTGACCTATAAGGCCCCGGAGGTTACCCCTCTGCCCACCACCCCGAAGAAATGACACAAATGCTGACTGCCCTTCAAGAGGGCCTGCCCGAATTGGGCCTTTCTCTGGATCAAGAGACCTGTGCAAAGCTCTGCGCCTTTGGCAGTGCCGTTGTGGAGCAGAACAAGGTCATGAATCTGACAGCCATTACCGAGCCGGACCAGGTGGCAAAGCTGCACCTTTTGGACAGTCTTTCCCTGCTGACCCTTACAGATCTGAAAAACAAGCGGATCATCGACATCGGCTGCGGTGCCGGGTTTCCCGGCGTTCCGGTGAAGATCGCCTGTCCCGAAGCGGAACTGACTCTGCTCGACTCCCTGGGCAAGCGCATGGCTTGGCTGGAGAAGGTCCTGCCGGAGCTGGGCGTAGAGGCCGAATGTATCACTGCCCGGGCAGAGGAAGCGGTCGTATCCCGCCGGGAGCAGTACGATATTGCCACCAGCAGAGCCGTTGCGCGGCTGAATATCCTTCTGGAGCTGACCGCCCCCTATGTAAAAGTAGGCGGCAAGGTCATGGCTATGAAGGGTACTGCCGCCCAACAGGAGCTGGAAGAAGCCGCCTCGGCCATCAAAAAGCTGGGGCTGAAGCTGGAAAAGGTCCAGGAATTCCCTGTGGACGGCACGGCACATACCGTCATCGTTTTAAAGAAAGTTGCCCCTACGCCGGCCAAATATCCCCGGCGCTATGCCAAGATCAAACAATCTCCCCTGTGATTTGCGCGGAGGCCTTCGGGCCTCCGCTTTTTTATTAAACCACCGTACAGTCCGCGTCCAGCCGCACCAGCACCACGGTGGCATCGTCCGAAGATCCTACCCGACTGCCTGCCAGC
>JAZNDJ010000110.1:0-6991 GCA_045588045.1 Faecousia sp.
CTCAATGTGTCTGCGGCGGTACACCAGCACCGACAGGGCCAGGCATACCACGCCGATGGCGGCGACTACGCCGGTGTAGATCCACAAAGGCGTGTCGATCCCCTGGAAGATGATCTGGTCTATTTGATAGTTGTAATCAAAGAGAACATATTTTCCTTCTACCATGTGCACCACCGGGCACAGGAACATAAAGGGCTCGGTGTTGAGCTCTATGCCATACAGTAGGGGCAAAAACAGGTATTCCACCAGAACCATTACGATGAGACTGATGATGTTGAGGATACCGTAGACAGCAGCCATACCCAGCCGGTTGCCGGCACAGACGGCTGCAAGCACGCCGACACCGAAGAAGAACAGATATTGCAGCACAGTGACCGCCAGCCACAGGAAGGCGATGTAGGTGTGCTGGCCCAGCCAAAACACACTCAGCAGCGCGGCCAAAGTGCTGGGCACGATGCAGAACAGGAGACCAGCCACAGTGTGGACCAGGAACCACCCCTCCCGGCGCATAGGCAGGGCATGGAGGGCATTGGCCAGCTTGGAAGTGAACAGATCACCAAACAGGAACAGGGCCGCCACACCGGCATAGACCAGATTCACAACGGCCATGCTGTTGAGCAGATACCCAATATCCCGGGCGTAAGATGCATCCCGGTCTGTGGGGGACATTAGCAGGTACAGCAGCAGGATCACGCTGTAAATGCCCCAAATGGGGGAAAACCGGGTGATGTCCTTCCGTAAGGCAGTGGCATTAAAGAACGATATTCTTGACTTCATAATTCACACCTCCCAGCTCGTAAATAAAGATCTCCTCCAAAGACAGGGGCAGTACGTCGAAATACCAGGGCTTTGCATTTTCTACCTTGGCGGTGACCTCCTCTGCTGTGCCCCGGACGATCAGTGTCCGCAGACGGGCGGAGCTTGTCTCGTGGAGGATGTTCAGACCCTCGGGAACATCGCCCACGATCTGCAGCTTTACGGTATTGCCCTGCATATCTGCAAGGGACCGCTCCAGCAGCATTTTGCCGTGATCCATAATGCCCACATGGTCACAGATGTCCTCCAGCTCTCGCAGGTTGTGGGAGGATACCAGCACCGTGGTCTCCCGCTGGGCCACATCCGACAGCAGCAGACTCCATACCTGCCGCCGCATCACCGGGTCAAGGCCGTCCACAGGCCCGTCCAGGATCAGCACATCGGGCCGGGTGCAGATGGCCAGATGGAAGGCGGCCTGCTTCTGCATACCCTTGGAGAACCGGCGGATGGGGCTCTTTCGGGGAAGTTGGAACACCTCAAACAGCCGCTCAAACAGAGCATCGTCAAAATCCGGGTAAATCCCCCGGTAGTACCGGTGCATATCCTCCAGGGTAGCGGAGGGGAAGAAGAAAATGTCATCGGGGATATAGCCCACCCGGACCTTGGCGGTGGGGTTTTCATACACAGGGACGCCGTCCAGGGTTATGCTGCCGCTGTCGGGCCGGTAAACGCCGGTGATCAAGCGGATGGCAGTGGACTTGCCGGCGCCGTTGGGGCCCACAAGACCGTAGACCGCGCCCTTGGGGACGGTCAGGGACAGGTCATCCAAGGCTTTGAAATCCCCAAAGCACTTGGTGATATTGGATAACTCAAGCATGGTCATTGCCTCCTTTTTCCAGGTGTGCAAGCAGCTCCTGCCGGGTCATGCCTCCGGCCAACAGTGCCGCTACGGTTTTATCCAGCGTGTCCAAAAGCTCCTGCTGTTGGTTTTCCGGGGCAGTGGGGCGTTGGCAGACAAAGCAGCCCTTGCCCTGGACCGAGGCGACCCAGCCCTGGGCCTCCAGCTCCCGGTAAGCCCGCTGGATGGTGTTGGGGTTGATGGTCAGTTGGGCGGCCAGCTCCCGGACACTGGGCAGCTTGTCGCCGGGCTGGAGGATGCCGGCCAGGATCTGTTCCCGATAGCCGTCAATGATCTGGCTGTAGATCGGGCGGGCATCCCGGTAATCAAGATGGACCATACCATTGCTCCTTTCTGTATGAAGTGTATGAACTGTACTAGTACAGTCAGTATACACACAGATCGCGTACTTGTCAATAGAAAAAGAAAAAATTCCCTGCCATCTTTTGAGATGGCAGGGAAAATGGTGTTTATTTACCGATCAGCTCCCGGAAAATGGGCAGGCTCCTTTGGATCTGGTCGAAGCTGACGCAGTAGCACAGTCGGAAATAGTCCGGACAGCCGAAATCGTCACCCGGTACTACCAGCAGGTCCTTCTCCTTGGCCTTTTCGCAGAAGGCCATGGCGTTTCTGCCGGGGGCTTTTACAAACAGATAGAACGCGCCGTCGGGCTTGGCAACGGTGTAGCCGGCATCTGTCAGTCCCTGGTACAGAGCTTTGCGATTGCGGTCGTATTCCGACAGGTCCGGCCGCAGATGGGCGCACCGGGCAATGACCTTCTGCCACAGGGAGGGGGCGCAGATGTGGCCGATGGCCCGGGCTGCACCGCACACGGCGGTGTAGAGGGCCTTGCTGTCGGTTGCTTCCCGGGGAACGTAGATATAGCCGATCCGCTCGCCGGGCAGGGTCAGGGACTTGGAGTAGGAGTAACACACCACGGTGTCTTTGTACAAGGTGGGGATAAAGGGTGGCACAACGCCGTCATAGACCAGCTCCCGGTAAGGCTCATCGGCCACGATGTAGATGGGGTGGCCGTATTCGGCAGATTTCCGGGTCAGCAGTGCGGCCAGGGCGTCCAGTGTGTCCCGGGTGTAGACTGTGCCGGCCGGGTTGTTGGGAGAGTTGACAATGATGGCGGCGGTGTTGGGAGTCAGCGCCTTCTCCACCGCAGCTATGTTGATCTGAAAATCCGGGATATCCGGGGGAACGACCACAAATTCTGCACCGGCGGCTTCCACGAAGGGGCGGTACTCGGTAAAGTAAGGGGCCAGGGCCAGGATCTGCGCGCCGGGAAAGGCAAGGGCCTGGAATACCGCAGCCAGCTCCGGGGATGCGCCGCAGCCAATGAACAGCTCCTCCGGGGAAACATCCGTGCCAAAGCGGTCGTTCAGGTCCTTGGCAATGGCCTGCCGGGTCTGCAGATCGCCAATTGCCGGGGTATAGCTGTGGATCGCCAGATTATCGGTGTCCTGCAAGATGCCCAAGATCGCTTCCGTCACCTCCGGTGGCGAGGGGATGCTGGGATTGCCGATGGTGAAGTTAAAAACGTTTTCCTTGCCGAGGACAGCAGCCCGCCGGGCGCCGTACTCTGCCAGCTCCCGGATGCAGCAGCTATTATCGCCTAAGGCGTAAGCCGTTTCGTTATACATGAACAGTCCTCCTTTAAAGCTCGTACAGAGGGGCAACAGGATCGTAGCGCTGTGGCTTATATGTAACGGAGCCGATGGGCTTGCCGCTGATGCCGTACTTGGGATTATAGCCGAACAGGTTTACATAACGCATAAGATCACACCGCTCCTGCTCCATGGCCTCCATCACGGCCACAGTGGCCAAAACATCATCCACCGCCCGGTGGGAGTTGACAACCTTATCCTGCAGGCCGTAGACTTCGATGGCGTTGCACAGCTTATGGGGATAGCTGTGGCGGTCCTTGTAGACCGTCAGCAGATCCAGCTTGTCCTTGCCCTTCAAAATGGCCGGGTCGCCGTCCCGCAGCAGCAGGTAAAACAGAAAGCACAGGTCAAAATGGGCGTTATAGGCCAGCAGAAGGGTGTTGCCCTGGAGCATTTCTGCGATATCCCGGCACAGCCGGGTTTTAGGGATGCCCCGCTCCCGCAGGTCTTGGTTGGAAATTCCCGTAAGCTGCTCGATCTGCGGCGGCACAAAGCCGCCGGGGCTCAGGGCGATCAGCTCGTCATATTCCGCAACGACGGCGGGTGTTCCGTCCCGAAGCTCCACCACCACCGCGGCAAATTCAATGATCTCATCCCGGCTGTATTGCAGGCCGGTGGTCTCCGTATCAAACAGCACCAGCCGGTCGTATTTGGCAAACAAGGTATCAAACACGGTCATTCCCCCTTGGCAAGGGCCAGCGCCCTGCGGAATTTGCTGTCCTTCTCCGGCACAAGGCCGTAAGCTGCAGTCAGCAGCGCGGCATAGGCCCGGACAGCCTCCCGGCTGCCCTGTTTCAGCTCCAGCTCGGCCTCGCACAGGGCAACCTCCCGGCCACCGCCGGTGAGAATGCCTCGGTCCAGAGCCAGCTCCATAGTGGTGTCCTGCCAGGTAAAGATCTTGGCGATCCGCTGGAATTGGGCACCGCATACAGGTACCACGCCCCCGGTGATCAGTTGTAGCAGATCCGGGATGCCGGAAAGTTTACATAACTCAGGAATCGCCTGTTGGATGCTGTCACATTCCAGCTCAAACTCTCCTCTGCCCCCATTTTCGGCAGGACATTTCAGGGTGCAGATCCGCAGATCATTCTCCTGCCGCAGCCGCAGGGTGTAGTAGCGGTCGGACAAGTCTCCCTCCGGGGTGTCGTAATAGGTGGTCTGCATGGCATATAGCCGCTCCTGTCCTGGGACGGCCTGGCGCAGCTGCTCCACAGCCTGCTCCGGACACCGGAATTTCAGTTCAAATTCAATGGCCATGCGCCCACGTCCTTTCACTGTTTCTGCCATTATACAACAGCCCCTCCACCCAGTCAAATCACTTTTTTTATATAGGGTGTGATTACGACAGATTCCTTTCCGAACAGGTGGTAAGATGCACATATACATCCTTAGGAGGCAGTTTACCGATGATGATCTCTTTACAGTCCTATGTTCGGCAAGGGCGGCATACACTGCGCAAATGGGTATCAGACCCGAAGTTCCACCTTCTGGGACGGGTGGCGGCCTATTTCCTGGCAGGCTTTGGACTAAGCGCTGCAAGCCTTGGGCACTTGGCCCAGCCGCTGGCACTGGGGCTGGTGTGTGCTACCGGGGGCTGGTCAGCGGTCCTGTCGGCGGCAGGAGGTCTTTTGGGATACATAGTTTTTTGGGGCAGCGCCGGCTATCAGGGTCTTTTGTGGCTGACGGCGGGATTGGTGGCGGCGTTGTTCCTCAGCGATCGGCGGCTGGTGGGTGATACCCCGCTGCTGTTGCCGGCGGTGGCAGGGTTTATCGTTGCGGCAGCCGGGGTGGCGGCCCAGATCTGGCTGCGGGAATCGGTGCCGGTGCCCATGTATCTGCTGCGGGCAGTGCTGGCGGCGGTTTCCACATGGATCTTTAGCCGGATCCTCCACGCGCGCAATCCTATTTTGGAGTGGGCTGCCGGGGGTCTTGGGGTGCTGGCATTGGCGCAGATCATGCCCATCCCCTATCTGGGCCTGGGATACATCGCTGCCGCCGCCCTGGCTGTTGCGGGTGCCTTCCCTGCCGCCGCCCTGGCAGGCCTCGCGCTGGACCTGGCGGATATCACCCAAGTGTCTATGACGGCGGTTTTATGCGGCAGCTATCTGGTTCGGTTTTTGCCCAATTATCCCCGGTGGATGGGCAGTCTTGCCCCCAGTCTTGTGTATCTGCTGGTCATGAGTCTGACAGGCAGATTCGATATGATGCCTCTGCCGGGGCTTTTGTTGGGCGGCATTGTCGGGGTATTTCTGCCGGCACCCACAAAGCTCTCCCGCAGACGGGGAGAGACCGGTGTTGCGCAGGTACGGCTGGAAATGGCCGCCGGGGTTCTGTCTCAGACGGAGCAGCTTCTCCTGGAAACGCCCCAGACACCGGTGGATGAGGATGCCTTGGTGGCCCGGGCAGCGGAGCGGGCCTGTACCGGCTGCGCATACCGCAAAAACTGCCGGGATGCCAAGCGGATCGCCCAGCTTTCCGCCACACTTCTCCACAAAAGTCTCATATCCCCCCAGGAGCTGCCCATCGTATGCCGCAAGAGTGGCCGGTTCCTGGCAGAGCTACACCGCAGCCAGGAGCAGCTGCGATCCATTCAAGCGGATCGTGAGCGGCAGCAGGAATACCGGGCGGCGGTGGTGCAGCAGTATCAGTTTTTGTCGGACTATTTGCAGGATCTGTCCGATCAGCTTGCCCATCGGCTGGAGAGCAGCCGGGCCGGATTTACACCCTACACTCGCATTTACGGAAATCAGCCCCGGGAGGATAACGGTGACCGGTGCCTCCAGTTTCCCGGCACCAAGTGCCGGTACTATGTGGTACTGTGCGATGGCATGGGCACCGGCCTTGGGGCAGTCCGGGAAGGTCGGGCGGCCGGGACCATGCTCCAGCGGCTTCTGACAGCCGGGTGTCCGGCACAGCATGCCCTGCGCAGCTTGAACAGCCTGTGCGCCCTTCGGGAGCGGGCGGGGGCTGTGACGGTGGACCTGCTGGAGCTGGAGTTGGACACGGGACGCGGCACCTTGTACAAATGGGGCGCAGCACCGTCCTACCTTGTGACAAAGCTTGGGGTGGACAAGCTGGGCGTTCCCAGCCCACCGCCGGGGCTGTCTGTTATCGACAGCCGGGAGCACGTGCAGAAGGTCTCCCTGCGCCGGGGCGAGCTGTTGGTCATGGTCAGCGACGGCCTGGGCCAGGAGGAAGTGATGCACTGCTGTCGAGTTATGGCGGGAACCACGCCGGGAGAGTTGGGCGCAGCACTACTGGCAGGCAGCCGGGTTGGCGCCGCTGACGATGCCACGGTGGTATTGGTCAGGCTGGATGCCGACTGCACGGTAATCTAAAAAAAGAGGCAACCATGCGGTTGCCTCTGAGGATTTATAAGGGGGCTTGCTTGATCTTGGCATATCGCCGGGGGTACTTGGCCGGTGTAGGTGCCACCTTTTTCAAAACAATGACGGTGTGGGCTGTGCCGTCTACAGGAAATTCCTGGACCGTTTCCAGCTTCAGCCCCAGTTTTTTGATCGCTCCGGCGGTTTCCGCCAGCTCCTGGGCTGGGGCAGTACCCTTCATAGCCATGCCCTTGCCGCGTACTTTTACATAGGGGGCGGTCAGCTCCAGAAGGATATTCAGCCGCGCAACGGCTCTGCTGGTGGCAATATCGTACTGC
>JAZNDJ010000111.1:0-9328 GCA_045588045.1 Faecousia sp.
CCTTTTGGCCAAGCTCTGTGGTCTGAATGAGACGTATATCCTGCTCTGTACGGTCATGGCGGGGCTTCCGAGTGCTTCGAGCGTGTCGATGCTGGCAGACGTTCACGACATTGAGCCTGCTTTCGCCTCGCAAACGGTGGGAATGTCCTCCCTGCTCAAACCAAACCAGCTTCTTATCCTCTGCCGAACAGGCCGCAAACAGCTTGCGGCTCTTTTCCGGTATGGAGAAAATGTCCTTCTGTCCGTAGAGGAACAAAACCCGGCAATCCTTAGGCACCCGGGCAATGGCCCGGATGGGCTTATCCCGGTAAACATTGGTGCCGGTGTGCTTATTGATCAGCAGCATCACCATATCCAGCACCGGGAACAGGGGGCGGTTTTGGGCCATCATGTGCCGCTTGAAAGTCTCCCGGAAGGATACGTAGCATCCCTCTGTCACAAGACCCCGGACATAGTCCGGGCGGTTGGGACTGCTTAGGGCAAACAGGCCGGCAGAAGTGCCGATGCAAATGCCGTGGAACCACACCTCCCGGTTGCCGAACTGCTCCTTAGCTAGCCGAGCCCAGGCCAGTACGTCGCCGCTTTCCTTGACGCCGATGGTATTGTAGGTGCCCCCGCTTTTGCCGTGGCACCGGGTATCCACCACCAGCACATTGAAGCCGGCCCTTTGGTAAGGGGGTGCAAAGTAATAGGAATAGACCAGGCTCTCACACCGACCCGGCAGGATTATGACGCACCGGTCCGCACCAAAGTCATAGTACTCGCCGTACAGGTCGAAGCCGTCATTGGCGATCTGCACCTCGGTGACGCAGCCCCGGTTTTCCTCTGCCCATGCCACACCGCTGTCCCACATAGCCTGCTGTTCCTCATTTTCCGGCGCAGAGCAGACCCTGCCCCATTTTTCCGGGGATGTGCGGACAAGCTGTTCACGGTACACCCGCTTGGCGATGGGATATGTATAGCCCACCATAGCGGCCAGGCCGCCCAAGGCCAGCACCGCCGCAATGATCAAAACGATCTCAACAGGACCCATAATGACCTCCCAATTTTTTATCATTTTTCTTCCTCCGGGATTATATCATAGTTTCGGAGAATTTTCATTATTTTCCGGAGAAAAAAGCAAAATTTTGTTGAAATAGCTTATTCATATATGGTATCATTACTCTGATATTTTATTAGCATAACAAGGAGTATTCTCAACATGGCAGATTTTGTGATCATCCCCGATACCTCCTCGGACTTTACCAAAGACCTGCGGGAGCGGTTTGACATCCCCGCCTACATCAGCGGCCTTGTTTACTTTCCCGACGGCCACGCCGAACCTGCGGATCTGGACTGGGAGAAATACGACCCCAAGGAATTCTACGAGTCCATGACCGACAAAAAGACCATCTACAAAACCGCCTGTGCACCCACCGGCGATATTATCCGGGTCTACGAATCCTTCCTGTCCCAGGGTAAGGACATTTTGGCCATTACCCTGTCCTCAGCCCTGTCCGGCACCTATCAGACCTGCGAGCTGGTAAAAAAGGATCTGCTGGAAAAATACCCGGATCGAAAGATCATCTGTGTGGATTCTCTGCGTTATTCCACCGCCCTGTCTCTGCTGGTAATGATGGCCGCAGAAAAGCGAAAGGACGGTGCCACCCTGGAGGAAACTGCCGCATACCTGGAGAGCATCAAGCACCGGATCCATCAGATCGGCCCTATGGATGACCTGTTCTTCCTGGTCAAGACCGGCCGTATCTCCAACTTCAAGGCCTTCTTCGGCTCTCTTGTGGGCATCAATCCCATGGCCGACTTTAACCGCCAGGGCATGAGTCAGGTCCTTGCCAAGTTCAAGGGCAAGACCGCCGCCTTCGACGGGGTGATCCGCTACATGCGCGAAACCATCGAGCGCCCCGAGGAGCAGATCATCTTTGTGGCCCATTCCAACCGGGAGCAGGCCGCCCAGGTGCTTGCCCAGAAGATCCGGGAGGAATTTAATCCCAAAGAGATCATTATCAACCACATCGGTATGTCCTGCGGTGCCTCCATCGGCCCCGGCCTGTGTGCCGCCTTCTACTACGGCACAGAGATCTCCGAGGACATGGTCCGGGAGACCGAGATCATGAACCGCATCATTGCTACTCAAAAGAAAAAGTAAAAGGAGCTTTGATCATGAATGAATTTGTAATTTTCGGCGACTCCACCTGCGATCTGGAGCAGAGCCTGCGCCAGGAGCATGGCATTGAATATGTGGCTATGAACTACATCGTGGACGATGTGGAGTATGTTGCCTCCCTGGAGTGGGAATCGCACCCGGTCAAGGAGTTCTACGATCTGATGCGTTCCGGTAAGCGGGTGTTTACCACCCAGGTCCCCAAAAACGTTTACTACGATGCCTTCAAGGCCGCAGTCTCCCAGGGTAAGGATGTACTGTATATCTCCTGCTCCTCCGCCCTGTCCGGCTCCATCAACATCGCCCAGGTGGTGGCGCAGGAGCTGAAGGAGGAATTCCCCCAGGCTACCGTTTACTGCGTGGACTCTCTGATCAGCTCCCTGGGCCAGGGCTATCTGCTGATCGAGGCATCTAAGAAGCGCGCCCAGGGTCTGAGCGCCCAGGAGACTGCCCAGTACATCACCGATATCCGCCTGTGCGTCAACCAGTGCGGCACGGTGGCATCTATGGAATACCTGCGCCGGGCCGGCCGCATCAAGGCCTCCAAGGCCTTCTTCGGCAATCTGTTTGGCATTAAGCCTCTGATCATTTCCGACCGGAAGGGTCAGAACTACGCCTACAAGAAGGTCAAGGGTGCAGCCAATGCCCGGGTCGCCATGGCCCAGCATCTTGTGGAAGCCGCTGACGGCAACTATGAGACTCTGTACATCTCCCACGCCGACAATCTCCAGGAAGCGGAGCTCCTGCGGGATGAGGTGCTGAAGCTTGCTCCCTTCCAGAATGTGATCATCAGCACCATTGGCCCCATTGTCGGTGCATCCGTAGGCCCCGGCACCATCATCCCCTTCTGCTACGGAAAAGAAGTTATGATCGAAGGTAATGAATAACCATGCAACAGACATTTCTTGACGGTGTCGCCCTACATAAGCTGTTCACCGGCGGCTACCGAAACCTAAAAAAGAATATGGAGGCCATCAACGACCTGAACGTATTCCCCGTTCCCGACGGCGATACCGGCACCAATATGGTGCAGACCTTTGGCGGCGGCCTGCGTGCTGTGGCACCGGACACCAAAAGCGCCAGTGTGTATATGCAGCGGCTGGCCCGGGCTGTGCTGCTGTCGGCCCGTGGCAACTCCGGTGTGATCTTCTCCCAGTTCATCCACGGACTGGCCCGGGGCTTTGAGGGAAAGCAGACCGTTGTTTTCTCCGATTTTGCCTATGCCTTCCGCTGTGCCAGGGAGGATTCCTACAAGGCCATCATCACCCCCACCGAGGGTACGATTTTGACCCTGATCCGGGAGGCTGCGGATTTCCTGGCCACTGACGAAGCCCGCTGCGCCGAGCTGCTGCCCGGCTTCCAAAAGCTTCTGCAGCACATGAAAAAGACCCTGTCCAAAACCCCGGAGCTGCTGCCTATTCTGAAGGAAGCCGGCGTGGTGGACAGCGGCGGCGCCGGACTGGTATGCTTCATGGAGGGCATTTACGCCCAGCTTGCCGGTGAAGAAATTGCGGACACGGATTTTTCCGATGTCATTGCCCCTGCTAACCCCGGCGGCGCCGACTTTGGTCCCGACAGCCAGCTGGAATACGGCTACTGCACCGAGTTCATCCTGCAGCTTATGAACTACAAGACCGACCTTGCCGCCTTTGACCTGGACAGCTTTGTCAAGCCTCTGGAGGCCATGGGCGACTCCATCGTGGCGGTCCACAACGACGGTATCGTCAAGATCCACATCCACACCTTCACCCCGGAAAAGGCCTTGGCCCACGGCCGCCAATTCGGCGAGTTCGTCACGGTGAAGATCGAGAATATGTCCGTCCAGCACAGTGAGGTCCAGGCTGCCGCACCCAAGAAGGAAAAGGTGAAGTATGCCATCGTGGCCGTCGCCGCCGGCGAGGGCATCATCGACTACTTCCACAGCATCGGTGCCAGCGCCGTCATTGACGGTGGGCAGACCAACAACCCCTCTGTCGATGATTTCCTGGCGGCCTTCGGTCGCTTTGACGCGGAGCACATCGTGGTCCTGCCTAACAACTCCAACATTATTTTCACCGCCAACCAAGCGGCCCAGATCTATAAGATGGCCGATGTCCGGGTGATCCCCACCAAGTCTGTGGTGGAGGGTTACTTTGCCATGTCCATGATGAATCTATGGTGCGACACCGTCGAGGAGCTGCTGGCGGACATGACCTCCGGTCTGGAGGGTGTCACCACCGGCTACGTCACCGCCGCCATCCGGGATTCCCACATGGATGGCCTGCAGGTCACCAAGGGGCAGTACATCGGTCTGGACGGCAAGACCCTGCTGGTCACCGGCCAGGACCGGGTGGATACCGCCAAGGAGCTTATCTCCAAAATCACCGGCGACCGGGAGCAGGAGGTCATCATCGTGTTCTACGGCGCCAATGTTACCGAAGGCGAGGCGGCCCAGTTGCAAAGCTTCCTGTCTGACCGCTATCCTCTGGCGGATATCGGCCTGATCGACGGCAAGCAGGATGTCTATGATTTCATCATCTCTTTGGAGAAGGATTGAACCATGAAAAAGATCGTTGTAGATATTTACGGCGCTGATGCCGGGACAGATCCGGTGATCAACGGCGTAGCAAAAGCATTATCTCAGAACATTCCCTTTTTCCCGGTTATGGTGGGTGATGCCGCCCTGATCACCGCCGGGATGGACCGGGCCGGTATCGCCCCGGACCGGTACGAGATCATCCATACCGACAAGTTTATCGCCCCTACAGATCCTCCCAACTGCATTTTTGGCGGACGGGATGACAGCTCCATGGCCATGGCCTACGGACGGCTGAAAGCTGACAGCGAGTGCTGTGCCCTGCTGTCCGCCGGCAGCACCGGCGCATTGCTGGTGGGCGCTATGTGCCGGCTGGGCCTTCTGCCGGGTCTGAAATTCCCCGCCCTCCTGAGTGCGCTGCCCTGTAGCGGCGAGAACCTGCTATGCCTTGTGGACTGCGGTGCCAACGTGGACTGCACTGCCGCAGATCTTGCCCGGTTTGCCATTATGGGCAATGTGTTCTGCAAAAGCTACTGCGGCATCGAAAATCCCCGGGTGGGCCTTATGAACGTTGGCCGTGAGGACGGCAAGGGCAACACCCTTATGCGGGATGCCTTTGACCGCATCCGTCAGCTGGGACTGAACTTTGTGGGTAATCTGGAGGGCAGTGATATGGTCTCCGGCTATGCCGATGTGATCGTCACCGACGGCTTCTCCGGAAACCTTCTGCTGAAAAACACCGAGGCCGCCGGCAAGGCCGCTCTGGCCATTGTGGAAAAGCTGACTGACGACGGCCCTCTCCTCCAAAAGCTGCGGGCCGCGTTGCTGGAGACCTTTGATTTTAACTCCCGGGGCGCAGCCACCTTCCTGGGCACCAAAAAGACGGTGGTCAAGATGCACGGCTGCGCCAACGAGGATACCACCGTGGCCTCCATCGCGCAGATCCTCCGGCTGGAGGCAGCAGATTTCTCCGAGGCCATGTCTGCCGCCATGAAACGGTAATAGCAAAAAAGACAAACATCCAAAGATGTTTGTCTTTTCGGTTATTCCCTTGTGCGCGAGGCAATGAAGGTAAACTTGTGCAGAAAATACCTTAGGGGGATGCAGATCAAAAACACCAGATTGAAGGCCGCAAACAGCGGCAGCCATGGGGTTGCATACATGAAGATCTGACAGCCCAGCATGTAGACAAAGTAGCTGATGACCGTGTAGATCACATTTTTCAGATAGTCAAAGCAGGGCATATTCCTAAACACCACAAACCGGTTCAGTGCTGCGCTGACCATACACGAAAGCGCGCCTACGGTCGGCACCGTGACCATGAGATAATCGTAGCCGATGAAAATGGATACCAGCAGCACCAGCAGCTCACTGACCAAAAAGGCGATCATACTGCCCCGGGCCAGGTAAAACAGGCTGCGGTAGATCCGCAGGGTGTCCAGGATGGGATTGAAGTGGGATGCGGCGTTGTTGTTAATGTAAATGGTCTCGATGGGCAGTGTTGTGATGTGGATGTTCTTCTTGGAGGCGTAGTAGAGCATGTTCATCTCATAGTCGTAGTTGTTCTTCTCTACCTTGATCAGCCAGTCGATATGTACCCGGCTGAAGCCCCGCAGGCCCGACTGATTGTCGCTTAAATAGCGGTTGGCCAGCAGCGCATAGACCACCCGGGACAGGTGATTGCCAATCCGGGAGCGCAGGGGCGTGCCCTTCTTGGGTGTGCGGGTGCTGAGTACAAAGCCGTGGCCCTTATGGAGCATATCCCGGACCCGGACCACATCCTCCACCCGGTGCTGTCCGTCCGCGTCACAGGTGATAAAAAATTCACATTCGGGCATTTTGTCCCGGATGTAAGCCATGCCTGTTTTCAGCGCGGCACCCTTGCCCCGGTTGCGGGCATGGGTCACCACCGTAGCCTGCTGACGGACCTGGTCGAAAATGTGGGCGTAATCCCCGCCGCTGCCGTCATCCACCACAAGGACACCAAAGTCCCGGTCTTTTAACCTCGTCACAAGTCCGATGAGCTCCTCATCCGGCTCGTAGGCGGGTATCAGAATGATATCCATCTCTTTACCCCATTGCCATTAATTTACACATTCACTCAAAAAGCTGTGGATCTGCTCCATCAGCTCTTCGTTGGCCGTTCCCTCCGGACTGAACAGAAGGTCCGTATGGCCGTTTTGTCCCGGCGTATCCCACAGGATATACACGACGCCTGCCGGATCGATCTCATCCCGGTGGGAGAGGATCGACCCCCGGTCTGCCGGGACCTGCGCGTCGGAAGTGCCGTGGATCACAAGGACCGGCACATCGCTGTCCGAGATCTCCTCAGCCGCCTCCAGGTCCACTGTCCGGATGCCAAACAGCATGGTCTGATAAAGCCACAGAAAGCCGTAATTTCCGTAAGCAAGGGGGCCTACATATTCGGCCGCTGGGCCCATGACCCCCTCCATAGCGCTGTTCACACCGCTGACCGTCACCACCGCAGAGATCTGCGGAAACCGGTCCAGGCTGCAGCAGGCGGCATACCCGCCCTGACTGTGGCCCAGCACAGCGATACTATTATAGCCGAACCGCTGACAATTTTCAACATATTTCAGTGTGGCTTCCAAATCTAAAATACTTTGGGGAAACCCCACGGTGCTCTCCCCCTCGGACCGGCAGCTTCCGGTGCCGTCGTAAGCAAACACCGACCAGCCCCGCTCCAGCAGACTGCTGATCTGCCACAGGTAGTCGTCTGCCCCGGCGTGAAATCCCGGTGCAAGGATCACAAGGGCATCCCTGCCCGCAGCTTCCGGGCAGCGGTACAGATATCCGGTCAACCGGTTTTCCCCCGACAGGTACGTCTGCACCTGTCTGCCTGCCACCACAGGCGCAAGCTGCTCCGGAATTTGGGCCACGACATCGTATCGGTGGAAGATCCCATCGTAGACCAGCTTGGTGGTCAGCAGACAGGCGGCTGAAATCAATATGATCACGGCAATAATAATGAGGACTCTTTTCATAAGGGATTTCTTTTCAGATATCATCATTATCACCACCTTTCCTTTCATTTAATCATTAGGAGGTCTTCCTATGGATACAGCACCGACCCATAGTCTGCATATTCTGACGGAAAGCGAATTTTCCGCGCAAATCGGCACCATCACCCAGGGGCTGCTGGCATGCCGCCACGAGGGTTTTTTCCGGGGCGCGAAGGACTGTCGGCTCCACTATGAATACTTTTTGGCGGAAAACAGCCGGGCCTCAGTGGTCATTGTCCACGGACTGAGTGAGTTTATTCCCAAGTACTACGAGACTGTCCGGTATCTATTGGACCGGCAGTACAACGTATTTCTCTACGAGCAGCGGTGTCACGGTCTTTCCGACCGGCTGACCGACCGGACAGATCTACTCCATGTGGACCGCTTTGACGACTACGCCTATGACCTGGACGTATTCATCCGTCAGGTGGTCGCCCCGGTGGATGGCCGGCCTCTGCTGCTCTACGCCCACTCCATGGGCGGCGCTGTGGTGACCCTGTATCTTGCCGGGTATCGCCACAATGTCCGCAAGGCTCTCCTGACCTCGCCGCTGATGGATCCCCAGGTCGGCAATGTCCCCCATTGGGTGGCCCATGCCAGTGTGATCTACAACCGGCTTCGCTTCGGCCCTAAGACAAAATTTCACCGCACCAAGGATTTTGACCCGGACTTTCCCTTTGAAAAGTCCAGCGACGGCAGCTATGCCCGGTTCAGCCACAATCTGCAGCTTCGACGGGAGAATCCCTGCTATCAGACCTCTCCTATGTCCGTCGGCTGGGTGGACAGCTCCCTGTATATGCGCACCCGGCTGCCCCGGCTGGGCAAGAAGATCTCCATACCCATCCTGCTGCTGAGTGCAGAGCAGGACACGGTGGTGGTCAACGATGCCCAGCACCGGTTTGCCGCCAAATGTCCAAGCTGCCGGCTGGTCACCGTTCCCGGCAGCAAGCATGCCATGCTCACCGGTGCCTATGAGACGATCCAATGGGTCATGGATACGATGCTGGCATTCTTTGGTGAGGAGTGATGGAGTTGAACTGGCGCTTTCTAAGGCTCTCAGAGCTTTCCAATGACGATTACCGGAATATTTTTGGCAGTCTGTCAGATTCCCGAAAAGCCCACATAGACCGGCTTCAAAAGGAAGACGACCGCCGCCGCTCCTTGGCAGGAGAGCTGCTGGCAAGGCAGCTGGCCGCTGAGGCCGGTGTGCCGGACGCCCGGCTGGAGCGATTGCCCAGCGGACAGCCGGTATTTGACCGGGGCGGCCTGCACCTGTCCATCGCCCACAGCCATGACCTGGTGGTCTGCGCCGTAGACACCGCCCCCATCGGCATTGACGCAGAGCTGCTGCGTCCCTTTGCCCCGGGCCTTTTGCGCCATGTGTGCACCCCCGGGGAGCACGACTATGTGCTGGGGGGCATGCCCATTCCGGAGACGCTCTGTGACGATGGGGATACGGTTTCCCGGTTCTTTGAGGTATGGACCGCCAAGGAAGCCTGGTTTAAAAAACAGGGCACCGGCATTACCGATCTGCAGTCGGTAAATGTATTGCCCCTGTCCCGGCATATCTTCTGTGTAGATGACTATATGATCCAGATTCTATAACAAAAAGGCCGTCTTATAGACGGC
>JAZNDJ010000112.1:0-3275 GCA_045588045.1 Faecousia sp.
CTTGGTGCAACCCAAGGGTCGCCGGGAGAAAAAGTTCTGCTCGGATAGCTGCCGGATGGCGTATTGGAACAGCCACAAAGAAGAAGTCAACAAGCAGGCCTATTACAAATTGACCTGCCAGCAATGCGGAAAGGAGTTTGATAGCTATGGAAATGCCAACCGAAAATACTGCTGCCGGACCTGCTACATTGCATCCCGACAGCCAGGATAAGTATTCCCCCGGCAATCTCATCCTTTACCGCACCTCCCTGGCGCTGTACCGCAACCTCAAAAACCAGGGCATTTTTAACGAGGATGAGTATTGTCACATAAGAACAATACTGACCAAAAAGTACGGCCTATCTTCGGATAGTATTTTCGCGGAAAGTGCTTGATATATGCGCCGGTTAGAGCGAATATGTAGTACCGCAATATGATACAAAGGAGGTAACCTTATGCGAATCGTAACCCAGACCCGTTTCCCAAAAATGAATATCCCCAAGCTGAAGCGGGTCGCCGCCTATGCTCGTGTTTCCAGCGGCAAGGATGCGATGCTGCACTCGCTGTCCGCCCAGGTCAGCTACTACAGCAAACTGATACAAAACCATAGTGGCTGGCAGTATGTTGGCGTGTATGCAGACGAGGCACTGACCGGCACAAAAGACAATAGAGAAAATTTCCAGCGGTTGCTGGCGGATTGCCGTTCCGGCAAGGTGGATATGGTGATCACCAAGTCCATCTCCCGCTTTGCCCGCAATACCGTGACGCTGCTGGAAACCGTTCGTGAACTGAAAAATATGGGAGTGGATGTGTTCTTTGAGGAACAGAACATCCACTCCCTTTCTGCCGACGGAGAGTTGATGCTGACGATCCTGGCAAGCTATGCCCAGGAAGAAAGCCTCTCTGCCAGCGAAAACCAAAAGTGGCGGATCCGTCGTAACTTTGAAAACGGAATGCCGTGGAATGGAACAATGCTAGGCTACCGATACGAATACGGTACTCTGGTCATTGATCCTACGGAAGCGGAAATTGTCAGACGAGTCTTTGCAGAATACCTTGCCGGTTCCGGTATGACCGCCATTGCCAAGCGGCTGAATGCAGATGGCATTCTGACACGGTACGGAAACTCCTGGGGCAAGACCAGCGTTGGCAAGGTCCTTCAAAACTATGCATACACCGGAAACCTGCTTTTACAAAAGTACAGACGGGTGGATCACCTCACAAAGCGGGACAAACCGAATAACGGAGCGTTGCCCAAGTACCATATCACCGATGCCCACGAGGCAATCATCTCTCTGCGGTCGTTTAACGCTGTGCAGGAGGAAATGAAACGGCGGGCAGAAAAGCATACGCACCCCGGTGTGAAGCACAAAGAATATTCCTTCTCGGGAAGAATCACCTGCGCCAGGTGCGGAAAGCACTACCGCCGGAAGCTCAAGGAAACCGGCCCCGTTTGGATCTGCACAACTTACAACACCTATGGCAAAGCAGCCTGCCCCTCTAAGGCGATCCCGGAACCAATCCTGGAAGCAATCACCGACGAGGTTGGCGGTATCGGTAAAATAACGGCTCTGCAAGCCTGCGAGGGCAACACCCTGGTACTTACCCTTACAAGCGGAGAACAAATCGTTAAACGGTGGCAAGACCGTTCCAGGCGGCAAAGCTGGACACCAGAAATGAAAGAAAAGGCGCGGCAGAAAGATTTGGAAAGGAGGTCGCATCATGCAAACACCTAAGAATATTACTGTGATCCCGGCAACCATCAATCCCGTCACGCGGTTGCCGAAAGAATCCAAACAACTGCGCAGAGTGGCTGCTTATGCCCGTGTGTCTACAGACAGTGAAGAGCAGCTGACCAGTTATGAAGCGCAGGTGGATTACTACACCCGTTACATACAAGACAGACCGGATTGGGCATTCGTAAGCATTTACACCGATGAAGGCATCTCCGCCACCAATACAAAGCGCCGTGAAGGCTTCAACCGCATGGTGCAGGATGCTCTGGACGGCAAGATTGACCTCATCGTAACCAAGTCGGTCAGTCGCTTCGCAAGAAATACTGTGGATAGCCTCACCACCGTCCGTAAGCTGAAGGATGCCAGTGTGGAGGTCTACTTTGAAAAGGAAAATATATGGACGCTGGACAGTAAGGGCGAATTGCTTATTACCATTATGTCGAGCCTTGCCCAGGAGGAGAGCCGATCCATTTCTGAGAATGTCACCTGGGGTCAGCGGAAGCGCTTTGCCGATGGTAAGGTCAGCATTCCTTACGGCCATTTCCTCGGCTACCGTAAAGGCGCAAACGGTCTGCCGGAGATTGTACCGGAGGAAGCGGAGGTTGTTCGTACCATTTACCGGATGTTCATTGAAGGGCAATCCACCAATGCCATTGCACGGCATTTGACGCAGCAAGGTATTCCCACTCCGGCAAAGAAAACTATATGGCAAAAAGCCACGGTGGAGAGTATCCTCCGCAATGAAAAATACAAAGGCGCTGCCTTATTGCAAAAATCCTTTACAGTGGATTTCTTGCAGAAGAAAACGAAGGTCAACGAGGGCGAGGTGCCTCAATACTATGTGGAGCATAGCCACGAGGCAATCATTAAGCCAGCCGAATGGGATAAGGTGCAGTTGGAACTGGCACGACGAAAAAATAGCCCACGGTACACGGTGTGCAACAGTCCTTTTGCCGGGAAAATCATCTGCGGTGATTGCGGTGAGATATTCGGCTCAAAGGTATGGCATAGCACCAGTAAGTACCGCCGTACCATTTGGCGGTGCAATGCCAAGTACGAAAGCGGCGATTTTTGCAGAACGCCCCACCTTTATGAAGATGACCTAAAGCAGCATTTTATTACGGCACTGAGCCAACTGTTGTCTGACCGTACCGCCCTTTTAGAGGACGGCAGGCTGATCCTAAATGACCTGTTGGATACCGCCGCCCTGGATGCTGACAGCTACAGAATGCTGCAGGAGATGGATGTGGTGGCCGGGATGATCCGACAGATGGTGAACGATAACGCAAACCAGGCAACTGACCAAGCTGCCTATGCAGACCGGTACAATTCCCTGGTTGAACGATATGAAAAACTGCAGGCAGAATGCGATTTTCTGCAACAGCAGAAAGAACGTCGGCAGATCCAGGCTGAGGCAGTCGGTAGCTGCCTGGATGCTTTGGCAGAATTGGATCTACTGGACATCACCTTCACGGATGCCCTATGGAATACTGTAGTCGACCATGTAACGGTGTACGCTGGTGGGCGCCTGATGTTCCATTTCAAAAACGGTGCAGAAAT
>JAZNDJ010000113.1:0-13728 GCA_045588045.1 Faecousia sp.
TGTGCTCTTTTTCGCCAAGGCGGAAAGGAGTTCATCTATGGGAAAGAATCTCAAAGGCAAAGAATGTGGTAAGGGTATCTACCAAAGAAAGGATGGTCGATACAGCGCAAGGTATATTGATAAAGCAGGAAAGCGACACGAGAAATATTTCCAAACACTTCCGGAAGCACGTAACTGGATGGAGGACGCGAAATACGCGGACAAGCACGAAGAAGTCTTTATAGCGACCGAAACCACCGTTGACGAATGGTTTGAATTTTGGATTGAGAATATTGTTGGCGACTTAGCTCCCAACACGATCCGCAATTACCGAGAGCGATATATTCGGAACATCCAACCTGTGATAGGAAAGATGTATCTGTCCAATGTAAAGCCGATGCACTGCAAAAAGGTGTTCATTCTGATGGATGCCGATTATGCCGGCTCTACCATCCGTCAAACTTACATCACTATGGGTACGATGTTTAAGGCAGCAAAAATGAATGACTTGATCAGAAAGCACCCCATGGACGGCGTTCGCTATACAAAGCCCGTCCGCGCAAAGGATGACATCAAATTCCTCACACGGGACGAGCAACGGATCTTCCTTGAGCAAGCGAAACGCTCTCATAACTACAACCAGTATGCGTTAATTTTGGAAACCGGTTTGCGAACAGGCGAATTGATCGGTCTGACCTGGGATGCGATTGATTTTGAGAAGCGTACCCTGACCGTAAACAAGACATTGGAGTTTCGTTACAACAGTCAGACCTGGCGTGCAGGACCGCCCAAGACGCCTCAGAGCTATCGAACCATTCCGTTAACGGACAGGGCTTACGAAATTCTCAAAAGTGTCTGGGAGAGCCGTGAGGGTCGCAAGGAGTCCCCTATCCTATCGGAGGTCTTGGAATATATGGATCGTCGCACAGGACATACATCCAAACTTGTGATGCGTGATCTTGTCTTTATCAACTATCGCACCGGAGCACCGGCGAAGAACAGCTCTTATGATGCCCATCTGTACAAACTCTGCGACGAAGCAGGGATTGAACGCTTTTGTATGCACGCGCTCCGTCACACCTATGCGACCCGCGCCATTGAAAGCGGAATGCAGCCGAAGGTGCTGCAAAAATTGCTGGGTCACGCCAGCATCCAAACTACCATGGATCGATACGTTCACGTAACGGACGAGGCCATGGATCAAGCTGTGAAGCAATTTGAGAAAAATGGGGTATCGGCATAAAAGTCTATGCTATTCCATAGCAAAATGGCGTAAAAATGGCGTAAACCCAAAAGTGCCAAATGCCGAAAGCCCTTGCAAATAAAGGATTTTTTGAAGGAGAATATGAGAAAATGAAATTAGGTATCGTTGGGTTGCCGAATGTGGGCAAGTCCACTCTGTTTAATGCCATTACCAACGCAGGCGTTCCTGCCGACAACTATGCGTTCTGTACCATAGACCCCAATGTGGGTGTTGTTTCCGTTCCCGACGAACGGCTGGACTGGCTGGCTGCGCTGCATAGTCCCAAGAAGCTGACTCCTGCAGTAATCGAATTCGTAGACATTGCAGGTCTTGTGAAGGGCGCTTCCAAGGGTGAGGGACTGGGCAACAAGTTTCTGAGCAACATCCGCACCACTGATGCCATCGTCCATGTTGTTCGCTGCTTTGAGGATTCCAACGTCACCCACGTGGAAGGCAGCACCGATCCTCTGCGGGATATCGAGATCATCAATCTGGAACTGGTCATGGCTGACATTGAGATGGTGGAGCGTCGGATCGACAAAGCACAGAAAGCCATGAAGGGCGGCGACAAGAAATTTGCGCGGGAAGCAGAGCTTTTCGCACAGCTGCTGCAGCATCTGAATCAAGGCAAGCTGGCCCGCACCTTTGACGGCTCTGAGGATGATATGGCACTGATCGCCACCTCTGATCTACTAACTCTCAAAAAGACGATTTATGTTGGAAATCTGGCTGAAAGCGAAATCAACGAGCCGGAAAACAATCGCCATTATGTGGCAGTCAAGGCCCTTGCTGATGAGGAAGGCAGTCAGCTGATCCCCATTTGCGCAAAGCTGGAGGCTGACATTGCGGAGCTGGACGATCCCGAGGAAAAAGCTATGTTTATGGAGGAGCTGGGTGTCAATGAATCCGGTCTGGACAAGCTGATCAAGAGTTCCTACGCACTGCTCGGCCTGATCTCTTTTCTGACTGCTGGCAGTGACGAATGCCGCGCCTGGACAATTAAGAAGGGCACAAAAGCTCCCCAGGCTGCAGGCAAGATCCACACCGATTTCGAACGGGGCTTTATCCGTGCAGAGGTCATCGCCTTTGAGGACATGAAGGCCTGCGGCACAATGGCAAATGCAAAGGCAAAGGGTCTTGTTCGCAGTGAAGGCAAGGAATATGTTATGAAGGACGGCGACATCGTCAACTTCCTGTTTAATGTGTAATGACTTCCCCGCCGGAAAAACGTCCGGCGGGGGTTTTCTTTTTGGCCTTTCAATGCTATAATATGAAAAATATTTTTTGGAGGACCCCTATGGACTTTCTTCCTGTTTCCAAAAAAGAAATGCTGGACCGGGGCTGGGAATGCTGTGACTTTGTATATGTGATCGGCGATGCTTATGTGGACCATCCCTCCTTCGGCCATGCCATTATCAGCCGTGTCCTGGAGCATGCCGGCTATACCGTGGGCATTATCTCACAACCAAACTGGAAGGATTCGTCCTCCATTGATGTTTTTGGGCGACCCAGACTGGGATTTTTGGTGTCCGGCGGCAACATGGATTCCATGGTCAACCATTATTCTGTGACCAAGCATCGGAGAAAAACCGACGCATTTACCCCCGGCGGTGTTATGGGAAAACGGCCCGACTACGCAACCGTCGTATACTGCAATTTGATCCGGCAGACCTACAAGGATGTCCCCATCCTGATCGGCGGTATTGAGGCAAGTTTGCGCCGCCTTGCACACTACGATTACTGGTCTGAGAGCATGAAACGGTCCATTCTGATGGATGCGCAGGCAGATCTGCTGCTATACGGAATGGGTGAAAAAAGCATTGTTGAAGCAGCTGATGCCCTGAACTCCGGTCTGAACATCCGGGATATTACCTACATTGATGGGACGGTTTTCCGCACAGAGCAGCTCGACGACAGCCTTCCGACTGTGATGCTGCCATCTTACGACGAACTGAAAAGGAATAAGCACTGCTATGCTGAAAGCTTTAAGGTCCAGTACGGCAACTGCGATCCCTTCACAGCAAAACGTTTGGCAGAGCCATACGGCAAGGAATATGTAGTGCAAAACCCACCGCAGAAGCCGCTGACCACCCAAGAGATGGATGGCATCTACGACCTGCCCTATATGCGCACATGGCATCCAAGCTATACAAAGGCAGGTGGCGTACCTGCCATTGAAGAAGTAAAATTCAGCCTTGTGAGCAATCGGGGCTGCTTCGGTGCCTGCTCCTTCTGCGCCCTGACCTTCCACCAGGGTCGGATCATCCAGGTCCGTAGTCACGAATCCATTATCAAAGAAGCAGAGCTTATGGTGAAGGACCCGACATTCAAAGGCTACATCCATGATGTTGGCGGCCCTACTGCCAACTTCCGTCACCCGGCCTGCGAAAAGCAGCTGACAAAAGGAGCCTGCGGTGGACGGCAATGTCTGTACCCGACTCCCTGCAAAAATATGCGTGCCGATCACAGCGACTATATCACGCTTCTGAGAAAGCTCAGAAAGATCCCCGGAGTAAAAAAGGTTTTTGTTCGTAGTGGAATCCGGTTTGATTATTTGCTGGCAGACAAGAAGGATACCTTCTTTAAGGAGCTGGTACAGCACCATATTTCCGGACAGCTGAAGGTCGCACCGGAGCATGTTGCGGACGCAGTTCTTGACCGGATGGGAAAGCCACGCAATTGCGTTTATAACCGGTTTGTGGATAAATATTTCGCACTCAACAAGCAATATGCAATGAATCAGTTTCTTGTGCCGTATCTTATGTCCAGTCATCCCGGCTCCACATTGAAGGAGGCCATAGAGCTGGCGGAGTACATCCGGGATATGGGTTATAATCCGGAGCAAGTGCAGGATTTCTACCCTACCCCATCCACCCTGTCCACAGTTATGTACTATACCGGATTGGATCCCAGAACCATGGACAAGGTTTATGTGCCCACTGATCCCCACGAAAAGGCCATGCAGCGAGCCCTTATTCAATACAGAAATCCTAAAAACTACTATTTAGTCCGGGAAGCACTGCTAAAGGCCCACCGGGAAGATCTGATCGGTTCCGGTTCGAAATGTCTGATCCGGGCTGTTCCCCCAAGGCAAAGGCCGTCCGCTCCCCCACCAAAGCCGCTGCCCAGGCATCCGAATCAAAAGGTAGCTACCGGCAAAAAGCCTGTTCAAAAGAAGAAACACAAATAAGGCCGCAGGCATCACCTCCCAGGTGATGCCTGTTCTCTTTTTCTCTGCACGGCCATAGAATGTTCCATACATCTGTATTTTGAGGTGGTACTATGGAACACACGAACAACACCATAACGGCACGGGGCACACTCCACGAGCTGCCCCGCTTTTCCCACGAGAATCACGGACGGCAGTTTTATCGGTTTATCCTGGAGGTGCCCCGGCTTTCAGGCGTAGTGGATTACCTGCCTGTAATCGTGCAGAAGCAGCTTTTTGATGAGATCGACCCCTGCGCCGGCAGTATGATCACAGTGTGTGGACAAATACGCTCCCACAACCAGCGAACGGACGGAAAACGTCACCTTCTGATCTTTATCTTTGCCACGGCCATTACAGTAGAAGATGGCGACGCCATTAACGATGTCGTTCTGGAGGGTGCTCTGTGTCGGGAGCCGATCTTCCGACGCACACCCCTCGGACGGGAGATCTGCGATGTGATGCTGGCTGTGCCCCGTGTTTTTCGCCGCGCAGACTACTTGCCCTGTATTCTGTGGGGACGGACTGCACAGGAAATTTCCACCTGTCATACACGGGATCAGGTTCGGATCTGCGGCAGACTCCAAAGCAGAACCTACACAAAGCTAACAGATAACGGCCCCGAGGAACGGGTGGCGTACGAAGTATCTGCCCTAAGTGCTGAGATCCTGTCTGCGGAATAATAAAAACTTTCTTTCCTTTATGTCAAATCTATGGTAGTATAGCAGAAAGATCACCTGGAGGACATCCGAATGAAAGAGAAGGCAAAGTCTGTTATCCATATTTTAAAGCAGCAGTACCCCGATGCCCTGTGCGCGCTGCATTATAACAAAGACTACGAATTAATGATTGCCGTGCGCCTTTCCGCTCAGTGCACAGATGCCAGGGTCAATCTGGTAACACCTGCGCTGTTTGCTGCTTATCCGACCTTGGAATCCATGGCAAATGCCAATATTTCCGATGTGGAAGGTTATATCCATTCCTGTGGCTTCTTTCGACAAAAAGCAAAGGACATCGTTTTAGCTTGTCAAATGCTCCTGTCACAGCACGGTGGAAAAGTCCCCGGAACCATGGATGAGCTGCTGAAGCTGCCCGGTGTCGGGCGAAAGACCGCCAATCTTCTGCTGGGCGACCTATACGCCGTACCGGGCAGTGTAGTGTGCGACACCCACTGTATTCGCATTTGTGCGCGCCTTGGTCTGTCCCAGGGTAAAGATCCGCAAAAGGTCGAGCAACAGCTCCGCGCTGTGCTGCCGCCGGAGGAAAGCAGCGATTTCTGCCATCGGATTGTGCTGTTTGGCCGGGAGATCTGCACTGCACGGAATCCGAACTGCTGCCTGTGTCCCCTTTCCACGCTATGCAACCACATAACCGGTCAATAAGGTCTAAATCCCTCCTTGTCCACGTATTGTGTGGACAGGGGGGATTTAATTGCGCGCAAAGCTACCGATCTTCTACAGTGCATTGCTCCTGACAGGCGTCAATCTGCTGCTGCGGTTTGTTTCCACATCGTTCCAGGTATACATTTCCGGCCGCATCGGGGCAGCAGGTGTGGGTCTTTTACAGCTTGTGATGTCCGTTGGCATGCTGGCCATGACCGCCGGGATGGCTGGGGTGCGGACAGCCACCATGTACCTGACAGCAGAGGAGCTGGGAAAAAAACGGCCGCAGAATGTGACATGGGTGCTGTCGGGCTGCTTTGGCTACAGTATTGCCTGCAGCGGTGTAATTGCTCTACTCCTGTATTTGGGCGCCCCGTTTTTGGCACAAAATTGGATCGGTGATATTCGTACGATTGGTGCCATTCGGCTATATGCAGGTTTTTTGCCTGTATGCTGCCTGTGCGGTGTTATGACTGGCTATTTTACCGCCGCCAATCGTATCGGGACCCTGGCGGCCGTGGAGGTTGTCGAGCAGCTTTTGTATATGGCAACGACCATGGCAGTGCTGACGGTTTGGGCAGGCACAGACCCGGCCAAGGCCTGCCAAAGTGTGGTTCTGGGCAGCGGTGTCAGTGCTTGCCTGACTTTGGTGTGCCTGGTCGTTCTGCGGCTGCGCGAACGCGCTGAATCAGGTCCGAGGATCCCGGTCAGAAAACGGCTTTTAGAAGTTGCCGTACCCCTTGCCCTCGCCGACGATGTAAAAGCCGGTATCTCCACTACCGAAAACCTGATGGTACCAAAGCGGCTGGCATTATATCCGGGCACAGGCGACCCGCTGGCACTTTTCGGTACCGTGTGCGGCATGGTGTTCCCTGTACTGATGTTTCCCGCCGCCATCGTTTTCGGACTGGCAGAGCTTTTGATCCCGGAACTTGCCCGGTGTGCAGCTGCCGGCAGCACAGAGCGCGTACGGTATTTGGTACGCCGCAGTCTGCGGGTTGTGCTGCTGTATGGCTGCATATTCGGTGGCGTGGAATTTTTGCTGGCAGAAGACCTTTGTCTGGCACTGTATAGCAATGCGGCAGCAGGAAGCTATCTGCGGCTTTACGCCCTGCTGATCCCCATGCTCTACTGCGATGCCATAACCGATGCCATGACCAAGGGGCTGGGACAACAAAAGGCCTGCGTCCGTTACAACATCCTGACTTCTGCCATGGATGTCGCCTTTCTGTATTTACTGCTGCCCAGGCTTGGGATGCACGGATATTTTGCAAGCTTCCTCGTGACCCACTTGATCAATTTTATTCTCAGCCTGCGGCGGCTCATGAAGATCTCCGGCAGCGGCGTGGACCTTCGTTCATCGGCCATGATGCTCCTGTGCACAGTATTGGCCGTTCTGGCAGCATCCTTTGTGGACACCCCGGTTCTGCGTGGAGGTGCTTTCCTTGCGGTGTTGCCGTGTCTGCTATTTTTGTTCCGCGTACTGGGCAAGGAGGATGTTATTTGGATCAAGGGGCTGGTAGCCGGCTTATCGCGCGCCAAAATTTCTTAACTGATACAAACAATCCCTGTCCCCGAAGTTGGGGACAGGGATCGGTTTATGTTACAGCTCGCGCAGCACTTCCTGCAAGAATTCCCAAGTACGCTTTGTGGATGCAATGCCCAAGCGCTCACGGCTGGTGTGGATGTCATGCATTTCCGGGCCAATAGACACGCAATCCAGACCGGGGAGTTTTTCTCCCAGCAAACCACACTCCAGGCCCGCATGAATGGCGACTACCTGGGGTTCTGCACCAAACATTGCGCGGTACACCGTGACCATCGTATCCCGAAGATCGGAGTCCTGCCGATATTCCCAGGCGGGATAGTCGCCCATTTGGGTATAGCTGCCATCGTAAAACTCCACGAGCTCACGCAGTTTTTGCAATAATTGCAGTTTTTCGGCATTGACGCTGCTGCGAACGGAGAAGGTCAGCTTCATCTCAGCCTGCAGGCAGGCTATGCCCAAATTCAGGCTGGTCTGTACCAGACCAGGGATATCCTCGCTCATAACCTGCACACCGTTGGGTGTGGCGCAAAGCAGGGCGATCAGCTTAGCAGTTTGATCGGCAGACATTGCATTGCCACCAAGTGCTTCCACATTGTCCCCCCAAATGACCGCATCCGGTTCGTCATACTGCTGCCGTACTTCCTGCTGTAGCTGTGCAGCAATATCGTTGATCCGCTCCGGATTCATACCTAAGGCAACAAAGGTAGCCTGGCAGGCTCTGGGGATCGCATTGTCCTTTGCGCCACCGCTGAAGGACGTGATACATATGGGCATAATGGCCTGCACACGACTTAACAGTTCACCCATGATCTTATTTGCGTTTGCCCGGTTCTTGTGGATCTCCACGCCAGAGTGACCACCCTGGAGGCCATCCACACAGAGCTTGATACAGGGTCCATACACAGGATGGCGGTCCGCAGGAAGCGTCAGCACAGCTGTTGCACCGCCTGCACAGGATACGGTGAAGATCCCCTCCTCCTCAGAGTCGATGTTCAACAGTTTTCTGCCCTTGAGCATAGAAAGATCAATCGCATCGGCGCCGAGCATGCCAATCTCCTCATCCACGGTGATAACCACCTCCAGCGGCGGATGTGGAATCGATTTGTCCGCCAGGATCGCCAGGGCATAGGCGATGGCAATGCCGTCATCACCACCCAATGTTGTTCCCCTGGCATAGATGTATGCACCGTCGTGGGTAATATCCAAGCCCTCTGTTTGCATATCAATGCGACAATCGGCATCCTGCTCACAGACCATGTCCATATGGCCCTGAATGATCACAGGTGCGTGGTCTTCCAAGCCGCAGGTACCCTCCTGAAAGAGAATCACGTTATTCGCTTCATCCTGGATATAGCGCAGGTCATGTTCTTTTGCAAAGGAAACCAGATAATCACTGATCTTCTTGGTATTACCGGAGCCGTGAGGAATCGCGCAAAGCTGCTCAAAATAGAAAAAAACAGAAGCCGGTTCCAATCCGGCTAATTTAACTGCATCCATAGGAAATCTCCTTGCTGTAAGATATGCTTATGATAGCACACACCGCTCCAATTGTCCACTTGGAAAAAAGAAAGGACCACAGACATGACTGTCTGTGGTCAGATTTCTTAGAACGAGATCAAAGCCAACGCCAGGGTCAGCAGAACCCAAGCCAATGCAAGCCACTTGGTGGACTTTGCCAGGACTTTGTCCAAGCCGCCTTTGCCGCTCTTGCTCATATAGGAGTCGGAATTTCCGGAAATAGCACCGGACAAGCCGGACTGCTTACCGGACTGGACCAGAATGACAACGACCATTGCCAAGCTGGTGATGACCTCCAAAACAATCAAAACGATCTTGACGATCTCCAAAACTTCATCCATTTGACTAACCTCCCTCCGACAGCATTAAAACCGCATGCTGCGGATAAACACATTTTCCCATAGTCAGGGTTATAACAGGCGATATTATAACACAGGTATTTACAAAATTCAAGGGCTATTTGGAATTTTTTCTCTTATTTTGTGACCCAATTTCCGGTAGCAGCACAGGTCAGGTAGGCATTGATAAAGGGATCCAGCGCCCCATCCATAACTGCGTTGACATTGGATGTCTCGCAGCCGGTGCGAGTATCCTTCACAAGGGTGTACGGCATAAAGACATAGTTGCGGATCTGGCTGCCCCACTCGATCTTCTTTTGAACACCCTTAATATCGGAGATCTTGTCCAGATGCTCCCGCTCCTTGATCTCCACCAGCTTGCTGCGAAGCATACGCAGACAGTTCTCCTTGTTTTGGAACTGGCTACGCTCGGTCTGACAGGCCACCACGATACCCGTGGCCTTGTGGATCAATCGGACTGCGGAGGATGTTTTGTTGATGTGCTGACCGCCGGCACCGGAGGAGCGGAACACCTGCATTTCGTAGTCCTCGGATTTGATCTCCACGTCCTGGCTGTCATCCTGAATATCCGGAATCACCTCAATGGCAGCAAAGGAGGTCTGACGGCGGGCGTTGGCATCAAAAGGAGAGACGCGAACAAGTCGGTGAACGCCGTTTTCACCCTTCAGGAAGCCGTAGGCATTGTCACCCTCGATCAAGATATCGGCGGATTTCAGGCCGGCTTCGTCGCCTTCCTGGTAATCCATGATCTTATAGGTATAGCCGTGGGCTTCGGCCCAGCGGGTATACATACGGTAAAGCATCTGGCACCAGTCCTGGGCCTCCGTGCCGCCGGCACCAGCCTGGAAGCTGACCATGGCATTATTGCTGTCGTAGGTGCCAGTCAGCAGGGTCTGCAGGCGGCAACGCTCCATATCTTCACTGAGCTTCTGAAAACCTTCCTTCAGCTCCTCCAGCATGGTATCGTCATCCTCCTCGGCAGCCATCTCGCAAATGGTCATGAGGTCATCCCAGGAGGAAAGCATGTTCTCATAGTTCTCAATCTTATTCTCAGCGGTCTTTGTCTTTACGACCACCTGCTGGCTCTTTTCGGGGTTGTCCCAAAAGCCGGGGGCCTCCTGCATTGCATGCAGCCGCTCCAGTTCATTGCGCAGGCCTTCGATATTCAGAGAATCCGCAAGGTCCTCCAGGGCCGGTCTGATCTCACCAAGCTTCTGCTTATAGGAATCAAATTCAATATTCATGGGCTTGTACCCTCGCTTCTGTAAATATATTTTGGTTTATTATAGCCGATTTTTTCCGTTCTGTAAAGAGGAAAGCACGAATATGGATATAATGAAACAGCATCATCTCCCCATCACGCACGGTACGCAATGGGGAGAAGCCAATACTATCATTAGATTACCTCCTCAGCGGTCGCTGGGCAAACCGTCGCCGGCTCCGAAAATCAGATCGTCCAGATCAATAGGCGTCTCTTTCATAAGTGCACCTCCTTTCAACTCATACTACTATATGCGTCTGGACATGAAAAAGAACCCGTTTTCGGTTGACAGTTTATATTTTTTTCGGTACAATGCTAAATATATGCCCCAGTAGCTCAGTTGTATAGAGCAATCGCCTCCTAAGCGATAGGTCGGAGGTTAGAGTCCTCTCTGGGGTGCCAAATGCCGTGATTTCACCGTAAATCGCGGCATTTTTAATTTCCGGTCCCATTATTAAATTGTCAGTTCGTTTCCGTCTGGGCGGCGCAGCTCAACGAGCTGCCCAAATGGATTCGAACCTTTTGCGATTTTATCTAACAAATTCCCATTCTGTCTAACAGTCCTTTCGTACCGGCTGATATTATAAGGACGCATTGATCTTCCTCAGATTTCATTGAGGGTTTATTAAGAATTGCCTAGTCATATTGATATCCGACAAAACATGTAGTACTATGTCGGTAGTCTTGATATAAAGAGAAGGAGACAAATCAAATGGTAGAAGTATTAGATTCTTTCTTTGAATCGATATCCTGGCCGATGGAGCCGTTTCCGTCATACGGGGCTTTTCATATTCTATATACACTGATTGGTTTCCTTGTCTGCGGCATTGCCGCATGGAAGCTGCGTGGTGTGAATGACAAAGCCGCAAGGTGGATCCTCTTCACAGTCGGTCTTGTGCTGGTTGCATCCGAAGTGTTTAAGCAACTGTTCTATTACTTTGTGATGATGGACAACCGGTACTCCTGGGGTGATTTTCCGTTTCAGCTCTGCAGCATACCCATGTATATGTGTCTGATCGTCCCTTGGCTAAAGCAAGGAAAATTGCAAAGAGGTATGTACAGTTTTATGGTGCTATATAACCTTCTAGGAGGAGCAATCTCTTTTGTGGAGCCCTCAGGCTTGTTGCTGGACCACTGGTTTCTTACGGTTCATGCCTGCGTTTGGCATATGTTGCTGGTGTTTATTGGCTTGTTCATTTGCTTTTCTAAGCGAGGCGGCAATCAGAAGTCAGACTATGCGGGAGCCACTTACACATTTATTGCCTTGTGCGGAGTTGCCTTTGCCCTCAACTGCATTGTGCAATTCGGACTGGGAGAGAGTATGAATATGTTCTTTGTAGGTCCCGGTAATTCGCCAATTATCGTCTTTAAGCAGTTCTCCGAATGGTTTGGCTGGTACATCAGTACACCAATTTATATTTTTGCCCTATGTCTGGGGGCGTATATCGTTTTTTGCATCATTTACTACCTTCAAAACAAGTGTCTTCCCTTTCGCCGCAAGCAGAAAATAAGATAAATCAGATCTCCTCCCGCCAGAATAGGCAGGAGGAGATTTTCAACAGTTATCCTTAGCTATAAGCCAGATGGTGTTTTGATCAACAACGTCACCTTACTGCAGCACGTTATGGGGCAGTAACACATTTTCTCAACCAATAACACACCCTGCCCCCTGTGCCATCACGACACGGGGGGCTTTGATGCACAGACCGATACATCCTGCATAAACTGTCCTATAAGCGATCTTGCTTATTGATCACAGTATTACTGGGAGGTATCCATTATGTCCGAGCATTGCCAGGAAGGTCTGCGCTGCAGCTTCGATGATCTGCGCCAGGCACTAGCAATCCATACCAAGAAGATCACCGACAGTTGTCGGGATAAGGACTGCATCGAGGACCTGCGGGTATACTTGACGGAAAGTTCGCAGGCACTTTTAGACACAGCCGCCGGCGCAAAGGTCCGCTGCGCCGATCTGCTGTACACGTATATTGATGTGGAGCCGGTGGCTTTTGACCGCAACCACTACTGCATCGACGTTACATTCTTCTACCGGATCCTTGCAGATGCCACTGTTGGCAACACACGGCCCGCGGCTCTTTACGGCCTGGCTGTGTTTTCCAAGCGAGCGGTCCTGTGTGGAGAGGAAAGCGCAGCACATATTTACACTAGCAACACCCGGATCGGCGAAGCGGACGGTCTTTCCCGCTACAACGCCAATTTGCCCACCGCTGTTGTGGAGGTCACTGCCCACAATTAGTAAGGTACAAAACCAACCCATATCCTATTAAAAATAATGGGAGAGCATCTTATTTACTGAATTTAGGGTACAATATAATTATCACCTAATGGAGGCAACTATATGATTTTAACAAACGATGCAATCTGTGAATTTGGCAATTATCTCCGTTGTGAGGAGAAAAGTGCGGCAACACAAGAAAAATATCTGCGAGATGTTCAGACATTTTGCAAATATACAAGCGGCAACGAAATTTCCAAGGAACTTGTGGTAGATTGGAAAAAGTATTTGGTGGAGCAAGGGTACGCCGTCCGGTCTATTAACTCTATGCTGGCAAGCGTAAACTGCCTGCTGGAGTTTCTGGGACTGTCCAACTGCAAGGTAAAGAACATCCGAATGCAACGGCAGACCTACTGCGCTGAAGATAAGGAGCTGACGAAAGCAGAGTATCTGCGGCTGTTACAGGCATCTAAAAAGAATGAACAGCTGAATCTGGTAATCCAGACCATCTGCGGAACCGGTATCCGCGTTTCTGAATTGCAGTATTTTACGGTGGAAGCAATACGACACGGAGAGGTCACTGTGGATTGCAAAAACAAAACCCGGACGATTCTCGTTCCGGGCAAACTAAAAAACCTTCTATTAAATTACGCCAAGCGACACAGCATTGCTGCTGGAGCCATCTTTATTACGCGGTCCGGCAAAACACTCAATCGCAGTAATATTTGGGCTGCGATGAAAAAGCTTTGCGAGGCTGCAGGAGTCAAGGCCTCTAAGGTCTTCCCACACAACCTGCGTAAGCTGTTCGCACGGACATTTTACGGCATTGAAAAAGATATCGCTAAGTTGGCGGATATTTTGGGACACAGCTCCATTAACACCACCCGAATCTATATTATGACTACCGGTTTTGAGCACCGCCGCAAAATTGAACGCCTGGGACTTGTCGTATAGAAAAAAAGAAAACCACATAATTCGCATTATGTTGTAAAT